>JBBTFF010000143.1:12271-15320 GCA_038041995.1 Gemmatimonadota bacterium | reverse complement strand
ATGATCGGCTGCGGAAAGTCCACCTTGTCCGCGGCCCTGGCGAATCGATTCGGCCTCCAACTCGCGCTGGAGAGCGTCGACGCCGACAACCCGTGGCTCGAACTGTTCTACGACGGCGACGCGGGCATGCGCTCCTACGGCCTGCACCTGCAGCTGCACTTCCTCGCCACGCGCTTCCAGAGCATGCGCAGGATGCGGGCGATGGGCGGCAGCTGGGTGCTCGACCGCACCTGGTACGAGGACGCCGAGATCTTCGCGCGCGGGCTGTACGAGCAGGGGTACATGCAATCCAACGACTGGGAGCTGTACCAGCGCCTGTACGCCGAGCTGCTGCACGCGCCGGCGGCACGCCCGCCGCGCCTGATGGTCTACCTGCACGGCCCGCTCGAGACGATCCTCGGACGCATTGCCTCTCGCGGGCGACCCAAGGAGCGCGACACCGACCCGGAGTACTTCGCGTCGCTGCACGGGCGCTACGCGCGCTGGATCGAGGGCTTCAAGCGGTGTCCGGTACTGCGCATCGACGTGCGCGAGTATGACCTGGTGGGCGACCCGCGGTCGGTGGACGACCTGGCCACCCGCGTGCGCCTCGAACTGGAAAAAGAAATTCCGCAGACGGAACTCTGGCCGGCGCTCAAGCGCCGCAAGGAGTCGGCCCCGCTGGGATAGGGGGGAGACGGGGGGCTCTCCGTGCCCTTCGTCCGCTTCGGTCTCCGTGAGAGACTTCGCCACACAAATCTCGCTGCAGCAACACAACTACCGCGCGAGAACCGGAATCACAAACAACGCGAAGAGCGCGCCGACCACCGCCATCGCGTAGCCCCACAGCAGCATCTTCCGGAAGACGGCGCGCACGTCCTGTGACGCCGGCACCGCGGCCAGCCCCAGCGCCCCGATGGTCGACAGCGGCGAGACATCCACCAGCGCCGCACCCACGTTGATGCTCAGCATGACCTGCAGCACGCTGCCGCCGCCGAGCTTGGCCACCAGGCCGGGCACCGACGGGAGGAACGCGGGATAGACGACGCCAAGCGTGGAGCTGTACGACGAGATGATGCCGGTGATGAAGGCGATGGCGCCGTTCACGGTCGCCGGCGACGAGATGCGCGCCAGCATCGTGGTGAACAACTCCATCCCGCCGGTCTTCTCGAGCACGCCGATCAGCACACTCACGCCGGCCAGCATCAGCAGCACGTTCCACGGCACCGCGTTCACCGCGGCGCTGTCGTCCACGGTGCGCGCGAGGATCAGCAGCGCGGCCGCGGCGAACGCCGACGGACCCGGCGGCATCTTGGCCAGCACGACGCCGGCGATCCAGAGGTGCACCACCACCAGCGTGATCCAGTGCTTGCGCTCGAGCGGCATCAGCACCTCGTGCGTCGCGGCGACGACGGCGCGCCAGGAGAGGCGAAACCCGCCAAACAGCGCGAAGGCCACCACCCCGGCGAGGAAGTGCGCCCCGAAGTTCGTGCCCCAGACCAGCCACTCGTGACCGCCCACCCCGGCGTTGCGCATGAGCGCATTGACGAGCACCCCGCCGGCCGCGATCGGCGACAGGTGACCGGCGTTGGCGCCGTTGCAGACCATCAGCACGCTCAGGATCGCCGGAATCCCCGCGGTCGCTCCCACCGAAAGCGCCAGCGGCGCCACCAGCGCGGTGGCGGCAATCGCCCCCGGCCCCAAGGTGGAAATGCCGAAGGCCAGCGCGAAGAAGACCCACGGCAGCAGCACCACGCGTCCGCGGCAGAACCGCACCGCGCGCGCCGCCACCACGGTCATGGTGCCATTGGCCTGCGCTGCGCCAAAGAGCAGCGTGACCCCGAGCAGCGTGAGAAACAGCGACGACGGAAACGCCGCCATGAGCGCTTCGACCTTCCAATCGGCCGCATACATGGCGATCGGCCACGCAATGGAGACCGCGAGCACGCCCACGTTGAGGCGCGAGGTGAGGCTCGTGAGGATGACCAGCAGCAGCCCGGCCAGCGACAGCGCGGCGGCGCTCACGGAGCCTTCCACGGAGGCAGCAGGTGCTTCTGCACCTTGCCCAGCGCCGTGCGCGGCAGCGCCGCGACGCGCACATAGGCGCGCGGCGCCTTGAACGATGCCAGTCCGGCCGAGACGGCCAGGCGCAGCGCCACTTCGTCCAGCGACCCCTCGCACACCACATAGGCCACGGGGACTTCACCGCGCGCTTCGTCGGGAACCCCCACCACGCTCGCTTCGCGCACGCCCGGCTGTTCGAGCAGCAGTTCCTCGATCTCCCGCGGATAGATGTTGAACCCGCCCGAGATGATCAGGTCGCTGCGGCGTCCCTGCAGCGTGATGTAGCCGTCGCGCGCGCGCACGCCGATGTCGCCGGTGCGGAACCACCCGTCCACGAAGGCCGCCGCGGTGGCCTCCGGCTGCCGCCAGTAGCCGGCGCACACGTTGGGGCCCCGCACCCACAGTTCGCCGAGTTCGCCGTCCTTCAGCTCATCCCCGTTCTCCGACCGCACCCGCACGCGCACGTGCCACATGGCCGGCCCCACGCTGCCGGCGCGCCGTTCGCCTTCGTACGGGTTGGTGGTGTTCATCAGCGTCTCGGTCATGCCGTAGCGCTCGAGGATCACGTGGCCGAACTTGGCCCGGAACGCCTCGAGCACCTGCGCCGGGAGCGGCGCCGAGCCGCACACGAAGAGTCGCGCGCGCCGCCCGATGCGGCGCGCCGAGATATCGTCGCACTCGAGCAGGCGATGGTACATGGTGGGCACGCCGAAGAAGAGCGTCGGCTCGTACTCGGTGAACGCGCCGACGATGGTCGTCCGGTCGAAGCGCTCGAGCAACCGCATGTGGCACCCGGTCGCCAGCCAGGCGTGCACGCCGTTGCCCAGCCCGTGCACGTGGAAGAGCGGAAGCACGGCGAGGTAGCGGTCGTCGCTGGTGATCCGCCACGCATCGGCCACCGCCACCGCGTTCGACGTGAAGTTGCCGTGCGTCAGCACGGCGCCCTTGGCGGCGCCGGTGGTCCCCGAGGTGTAGACCAGCGCGGCCGGTGTGTCGTCGGTGATCG
>JBBTFF010000143.1:0-12171 GCA_038041995.1 Gemmatimonadota bacterium | reverse complement strand
GCATCGCCAAGGATGTGGCGAATCTCGCGGTCGCGGTACAGCACGTTGATGGGGACCACGATCACGCCGAGCCGCGCGCAAGCCAGCCAGAGATCGATGATCTCGATGCGATTGGCCAGATAGAACGCCAGGCGGTCGCCGGCTACGAGCCCGCGGTTCGCCAGTACGCCAGCCAGCCGCGCGCCGCGCGCGTCGATCTCGCCGAAGGTGAACGTGCGGCGCTCGTCGCGGTACTCGCACTCCAGCGCGGGAGCGTCGGCGCGCTCGATAAACGACCGCTGGGCCAGTGTGAGGATCGACATGGTCAGCCGAAGCTATGGGGCGCACACCGACTTTCAAGGGACCTGGATCCCCTCCCGGTGCCATGAGAGCCATCGCGACACCAGTCTCCATGAGAGCCATCGCCACACCGGACCTCACCTCACGAGAGCATGCTCCGCAATCCACGCCCGCATCACCGCCAGCGACCGCGCGGCGTACATCTCGCGCTTCTTCGCCTTGTCGCGCGGCACCTCGGGCAGCTCCTCGAGCAGCCCGAAGTTCGCGTTCATCGGCTGGAAGTGCGCCGGGTCGGCCTCGCGCAGGTAGCGGTAGAGCGCGCCGAGCATCGTCGTGGGGGGCGGAATCACCGGCTCCTGCCCCACAATCATGCGTGACAGGTTGATGGCCGCGAGCAATCCCGTGGCCGTGCTCTCGGTGTACCCCTCCACGCCGGTGAGCTGCCCGGCAAACAGCACCGCCGGATCGTCGCGCAACGACAAGTGCGGCGTCAGCGCCGCCGGCGAGTTCACGTATGCGTTGCGGTGAATGGAACCGTAGCGCAGGAACTCCGCTCCCTCCAGCCCCGGAATCGTCCGCAGCACGCGCTGCTGCTCGGCAATACGGAGCCGAGTCTGGAAGCCGACGAGGTTCCACATGCGGCCCGCGCGATCTTCCCTCCGCAACTGCACCACCGCCCACGGGCGCTTGCCGGTGCGCGGGTCGCGCAGGCCGATGGGTTTCATGGGACCGAAGCGCAGCGATTCGCGCCCGCGACGCGCCATCTCCTCCACCGGCATGCACCCCTCGAAGTACGGCACCTTGTCGAACTCGTGCGCCGTGAACTGGTCGGCCGCCGACAGCGCGTCGATGAACGCGTCGTACTGCGCCTTGTCCATCGCGCAATTCAGGTATGCCCCCACGGGCTCCTCTGCCCCTGCACCACACCCTGCCCCTTCCCCTGCCTCGGAGGGCATGGTTTCCTTGTTCCAGCGCGCCGCGCGGAACGCCACCTCGTGGTCGATGGACTCCACGGAGACAATGGGAGCAATGGCGTCGTAGAAAGCCAGCGACTGCACGCCCAGCCGCGCGCGCACGGCCTCGGCCAGCGCGTCGCTGGTCAGCGGACCCGTGGCGATGATCGCCGGCGCTTCCGGCACCGTGAGCACTTCCGCGCGCGTCAGCGAGACGAGCGGATGGCTCGTCACGCGCTCGTGCACGTATTCCGAGAAGGCGTCGCGGTCGACCGCCAGCGCGCTCCCCGCCGCCACGCGCGCCGCGTCGGCCCCCTGCAGCACCACCGAGCCAAGCAGGCGCATCTCGGCCTTCAACAAGCCGTGCGCGTTGGTCACTTCGGTGCTCTTGAAGGTGTTGCTGCACACCAGCTCGGCCAGCCGGTCGGTCTTGTGCGCGTCGGTGCCGCGCACGCCGCGCATTTCGTGCAGCACCACGCGATGCCCGCGCTCGGCCAACTGAAAGGCGGCCTCGCTTCCGGCGAGGCCGCCTCCGACCACATAGACAAAGGCGTGCTTCGTCACGCCGCCCCGGCCACCCCGGCCCCTTCGGCCTCGGCATCCACCGGCGCCTCGACCGCCCATTCATTGGCGCACTTGAGGCACTTCCGGTAATGACCGCGAGTCTTGTTGCTCTTGGACTCGGCGCCCACGAAGCCGCAGTCCGGGCACTTCTCCAGCACCGGCTTGTCCCAGCAGACGAAGTCGCAGGTGGGGTAATTCTCGCAGCCGTAAAACGCCTTGCCCCGCTTCTTGGAACGCCGCGCCGCGAGGTCGCCGCCATCCTTGGGGCACTTCACGCCTGTCGGCATAGACCGTGTGCCGCGGCACTTGGGGAATGTGGAGCACCCCAGGAACTCGCCCGATCGCCCGCGACGGATCACCATCATCTTGCCGCAGAGCGGGCACGGATGCTCGGTCATCACCGGCGGCACGCGCTCGCCCTTGAGCGGGCGGGTGTACTTGCAGTCCTTGGGATGATGCTCACAGGCGACGAACGGGCCGAAGAAGCCGCCCTTGGGCAGCAGCTTGCCGCCACACTGCGGGCACTTCTCGTTCTCCAGCGCGCTGAGGTCGTGCGCCTCGCGGATGAGCCCCTCGACATCGACGTCGTTCAGCGACTGCGAGAACGGTCCCCAGAAGTCCTTCAGCACGCTCTGCCAGGCGAGTTCGCCGCCCTCCACCTTGTCGAGCTCGTCTTCCATCTCCGACGTGAAGCTCACGTTGAAGACGGCCGGGAACTGCCGCACCATCACCTTCTCCACGCTCTCGCCAAGCGGCGTGGGAAAGAAGCGGCGCTGCTCGAGCTCGGCGTAGTGCCGGTCGGTGAGCGTCGAGATGATGCTGGCGTAGGTGGACGGGCGGCCGATGCCCAGCCGCTCGAGCTCCTTCACCAGCGACGCCTCGGAGAAACGCGGCGGCGGCTCGGTGAAGTGCTGGCTCGGCGTGACGGCGCGCACCGGCACGTGCTCACCGGGCTCGATGGCCGGCAGCGCCTGCTCGTCCTCGAGCGCCTTGTGCTCCCCTTCCTCGCGCGCCTCCTTGTACAGCGAAAGGAAGCCCTTGAACTTCGTCACCGAGCCGGTGGCGCGGAACAGGTAGCGGCCGAGGTCGAAGTCGACGGTGGTCGTGTCGAAGACGGCCGGGGCCATCTGCGACGCCATGAAGCGCTGCCAGATGAGCGTGTACAGTTTGAGCTGGTCGGGCGAGAGGTACTTGGCCACGCTCTCGGGCGTGCGCGCGGGTTCGGTGGGACGAACGCCCTCGTGCGCGTCCTGCGCGTTGCTGTCCTTCCCCGCCCCGTACAGCTGCGGGCCCTTGGCCAGGAACTCCTCGCCGTAATGCTGGAGCAGGAACTCGCGCGCCGCCTGCGCCGCGCTCTCCGACACGCGGCTCGAGTCGGTGCGCATGTACGTGATCAGGCCCACCGCGCCCTCGGCTTTCCCGAGCTCGATGCCCTCGTACAGGTTCTGCGCCAGGCGCATGGTGCGCTTGGAGCCGAAGCTCAGCTTCTTGGCGCCTTCCTGCTGCAGCGTCGACGTGGTGAACGGCGCCGCCGGGTTCTTGCGGCGCTCGCGGCGCTTGATGTCGGTGACGTCGAACGTCGTGCGACCGGCGAGATCGCCGAGGATCGCCTTTGCGGCGGCCTCGTTGTGGATCTCCGGCTTCTTGCCGTCCACCCAGTGCAGCTTGGCGGTGAACGCCTGGCCTTCGTGCTCCAGCGCCGCCGCAATAGTCCAGTACTCGGTGGGCCGGAACGCGCGGATCTCGCGCTCACGTTCCACCAGCATGCGCAACGCCACCGTCTGCACGCGCCCGGCCGACAATCCCTTCTTCACCGTCTTCCACAGCAACGGGCTCGCCTTGTAACCCACCAGGCGGTCGAGCACGCGCCGCGCCTGCTGCGCGTCGACTTTCTTCTGGTCGATGTCTCCGGCGGCGTCGATGGCCTTCGTCACCGCCTCTTTCGTTATTTCGTGGAACAGCACGCGCCGCACCGGCGGGCCGTTCTTGCGCGCGACCTGGCCGCGCACGTGCCAGGCGATGGCCTCGCCCTCGCGGTCAGGGTCGGTTGCGATATAGACGGTGCGCGCATTCTTCGCCGCACTCTTCAGTTCCGAAAGCGTCTTCTCCTTGCCGGGGATCGTCACGTACTCGGGCTCGAAGCCGTTGTCGACATCGATGCCGAGTGTGCGCTCGGGAAGGTCGCGCACGTGGCCGACCGTCGCCTTCACGGCGAAGGCGCTGCCGAGGTACTTGCCGATCGTCTTCGCCTTGGCCGGCGACTCGACGATGACCAGCGCCTTGCCTGCGGCTTGTGCCTCGGCCTCGGCGTCGAATACCTCAACCGGCGCGCTCTTGCGCGCGCCGGATTTCTTGGCGGCCGTCTTTCTTGGCGCGGCGGCCGCAGTCTTCCTGGGCGCGGCGGCCTTGGTCGTCGCCGTCTTCTTGCGCGTAGTCGTTGTTTTCTTTTTTGCGGCCATCGGTCTAGTGAAGTGCCCCGGGCTCCGGGAGCGTACCTGAGTCTTCGATCCCGCCGCTCTCCATCAGCGCACGCAGGTCGTCGAGAGCAATGCGTCCTTCGAGATGCGCCATCGCGCGCTCGATCACCTGCTCGAGCTCCACCGCGTTGAGGATGCCGGCTCCATTAAGAGCGAGCAGGTGCCCCCACGCTTCGGGCGCAAAACGCCCGCGTTCATGCGGGCCGAGGATACGAAAAGTCATGTGCTGAGACATCTATAGTATAGAGGCTTGCTGGACATCGACGTCCAGGGCCACAATGCTAGTCCCCTGGTCAAGGGTGGGCAAGCGCCAGTATAGCCTGCGCTGCCTCCAAGGGCGTCATCGTTTCAACGCTAACCGTATGATCTGCTTGCAGATAGAAGTGCTCTCGCGCGGCTGAAATTGCGGCCAGCGCCCCCAGTGGCGCCGGTCCGGCAAGCAATGGACGCTTGGCCACGCCCTTTCCCATCCGTTCGAGCGCCCTCTGCGGCGACACCTTGAGCCAGATGATCTGCGCGGGGGGTCGAACGAGCTCCACCAGCCCCGGCACCGTGATCCAGCCGCCGCCCGGCGCGACGACGACCGGCTCCGCCGCCTGCGCGAGCTGTTCCGTGGCCTCGCGCTCAAGCGCGCGAAAGTGCCCCTCACCGCGTGTCGCAAAAATGTCGCGCACGCTCAGTCCCGCGCGCTCGGCGATCTGTTCATCGAGGTCGAGGAACGACCATCGCAGCGCTCGCGCGAGTTCGCGCCCGGTGCTCGTCTTCCCCGAGCCCGGAATGCCGACGAGCACGAGGTGCGCGGCCTTTGCCACCTCAGCCGAGTCGCTCGGCGACGTGCGCCAGGTAGCTGTCGAGATTGCGCCGCAACTCGCCCATCGAGTCGCCGCCGAACTTCTCGACCATGGCGTCGGCCATCACCAGCGCGGCCATCGCCTCGGCAATGACGCCCATCGCCGGCACCGCGGTGACGTCGCTGCGCTCGGCGACCGCCTCTGCCCCTTCCCCCGTTCTGGTATCGATGGTTCCGAGTGGGCGCATGAGGGTGCTGATGGGCTTCATGGCGACGCGAATCACCAGCGGTTCGCCGGTGGTCATGCCGCCCTCGAGGCCGCCGGCGCGGTTGGTGCGGCGGCGGACGTTGCCGCTGCGCGTGCGCCCGGGGGCCAGCTCGATCTCGTCGTGCACCTCGGCGCCGGTGCGGCGCGCCGCCTCGAAGCCCAGCCCGATCTCTACGCCCTTCACGGCGGGGATGGAGAGCATCGCCTGCGCCAGTCGGCCGTCGAGCTTGCGATCCCAGCTCACGTGCGACCCCAGGCCCACGGGGAGGCCGTCCAGCACCACCTCGCAGATGCCGCCGAGGGTGTTGCCGTCGCGTTTGGTGGCGTCGATGAGCGTGATCATCCGCTGCCCGGCTTCGGGGTCGAGCGTGCGCAGCGGCGATGCGTCGGCGGCAGCGTTGATGTCGGCGGGCATCTGCGCCGGCCGCTGGGCGTCGATGCCGCCGAGGTGCACGAGGTGCGACGCGACGGTCACGCCGCAGTCGGCGAGAAGGCGGCGGCAGATGGCGCCAGCGGCGACGCGCGCCGTGGTTTCGCGCGCCGAGGCGCGCTCGAGGATGTCGCGGGCATCGTCGCGATCGTACTTCAGGATGCCCGTGAGGTCCGCGTGTCCGGGGCGTGGACGATGCACCGCGCGAGCGCGTCCATCGGTCGCGTCGGAGTCGCGGGGCGCCGGGTCCATGATCTCCTGCCAGTTCTTCCAGTCGCGATTGCGAATGAGCATCGCCACGGGGGAGCCCAGCGTCTCGCCGGCGCGCACGCCGGAGAGGAACTCGACCTCGTCGCGCTCGATCTGCATGCGGCGGCCGCGGCCATAGCCCTGCTGGCGGCGCTCGAGGTCGCGATTGACGTCGGCGGCGAGCAGGGCGAGCCCGGCGGGGACGCCCTCGACCAGCGAGACGAGTGCGGGGCCGTGCGATTCGCCGGCGGTGGTAAAACGGATGGTCACGTGCGGGCTACGCTGATGACGGATGACGGATGACAGATGACAGATGTCCGATGGCAGAGCGGGTGCGACCCGAAGGCCGCACCCGCTCAACATAACCAGGGAACCGGCAGGCCGTTACGGCTTCTTCTCGGCCGGCTTGACGGCGCCCTTCACCACTTCACCCTCGTCGAGGATGTGCGGCGTGATGAGGATAAGCAGGTCCTGCTTGCGCTCGATCGTGTCGACCTCGCTGAACAGGCGCCCGATGAACGGGAGCTTGCTGAGGATCGGGATGCCGCTGCGGTTCGTCGACACCTGCGTTTGCGTCAGGCCACCGATGACCGCCGTTTCGCCGTCAGCCACGAGCACTTCGTTGTGCGACTCGCGCTTGTTCGTGTTGGGGCCTGCCGCACTGATGTTGACGAGCTGTTCCTGCGTGGCATCGACGATCAGGTTGACCTGTCGGTTGGCGGTGACCCGCGGGGTCACCCTGAGCCTGATGCCGATTTCCTGCTGCGCAATCTGCGGCGCCACCGAGTTCAGCTGTCCAGCGGGGACGGGCGGCGTCAGCAGGAACGAGATCTTGGAACCGGAGAACAGCGTCGCCTCGCTGTTGTCGAGCGTGGTGGTGCTCGGCTCGGCCTGCACGTCCGTCAGCGCCTCCTGCGACAAGGCATCGAGGAACGACGTCAGGTTGAACCCACCGATGGCCATGTTGTAGATCAGGCTCACCGAGGCGTCGCCCTTGTACTGGCGGGTGGCGTTGGCAATGCCCGAGAAGGCGTCACCGGTGAGGTCGACGCGGTAGTCGCCGGGCACCACGGCACCGTCGACGATGCGCGGGTTCAGCCTGTTCTGGAAGTTGCTCGCGGTGCCGAGATCGTAGCTGATGCCCAGCTTCTCGGTGCCCGTGCGATCGACGGCGATGATCTTGGCCTTGATCGCGATGAGCGGCGTCCGGAAGTCGAGATCGCGGATGAAGCCCATGACGTCGTTGAGGCGCGCCTGCGTCTCGGTGATGATCAGCGAGTTCGTCTTTTCGTCGGTGGCCACGGAGCCACGGCCGCAGCCGGCCGCCGAGATGCCCGAGGCGCCGCCTTCACCCCCGGCAGCGCCGGCACCCGCAGCGCCTGCGGCGGCAGCCGCCGCCACGCCGCCGCCCCCACCCTTGACGCAGCCCGCACTGAGCAGGCTCTGGATCGTCGTGGCCAGCGTCGCCGCCTTGGCGTAGTTGATGGGCACGATCTGGCTGACGAGCGGCTCCTGCGCCTGGCGCGCCGCGAGGTTCTGGTAGCTGTCCACCGTGATGATGCCGGTGGTGTCTTCGATCGCCGTCAGGTTCATCGTCGAGAGCACCGCGGCCAGCGCGACGTCCCACGGCTTGTCCTTGATCTCCATGAACGGGATCTTGCCCGCCACGGTAGAACCGATGATGATCGTCTTGTTGGCGAAGGTGGCAAACGAGCCAATGACGTCGCGGATGTCGGCATCGATGTACGTGACGGTGATGCGCGGCTGCTGGAAGGGCGGTGCGACGTACGGGATCGCCGGCGTGACAGCCGGCAACGCCGCTGCGGCCGCCGCGGCCGCGGCCGGCGTTGCATTGCCGCCGTCACCCAGGTGCCACGCGGCAAACTGGTCGGGACCGCTGACCGCAATGCGCACGTCCGTCTCGCCGCGCACCACCGAGTACTCGCGCGGGCCATCGAGGTCGAGGACCAGGCGCACGACATCGGGCTTGTACTGCGCCACGCGCACGTTGATGATGCCCCCGCGCTACACCTTGTCGTAGAACCGCGCAGGCGCGCTGAGCGTCGCCCCGCGGAAGTCGAGGACGATGCGCCGCGGGTTCTCGAGCGTGAAGTCGATGACGTTGACGGCGCCGTCGATCGTCACCACGACTTCGGCGCGTCCTGCGGCGGGCACCACGCTGAGTGCGGTGACGGACGAGGGGGCGCGCGGCGTCTCCGACGCGGCGGCTGTGGCGCTGCGCGCGCTGACGGTCAGCGCGGCCGCTAGCACGGCCAGCTGGTAGACTCGCCTCATGGCGTCCTCTTGGTCTGCGGTAAGCTCAGTTTCAGGAGTTCCTGACGCCTGAATCCGTATTCTTCGATGGTCATGACGACTTCCTGCGGCCGGATCTGCGAAACCTTGGCTCGTCCGAGCATCTGGCCGACCTTGACCCGGTACTGAATCTGCGTGCTGACATCGCGCATGACGGCCACCGAGTTGCGGCCGCTGGCGTCGAAGATGATGCCAACCACATGCAAGTCGGCAATGAGCGGACGGATCTCTCCCGTCTCGAACGGCGACGCGAATGGATCACGACGCTCGCCGCTGTCATAGGTGAAGACCTCGCGCTCAAACGTAACCTTGGTCGAGTCCTGGGCCGGAGCGGCCGGCACGGTGACGCGGCCCGCGGACTGGGGTGCTACCCGCTTGCCCGCAGCCGGCGGAGCCGCCTTGGCCTGTGCGGGTGCGGCGGACTGCGCCATGGCGGGGGCGGTTGCCGGGGCGGACCCGGCCCGCTCCGTCGCGCTGGTCTGGGCGTTGGTGGCGTTCACGCTCTTGCGAGCGGCCTCGATCGGCTTCTTGATCGACGACGGCATCTGCGCGGCCGCATGATGCGCGGCGACGGCGAGCAATGCGAGTACCGGCAGCAGGCGGCGCATCATCCCTTCTTCGCCGGCTTGGGCGGCGGGGCGCCGGCGCCATTGCCGGACAAGGACGTCTTCACCGCGTACGCCTGGATCACGAAGTTCGCCTGCAGCATCACCTTCTCGGCGGAGGCGTCCTTCGACGCCGACGGCGAGGCGGACGGCGAGAGCTGCAGGCCGATCGGCGCGACGATGCGGGGCATCGAGGCGATGCCGGTGAGGAGTCGACCGAGATCATGATAGCTGCCGACGGCGCGCAGCCTGTACCGGTACGTATCGAATTGCTCGCCCTGGATCACCGGCTCGGGCACGATCGTGCTGATCTCGAGGCCGACGCCGCGCGCCGCCGACGAGACCTGCTCGAGCAGGGCCGGCACTTCGTTGCCGGCCGGGACGAGCGTGCGCATCAGCTCGAGATTGGCACGCAGGCGCTGCGACTCGACGCGGATAGTGGCCACCGAACCGCGCGCCAACTGCGACTTGGCCCGCTGGTTGCCCGCCTCGAGCGAATCGACGTGCGTGGCAACGATCGCCAGCGCCTCCTGCTTGGGGGAAAAGACGAAGTACCAGTACGCGCCCGCGCCGATCACGCCGAGGAAGGCGAGGGCGAAGAGCAACTGGTCGCGCTGGTTCGTTGGAAGGCCGGCCATGGACTACCTCACCGTCACGCTGAACTGTACGGTCCGCAGCACCGAAGGGTCGGGCTTTTGGTACTGCATGTCGAGCCGGAACTCGGTCGCTTCCTTGCCCTGCTGCATCACGACGTCGCTGCTCAGGAGTTGCACGTTCTGGAGGAACGGCGACGCCTCCAGCGCCTTCATGAAATGCGTCAGCGCCTGGATGTCGACGGTATTGCCGGTCACCTGCAGCGCCAGGACCGCTTCATCGGCAGCTGGCGGTGGTGGTGCGCCGCCCCTGCCCGCGGGCTGCTTGGGCGCAGCCTTGGCCACGCCGGCCTGCACTTCGGGCGACTCGAGCGACAGCGCGCTGGTCTGGATGAGGGCCCGGAGCCAGACGTACGGCGGCAGCGCACGACTCACTTCCTGCATCACGTGCGGCCAGACGAGCCGCGTGCCGTCGATCGACGTGATCACCGCAATCTGCCGGCGCACCGAATCGCGCTGGGCCTCGGCCGTCGCACGCTCGGCGATGACGGCGCCGTAGCGCGTGGAGTCCTGCACCGACTTCTGCTCACGCTCGGTCAGGTCGGACGCGCGCTGACCCTGCCAGATCCACATGAACCCGATGGCCGCGAGACCCACGGCCACACCGACGACCGCCGTGATCATCCACGGGTCGCGAACGCGCTGGGCGAGGTCCCTGAACGCATCGCCGATGTTGAGCGATGGTCCACGACGCCGCGCCTTTTTCCGTGCGCCGGGCAGAAGATTGATTTCGATCATGATGCGCGGTGTCCCCGGGCGGTCAGGCGGGCTGGCGCAACGCCAAGCCAATGGGAAGCATCAGCAACGGCGCCACTTCGTCGGTGACGAGCGAATCGAAAGCCCCGTCACGGACGCGCAGGTTGGCCAGGGGGTTGGCGTGCTCCACCGGCACGCGTAATCGCGCGGCCAGCACGTCGGCCAGCCCCGGAATGCGCGAGCCGCCGCCACAGACGTACACCGCCCGCATCGGCGCCGCAGTGCGCGATGACGAGGCCAGGTAGGCCGCCGCGCGTTCGATGCCGACGGCGATCTCCTCGCCCTTTCCCTCGAGCACGGCGTCGAGGTGAGGCGACCGGTCGTAGCCCTGGAGCATCTGCGACGCTTCGTCGGCGCCGAGCCCCCGTTCACGCTGCAGGTCCTCGCGGAACTTCCGGGTTCCCACCATGATGTCGCGGGTCAGGATCGGCACGCCTTCGTCGGAGATGTTGATGTTCGTGACTTCGTGCCCGATGTTGACCAGCCCGACGACACCCTGCATGGCGTCGGGGTAGCTCAGCTCGAAGGCGTTGTGCAGGGCGAAGGCATCGACGTCGACGACGGCCGGGTTGAGGCCGGCGTCGGTCAGCAGTCGCAACTTGGCCTCGATCAGTTCGCGCTTGGCGGCAACCAGCAGGACGCTCATCTCGACGCCGTCGGCGTCGGGATCGAGAATCTGGAAGTCGAGCTCCACCGACTCCATGTCGAACGGCACGTGCTGCTCGGCTTCCCACCGCATCAGCTCGCGCGCCTGCTGTTCCTTGACGCGCTCGATCTGGATCTTCTTGATGATCACGTCGCGGCCGCCGACGGCCGTCACGACGTCCCTGGTCGTCACGCCGGCCGCGCGCATGGTGGCGAGCACCGCATCGGCGACGATCTGCGGGTCCATGACCTCCCCTTCGACAATGGCGTCGGCGAGCAGGGGAGTGATGGCCACCTTCGTCAGTTCGGGCTCGCCCTTGGCGTGATCGATCACGACCACCTTGACGAGGCCGGATCCGATGTCGAGTCCCACTGAAGTCTTCTTGCGACCAAAGAGCGCCATCTGCGAGCCGGCCCTCAGGCGAGGAGTACGGTCGAGCGTCCGCGCAACGCGCGGCCTCCCGACAGTGAACGACGTTTTTCCATCCCGGGCCTGCAAAGTTGCAGACGGCGACGGTACGCGGTCAATAGTAGTGTCTGGCGCAAATTGCTGGTTTGGCATGCAGTTACGCCACCTCAGCGACCTGCCGCGTCACCCTACCCCTCCCCGACCTGGGCCGGCGGGTGGGTGGGCTCTGCCCCAATATCACGAGCAGGGGGGGACAGAGGTAACAGCGGAACGGTCACGGCGCGGGAACTCGACCGCGCCCGTCGCCGCCAACGAGCACCCACCAGAGCGCCCCCGAGGTATCCCGCCGCAGGCTCACGGTCACCCGGCTGAGCTCGCGCGTCGACCCCGAGATCACCGGCGAACGCGCGTCGATCTCTGCCGTTGCGTACGGAGCGAGCAAGCCGGTGAGCGTCCAGGTGGCGCGGGCCGATCCGAACGACGCTGAACCGCTGTCGAGCAGCGCACCCGGAACGAGAGCCGGGAGACGCGCCGAATCAACGGGCTCGGTCATCACCGTCGCCACAGCCTGGACAGTGGCGCCGGACATTTCCGCGCGCGCCAGCATCAGCGCACTTTCGCGAGCGCCCACGAGCGCCCGCTGGGCTCCCACCGCAACGACCATCGCCATGATGACGAGGGCGGCGAGCACCGCGGGCAGGGCAAATCCTCGGCGTGCGTTCACGGAACGGCGGCAAGCGGAAGCCTCGACGACATCGCCGCCGACCGGCTGCCAACGAC
>JBBTFF010000142.1:0-17975 GCA_038041995.1 Gemmatimonadota bacterium | reverse complement strand
TAAACGACCAGAACATCGCGTCGAACTATCGGATGCAGCTGTCGGTGAGATACGCGTTCTGACGACAGACGATAGTCGATAGACGATAGACGATAGTCGATAGTCGATAGTCGAGAGCGGGGGGTCGGGCTTCTGCCCGGGCCCCCGCTGTCCTTTGCCGGTCGGCAGCGCTCGAATGGTTTGAAGTGCGCGATTCCGGTCGCGCATTCCGGTTGGCCGCTCCCGATCGTGCGGCATGCACCCGTATCGACGCCTCGTGGTGTGGCAGAAGGCGCACCAACTCGCCATCGCGGTGCGCACGGCGTTTGCCCGCTGTGCGGCATCGGACATCGCCGCTCAGGTGCGGCGCTCCTCAGCCTCGATTCCGACAAACATCGTTGAGGGCGCGGGGAGCCAGACCAACGGCATGTTCGTGCGGTTTCTTGGCATCGCGCTGGCCTCGGCGCAGGAGACCGAGTACCTATTGCTCCTCGCACGGGATACGGGACACCTGTCGACGAGCAACCAGGAACAGCTGGACGTCCAGTGTGCCGAGGTTCAGGGAATGCTGTGCGGACTCATCGCCGCAGTACGGCGGGGCGCCATGGCCGGCGCCGCGGCAACGCCAGGGCGCATTCGGCGCCCGCTCGCACCCAACAAGCAGACTGTCGAGCCGCCCGCGAACGAAAAAGGGTAGCCCGTTCGGCCACCCCTCCCTCGTCTCTCGACTCTCGACTCTCGACTATCGTCTATCGACTATCGACTATCGACTAGAAGATGCTCAGCTTCACGTACTTCTTCGGGTTTCGCTTGAAGTCGGCGGTAAGGCTGTCCAGCCGCTGCAACAACGCCCTCGTGTCCCGGTACAGTCCGTCGTCGTTCAGCAGCCGCGCCGCCGATCCGTTGCCGCTCTCCACCTTGGCCAGCACGGCATCCAGCCGCTGCGACGTCGCTTTGAGTTCCGTTGCCAGCTCGGCGGTGCTGTTGCCGGCGTTGGTCAGGCCCTTCAGCGCCGCGTTCACCTTGGCACTGTCCACGGCGTCGGCCACCCGGCGCAGCGACTGCTGCGTCCGGGTGAGATCGGCGTTCTGCTGGTCGGCGAGCCTTCCCAGCTTGGCGATGAGCGCCTGCGTTTCCCGCAACGTCGTGTGCAGGTCGCGGATGCCCGACTGGTCGACGAACTCCCGGTTCAGCGCGGTCGTCAGCCTGGAGAGGTTCGCCGTGACCGTGTCCACGTGGGCCAGCACGTCGGCCAGCTGCGTGGCCTGCTTGCCGGCCGGAATGGTGTCGTGGGCGGCAAACGTCGTCAGGCTCGGCTTCGACGGCTTGAGGGCGATCAGCATGTCGCCAAAGAAGCCGTTGGGCTCGATGGCCGCCGTGGTGCCGTGCGGCACCCTGTAATTGTTGCGAATGCGCATGCGGACCACCAGCCAGCCGTCGGGCTGCATGCTCACGTCATCCACATAGCCGACGTTGACGCCGGTGAGCAGCACGGGCTGTCCCTGCTTGAGGCCGGCCCCCCACGCGAACTTGACGTACAGCGGATATCCAGGCTGCAGCCCACCGCGAGCCAGCCAAAGGGTGCCAACGATCCCGGCCACCACCGCGATGGTGGTGACGATGCCCACGAGGACTTCATTGCGGCGTCGCATTATCTAGACGGTAGACGGTAGACGGTGGACGGTGGACGATGCCCGTGGAATATCTGTCGTACTCTGTTCGTACTCTGTCGTACTCTGTCGTTCTCTATCCCTGCAGATACGGCGCCAGCACCAGCGCCGTCAGCGCATCAAGAACCAATATCGCCACCGAGCTGATGACCACCGCCTTGGCCGTGGACTGTCCCACGCCCTCGGCGCCGGCCGTCGTCGTGAAGCCTTCGTACGAGCACAGTCCGGCAATCGCCGCCCCGAACATCGTCGCCTTGATCAGGCTGTACGTCACCTGGAAGGGGTCGAACCCCAGCCGCAGGCCTTCCATGAAGGACGCGAGCGGCACATCGGTGATGGTGATCGCCGCGAACAACCCGGAGATGACGCCCGCGATGTCGGCGATGATCACCAGCACGGGGAGCATCAGGATGCCGGCAATCAGGCGCGGCACGATGAGGTAGGCGACCGGGTCGTACGCCAGCGTCTCGAGCGCGTCAATCTGCTCGGTGACGCGCATCGTGCCGATCTCCGCCGTCATGCGGGCCCCGACGCGACCGGCGAGCACCAGCCCGGTGAGCAGCGGACCTACCTCGAGCACAATCATCTGACGAACCCCCAGCCCCACGACGGAGAGCTGGATGCCGGGAAAGAGTTGGTACCGTACCTGCAGCGAGATCACCGCGCCGATGAACGCCGCGACCATGATGGCCAGCGGCACCGAGTCCACGCCGATGGCCCGCATCTGCGGGATGACGTGCGGCAGGTAGGTGCGCGGTTCCTTGAACGCGAGCCAGAGGTCGCGCAGGAACAGCACGCGCATCCCGATGCCGCGCAGCAGGCCGATCGACAGCCGCGACATGGGACGGAACAGCGCGAGTCCCGATCGATGCATGATCGGGAACGAGCTGGTCTCGCGGCGTTCGGTCGTCAGGTAGTTGTCGTAGGACACGGCATCGCGTTCGGGGTCAGGTCCGGACCCGGGCCAACAGCACCACGCCGACGAGGCCGAACAACAGTCCGGGAAGCCAGGCGGCGAGGTTCGGGGGCACGAGTCCCTTCGACCCGATGGCCTGGGTGAGCTGCACGAGCATCAGGAATATAACGGTCGTCCCCAGGCTGATGCCCACGCCGAAGGCCGTGCCGCCGCGCTGCGTGCTGGTCGCCAGCGGCGCACCGAACAGCATGATGATCACGCAGGTCGCCGGGATGGCGATCTTCAGCATGCGTCCCACCTTGAGCGCGCCGACGTCGCTGCCCGAGCGCTCGAGCGCCCGGATGAACTGGCCGAGTTCGGTGAAGCTCATCTCGTCGGGTACCTTGGAGCTGGCCATCAGCGCCCGCGGCTCCTCACGCATCCGCCGGTCCCGCAGCGAATCGAAGGCGACGCTGATGTTCATCGAATCGGTGGGGAGGATGTGCAGCACCCCCGCCTTCAGCGTCCACTGCCTCGTGCGCAAGTCGTACTTGCCCTCGCGTGCGGCCACGAAATACGTGGGATAGCTGGCGTCCTTGCCCTTGCGCTCCACCACCACGCCGTCGAGCACGCGCTTGTCCACGTCGGCGCTGCCGATGGTGTACATGCGCTCGTCCTCGGCCGCGTACGCGAAGTTGAAGCGCGTGGACCGGTTGCTGAACTGCCGTTCCTTGAGCAGTTCGACGCGGCGCGAGTTCGTGTACGGCGACAGCGCACCGATGCCGAGTCCCAGCGTGGCGGCAAGCACGGCGCCGAACGCCATCGGAAGGATGAACCGGTAGAAGCTGATGCCGCTCGCCTTGGCGGCGGTGATCTCGGAGTGGCGCGTGAAGCTGCCCACCGAGAACACCGTGGCGAACAGCACCGCGGCCGGCAGCACCAGGAACATCGTGTCGGGCACGCCGTACAGGTATGCCAGCGCGATCGACTGCAGCGAGAGGCTTCGCTGGAGGTACTTGTCGAGCTTCTCGGTGAGGTCGAGGACGATCACCAGCACCGGGAATCCGAGCGCCGTGCCGGCGAAGATCTTCACCCACTCCGCGAGCACGTAGCGGTCGAGCGGCTTCAATATCCGCATTACCGTCTCCGCCGCAGCACTCGCGCCACGCGGCGGCGCACCCGGTCGATCATCTCGGTGGTTTCGCTGCCGCGGTTCGTCGTTCCTTCGTGGCCCAGGCGCACCGTCAGTACCAGCCCGACGGCGCCGAGGATGATGTTGGCGGCCCACATCCCCCAGAATGGCGACAGGTAGTCGCGGTCGGCGACGGTCTCGCCGACAATGAGCCCCACGTAGTACAGGCCGAATACGGCCAGCGAGACGCCGATGGTCATGCCCACTCCGCCACGCGGGAACCGCAGCGCGATGGGGGCGCCGAGGAGCACGAAGACGAAGCAGGCCACGGCGATGGCGAACTTCTTCTCGATCTCAACAGTGTGGGTGTCCACGGTGTTTCGGGCATTCGCGAACTGGATCCTGGTTCCCTCGACGATCACCGCGCGCGAACTCTCCGGGATCGAGTCGCTGTCGGGGAGCCAGCGACCCATGTACGGAGTCGGTCGGGCGGAGTCGGGCGTGAACGCGGCGCCGCGCGCGCCGGCGGGTGCGCCCGCGGGCGCAACGGCGGACCCGGTGTCAGGTGCCGGCAGCGGCGCCTTCTTCGTGGTGTCCTGCAACTCGGCGGCGTCGGCGGTCGTCACGCGGAACGCGCCGAGCAGTCGGCAGTAGGCCGCGCCGAGTCCGTTCTGCAGCTTGTCGGGCTGCACCTCGCGCGCGGCCTTGCGGTCGTAGCGCCAGAGCACCTGCCACGAGCTGTCGCGCGTCCTGGCCGCGGCTTCCACGCGCGTCTGCAGCTCGCAGATCGTCATCTCGCGTTCGCTCTTGTACATGCTGTCCGGCGACTCGCTCTCGAACTGGTTGCCGACCCCGCGCACCTTCACGAAGTCCGTATTGAAGAAGTTGCGCTGCAGCTTGGCCGGCTCCGCCAGCGAGACCTCGGTCATGGAGCCGCTGAAGAGCGTCATCTGCAGGTCCAGCTGATCGGGCGACATCTCCAGCAGGCCGCTGTCGGCGTGGATCGTCCGGCGCTTCTGCGAGAGGGAGAGGTCGAAGATGGTGACCTCGCGCATCATGCTCGTGGCGCGGTTGATGCGCCCGGCGCGCAGGTACAGCCGGTTGGGCGACACCTCGTTGATGACCTGCTCCTTGAACGCGACCGTCGGCTTCTTGCGCGAGATGTCACTGGTCAGCGTGGCCAGCCGGTGGTTTGCCCAGGGCAGCACCTGGTCGTTGAAGTAGATCATGAACGCCGTGAACCCGAGGGCCACCACCAGCACGGGCGCCACCAGGCGGTGCATCGAGACGCCGCTGGCCTTGTAGGCGGTGATCTCGTTTTCCGACGCCAGGCGGCTGAACGCGTGCAGCGTCGCCACCAGAATGGCCATCGGCAGCGTCATCGCCACCGTGAACGGAATCGAGAGCGCGAAGAACTCCACGATGACCGACCAGTGGAGTCCCTTGCCCACCAGGTCGCCGAACTTCTTGGCGACGTAATTGAGCAGCATCAGCGACGTGAGCGCCGAGAGGGCGAACACGAGCGGGCCGACATGCTCTTTCAGGATGTACCTGGTGGTGATCTTCAACGGGTCGGCCCCGAGCTCGGAGACGGTGGAACTGCCGGTCACGCCGAGGGTTGTAGGGTGTCGGACCGACCGTATATTCCACCGGGCGACCGCTCAATGGCAAGGTCCGAGGACGCGCAATCCTCCCGGCGCTCCTCAAGTGTTCCGGCCGATCTTACCCCGTTCCGCCTAATTGGTGCGCGCCCTCCGTCTACTCGCCGCCTGCTTGCTCGCGATGCCACTGGCGGCCCAGGCCCCCGGAGCACCGCTGCCGGTGCGTGCCGAGCCGTCGGTTCTCGCCCCGTTCCGGCTGACGTTCGTGACGCCGCCGGCCCTCGCTCCGGGGGGCAGCCTCTCGCGAGACCGGCAGTCGGCCGGCGACGTGGCGCGCGCGGCCGTGGCCCGGACCCGCGCAGCCGCCGAGCGCCGCGTCCCGGACCAGTGGCAGGCCGCCATCCGCGCCGGACTGCGTCCGGAACTGACCGCGGTATCCGCGCGCGTCAGTCCCGATGCGCGCTCAGACAGCTCGCGCCTCAAGCAGGCCGCCGATCTCTTTGGCCAGTACGCCGACCTCGGACTGGCACTCAACGGGCGCCTCGAAAGCAAGCTGAACCGCACCAAGAATGAACGGTGCATCAGCAGCCAGTTCTTCAGCCTCGCCTCGCAATGCCGCGGCACCTTCCAGCCCAACTTCGATTTCCAGTTCGATGTGCGCACCGGCGGCGTAGTGGCCGAACGCGTGCACCTGAACGTCGACTACGACAGCAAGCGCGAGTTCGACGCGTCGAACAACATCCAGGTGTATTACGAAGGGAAGCCCGACGAGCTGATCCAGAAGCTCGAGGTCGGCAACGTCACCTTCCAGCCTCCCGCCAGCCGCTTCATCACCAGCGGCATTCCCAGCGGCAACTATGGCCTGCAGGCGGTCGGTCAGGTGGGGCCGATGCGTTTTCGCACGATCGTGGCGCAGCAGAAGGGAAACGTGAGCAAGGACCGCGTTTTCACCGTCGGCAACCGCACGGTGCAGGCGGTGGACCGCGAAATCGAAGACTATCAGGTCGAGCCGCGGCGCTTCTTCTTCACGGTCGATCCGCACCGGTTCAGTGACTATCCGAACATCGACCTCCTGAACTCGACGCAGTTGCAGCGGCTGGCCGCGACGCTCCCCGACTCGGTGCGCCCATCGCGCATCTTCCTGTACCGCCTGCTCATCGGCGGCCAGCCGCCCAACCCCAACGGTCCGCAGTTCCGGCTCCTCGGCGACCCGGCCTCGCGCCGCGGCCAGATCTACGAACTGCTGCGCGAGAACGTCGATTACTACACCGACCCTTCGCTGCTGTGGGTGACGCTGGTGCGCCCGCTCAACCTGAGCAACGAGCGGCTGGTCGTCGCGTACACGGTGCGCCTCAACGGGCGTGACACGACGATCGCCTCGACCGGCGGCACCCCCGACTACGAGTACAAGGCCGACCGCGAGCAGTTTGCCAGCCTGTTGTGGGACCCGCAGGTGCGCCCGGTCGACGTCGCGTTCGACCGCGAGATTCGCTCGGTGTACCGGGTGGGCGGTGAGGACGTGCGGCGCGGCACCGTGACGGCGCGCATCGTGACCGGCCCGGCCGGCGACCAGGAGAAGCCGCTCGACGGCCGCAGCGAGACCTGGCTGCAGCTCTTCGGGCTCGCCCAGTCGGGGAACAGTGCCACGTTCGACATCGACAACCGGCTCTTCCCGCGCGCGGGCGACCCGAATTACACCGTGGGCGGCGTGGCCGGAACCCGCATCGTGCGCGACAACTTCCTGATCTTTCCGTCGCTGCGCCCGTTCGCGCGCAGCGGACTGGCGCAGCCCGCGGGCAACCCGTCCAACGAGGCCATCTACACGATCCCGGGCGAGTACCTCTACTCGGCACAGCACCCGCAGTCGATCTACCGCATTCGCCTGCGCTATGACGCCGAGGGAGGCGGTGACGCCGGCTCGCTGGCGCTCGGGGCGGTGCAGGTGCGCCCCAACTCGGAGCGGCTGACGCTCGACGGCGTCCTGCTCAGGCGCGACGTCGACTACCGGGTGGACTACGACCTCGGACGCGTCACCTTCATGCGTCCCGACACGCTCTTTCCGAGCGCGCGGAACGTCTCGGTGCGCTACGAGGAGAACCCGCTCTTTGCCGCCGCGCCCACCAGCATCGTCGGGTTCGCGTCGCAGTTCCCGCTGGACGCCGGCGAGATCAACGTGATGGCCATCGCGCAGAACCAGCGCACGACCTTCACGCGTCCGCCGCTCGGGTACGAGCCGCAGTCGTCGCTGCTGGCCGGCATCAGCGGCACGTTCGACTTCAGCGCCGCGCCGCTGACCCGCGCGCTGCAGCGGCTGCCGTTCGTGCAGACCACCGCGCCGTCGCGCGTGCATCTCGACGCCGAGATGGCGACCAGCCGGCCGCAAGCCAACAGCGCCGGGCACGCGTATCTCGAGAGCTTCGAGGGCGAGGGCGGCACCCACGTGCCGCTCTCCGACCCGGCGTGGTACTACAGCAGCCAGCCGGCGCTGGGGCGGCGGCTGGCCTCGAGGCTGGGCGGTGCCTCGGCCATCGACCTGTCGCGCGCCTCCACCATGGCGTGGCAGAACAACGGACTCAGCTCCGCCGGACAGACGATCACCTTCACGCTGGAACAGATCGATCCGCTGGTGAACATCATCGGGTCGGGGCTCCAGCAGCCGGAGCAGATGCTCTGGCTCACGCTGTACCCGCTCAGCGTCGGTGGCGCCTACAACGCCACGAGCAAGCGGTACCAGTGGCAGGTGAGCGGCGCGCCGACGGGGCGCGCGTGGCGCTCCATCCGCACGCCGCTCGGCGCGTCGGGCACGGACCTGTCGCGCATCGAGAACATCCAGTTCTGGACGCTCATCGACACGACCGCCGCGCACCGCGCGCGCAATCCCACGCTGGTGCTCGACTTCGGCGACGTTTCCGAGAACTCGGTGGCGCTCGCCCCCACGCGACTGGTCGTCTCGCGCAACGGCTCGGCCGCCGACTCGCTGTACACCGGGCGTGCCGTCGTCGGCCTCGACTCGCTGCACTCGGAGCGTGACGCCTTTTCACGCGCCTTCAACCAGGAGCGTGATGACAACGGCCTGCCCGGCGACGTGGTGCCGAGCCTGCCGTTCACGTCGCCCGACTCGTCGGGGATACTGAAGAACTTTCCCGTTTGCCAGCTCGGCGACGTGAAGCTCAACCGGCTGGGCGACACCAAGACCAACTGTTCGGTGCGCAACGGCCGGCTCGACGAGGAGGACATCGACCTCGACAACACGCTCAACTTCGATGCCTCCCAGCGCGAGAACGAACGCCTGCTGCGCTACGTGGTGGACCTCGCCGACCCCAAGGCATACACCCGAGTCGGCAAGTGCGAGGTGGCCCAGGTGGACAGCGCCGGCGGCGGCGTGGAGAACAACACGCTCTGCTGGGTCTTCTTCCGGCTGCCGTTCAACGCACCCTACGACACGGTGGGCGGCGGGCCGAGCATCCGGCGCGTGCGCGCCCTGCGTCTCACCGTGGTGAGCGGCGTCGGGCAGCGCGACGACGCCTTCACGCAGCTGCCGCTGGCGCAGTTCCGCCTGACCGGCGCGTCGTGGCTCAAGCGTTCCGACCGCGTGCTCACCGGCATCGCCGGCGAGCAGACGGCGCAGGGCACGATGCAGGCGTCGACCATCGGCACCATGGATCGCGACTCCACCAGCGGGCTCATCTACGACTCGCCGCCGGGCGTCACCGACGCCCCCGACCAGATCATCACGGGGCTCGAGAACCAGCGGGTCCAGATCAACGAGCGCTCCATGCGCATCACGGCGCAGCAGCTCTCGCCGTTCCAGCGCGCCGAGGCGTACCAGCGCTTTCCCGAGGGAAGCAAGAACTTCATCCAGTACCGCGAGCTGCGCGTCTGGGCCCGCGGGCGCGGCAACGGCTGGGGGGAGCAGGGCGAGATGCAGTTCTTCGTCCGCCTCGGGCGCGACGCCGACAACTTCTACCTGTATCGCACGCCGATCGCGTCGGGCACCGGGCAGGCGGCCTGGCTCCCCGAGGTGCGGGTGGACTTCGAGAAATTCTTCGCGTTGCGCGCGCAATTGCAGAACGCGTTCCTGCAGAACCGCCCCGATTCGCTCGCCTGCCACGGTGCCGACTCGGTGCTGATCGCGCGCAGCGGACTTCCCATCGGGGTGAGCGTGCGTCGCTACGCGGCGTGCTCGGGCGGCTACATGGTCTACACGGTCGACCCCAACATCAGCGCACCGAACCTGGCGGCCGTGCAGGACCTGGCCGTCGGCATGGTCCGCGTCGACTCGGGCGGCACCGGCGCCACGCGCATCTTTCCCACCGACACGCTCGAGCTGTGGGTCGACGACATGCGCCTGACGGGCGTGGACAACACGCCGGGGTACGCGGCCCAGGTGGGCCTCAGCATCACCGCGGGGGATGTCGGTACCTTCCGCGTGAACTTCAGCCATCGCGACCCGAACTTCCGGCAGCTCAACGAGACGCCGTCGTACGTGTCGGACAACCAGTTCGACGTGGGCACCACGCTGCGGCTCGACAAGTTCCTGCCGCAAGGGCTGGGCATGGCACTGCCGCTGATGGTCAACCACTCGCGGTCGGCCAACAATCCATTCTTCGTGTCGCGCTCCGACCTGCGCGGTGACGGCATCGAGGGGCTGCGCACGCCCAGGAGCGGGGTCACCACCGTGGGGCTGGCGATGCGGCGCACCGCGCCGCTGCGCGCCGGCTGGCTGGCGCCCATCCTCAACAACCTCGGCGCCACGGCCAACTACGGGTCGGCGAGTTCGCGCAGCGAGTACCAGTCCGGCAAGAGCACCAACCTGAATGCCAGCGTCGACTACAACCTCGCCTCGCAGGCGCGCGTGCGAGCGCTGCCGCGCTGGATGGACGGCACGCTGGACGCGCTCCCCAGGTGGATGCAGAACACCGAGTGGTGGCAAGCGCTGCGCGGCGCGCAACTGCGGTACAACCCGTCGAGTGTGCGCTTCAGCAGCGCGCTGGCGCGCGCGTCCGATCACCGTCTCGCCTACCTCAAGCCCGCCGCGGCGCTGTCCGACACGGGGCGCCAGGTGACGGGCCTCACGCACGTCTGGCGCAATGTGGCGGGTGTGGAACTCCGGCCGTTCGAGGCGATGAGCGCGCGCTGGGACTTCACCTCGCTGCGCGACCTCAGGCAGTACGGCGACAGCACCCCGACGGCGGTGGTCGCCGCCGCCGAGCGCAACAAGCTGATGGGGCTCGACGTCGGACTAGAGCGCGAGCGCCAGATGAACGCGGCCTTCGGCTTCGCGCCGACCATCGCCTTCTGGGTGCGCCCGCGCATCGACCTCACCAGTGCCTACACCATGCAGCGCGACCCGAACTCGCGCACGCTGGTGCGCGATGCCGACACCACGGGCGGCTACCACCTGCCGCGCCGCGTCAACAACACGCAGACCGTGACCCTCGGCGCGAACATCGACCTGCCGGCGGCGTTGCGCTCGTACTTTCACGACTCCCTCATCACGCCGACGCTGGTGCAGGTGCTTCAGCCCATCGACGTGCAGGCGAGCCGTTCGCTGGTGTCGGCCTTCGACGGGGCGCCGTTCACGCCGGGGCTCGGCTACCAGCTCGGCTGGGGAGGCATCGACCATTTTCGTGCGCAGAACGGCCTGAACGCCACCAGCGCCGGCAGCAATTCGCAGGTGACGCTGTCCAGCGGGCTGCGCCTTCCGCTCGGCATGGCGCTGACCACGCGCATGCAGCGCGTGAACTCGCGCAACTGGACGCGCCGTTTCGACAATACCCAGACGATCATCGACGGCCAGCAGGTGACGCTCCCCGACCTGTCGCTGCGCATGTCGATGCGGCCGGTCTTCGCCCGCCGGGTGATCACCAGCATGGGCGCCAGCGTGCGCTATCTCAACACACGCCAGTCGAGCGTGGTCCCCAGCGAAGTGGCCGGGACGCCGTCCGACGTGCGCGTCAGCCGCGTCAACAGCTGGCCGCTGAACGGCAGCATCACCTGGAACGTCGGTACCGGGCTGATGACGTCGTTCGGACTCGGCACCACGCACCGTCTCGATTCGCTGCCCGGCAGCATCGCCGAATCCCGGTCGCGCGACCTGAGTGCCGACGTCTCGCGCGGCATCAAGATGCCTGTGAGCTGGAAGCTCAAGAACGACCTCCGCACCAGGCTCAGCTACCAGCAGAGCAGTGCGCAGGCCTTCGTGCAGAACCAGAGTGCCACCAGCAAGCGCAGCCGGCTGGCCGACAATGGGCGCCAGGCCATCAATTTCAATGCCGACGCCGACGTGGCCGAGAACCTGACGTTCTCGCTCACCGGCGCGCGCATCGTCAACTTCGACAACAATTTCAACCGGCGTTTCTCGCAGCTCGTCTTCACGGCGGTGCTGCAGATATCGTTCTTCGCAGGGGAAATCAGATGAAAGTCGATAGTCGAGAGTCGATAGTCGATAGTCAGCGAATGGTGGCCGTCGGTCGGCAGGTCGCCGTGAGCGGACGGCGTAGAGCGTACGGCGTACAGCTCACGGCTTCCCTTGTCCTGCTCGCCGGGCTCGGTTCGGCGTGCGGCACGAAACCCGACGCCACCCCTGCGCAACCAGCGGTCACCACCGAGTTCGACGGCGAGTCCGCGTTGCGTTATGCCGGCGCGCAGGTCGGCTTCGGCCCGCGCGTACCCGGGTCCGAGGGTCACCGCCGGGCGGGCGACTGGATCGTCGCGCAGATGAAGCAGCGCGGCGCCACGGTCGTCGTGCAGACGTGGACGCACACCACCAGGAACGGCCGCCGGCTTCCGTTGCGTAACATCCTGGCGCGGTTCAACCCGCAGGCCGCCGAGCGCGTGCTCTACCTGACGCACTGGGACACGAGACCCGGCGCCGACAATGAGGTGAACCCGGCAGATCAGCTGCGGCCGATCGACGGTGCCAACGACGCCGCGTCGGGGGTGGGGCTCTTCGTCGCCCTGGCCGATGCGCTGCAGAAGAAGCCGTCGTCGCTCGGCGTCGACCTGCTGTTCGTGGACGGCGAGGACTACGGTGACTTCGGGCCGCCGCTCGTGGACGTGCTGCTCGGATCGACCTACTTCGCCGCGCACCTGCCGGAGCCCGGCTATCGGCCGCTCTTCGGCGTCCTCTTCGACATGATCGGGGATGCCGACCTGCGCATCCCGCAGGAGATCAACTCCGTGCAGCGGGCGCCGGAGGTGGTGCAGCGCGTCTGGTCAAAGGCGGCGGAGATGGGACGCGGCGATGTCTTCGTGCCACGCGAAGGGCAGGCGATCACCGACGACCATATCCCGCTGCTCGACGCGGGGCTCAAGGTCATCGACGTCATCGACCTCGACTACGGGCCGGGCAACTCGTACCACCACACCCTGCAGGACACCATGGACAAGATCTCGGCCAGGTCGCTGAAGATCGTCGGGGACGTGGCGCTGGCATTGTTGCGGTAGACGGTTCAACGGCACACCACGGAGTCACGGAGTACGCGGAGCTTCACGGAAAAAGGACTTCGAAGGGAACCCGCGCGGACGGGTCTTCCCGCCGAGCCCCCTGGAATTGGTTCTCCGTGCAGCCTCCGTGTGTTCTGTGACTCCGTGGTATGCGGTAATAGGCAGCCGCAGGCACGGAATTGATGACGTGCAGAGGGCGATCAACCACGAATATGCCGGCATGCCCACTCCAGCCGAACGCCAGGCGCTCGTCTTCTTTGCCGCGGTTGCGGCGCTGGGTATCGGCGTCAATGCATGGCGTGCCGCGCGCGGCGGCGATGCCGTCATCGCCGGTTCGCCTGGCGAACTCGCCGCCCAGATTGCGCGGGTCGACTCGGCGGTAGCCAGTTCTCCGAGCCGCGAGCTCAGGCGGAAGAAGAAAGGCGAGAGCGCGAGCGCGCGAGTGCGCGAGCGCCCGGCAGCGTCGTCATCCAACCACCAACCACCAACTACCAGCCACCAGCCACCAGCGGCAAGCCACCAACCGCCAACTGCCACCGGCCCGCTTGATCTCGATCTCGCGACCGTCGCGGCGATTGAGTCGCTTCCTCGCATCGGTCCGGCGCTGGCACACCGGATCGTGGCCAACCGGGACTCGTTCGGGGCGTTCGGCTCCATCGAGGGGCTGCAGCGAGTCCGGGGGATTGGCCCGGCCATCGCCAAGTCGCTGCGCGATGTCGTGACCTTTTCCGGGGTGCCGCGACCGGGCGCTCCGCCCGGCGTCGTCAAGGACCGCCGGCGCCGCTCCGTGCCTTGACACCCCACTTCCCGGGGACGACTTTCACTCATTAGAGGCCGCCTTAGCGGGGCGACCCGCTATCGTCTGTCCACTATCGACTATCGACTTTCGCCAGAATGGCCAATCCTGCTGCTGTCGGCGCCGAGCGTCTTGGTGACCTCCTCGTAAAAGAGGGGCTGATCACCAAGGAACAGCTGGAAAAGGCGCTCGCCGAACAGAAAACGAGCGGCACGCGTGTCGGCTACAACCTCGTCAAGCTCGGCTTCATCCCCGAACTCGAGCTGACGAAGGTGCTGGCCCGGCAGTACAAGATGCCGGCCGTCGACCTCTCGAAGTTCGAGGTCGACCCGCGCATCGTGAAGCTGGTGCCGGCCGACCTGGCGGTGAAGCACCTGGTGCTCCCGCTGAAGCGCGACGGGCGCACGCTGACCGTGGCGATGGCTGATCCCACCAATCTGGGCGTGGTGGAGGACCTCAAGTTCATCACTCGCTACGACATCTTCCCGGTCGTCGCCGGCGAGTTCACGCTCAAGAACGCGATCGAGAAGCACTACGAATCGAACGACGTCGCGATGGGCGCCCTGCTCGACGAGATCGAGGGACTCGATGCCGAGACCGACGTCGAGGTGGTGGAAGAGAAGGACGACGACGCCAGCGCGCTCAGCCAGGCGCAGCTGGTGGACGACGCGCCGGTGGTGAAGCTCCTGAATGCGATCCTGACCGACGCGGTCAAGCGCGGGGCGTCGGACATCCATTTCGAGTGCTTCGAGTTCGAGCTGCGCGTGCGCTATCGCATCGATGGCGCGCTGCAGGAAATCATGAAGCCGCCCAAGAAGATGCAGGCGGCCCTGATCTCCCGCTTCAAGATCATGGCGTCGCTCAACATCGCCGAGCGCCGCGTGCCCCAGGACGGGCGCATCAAGCTGAAGATGGGCAAGAAGGTCATCGATTACCGCGTGTCGGTGCTGCCCACGCTGTTCGGCGAGAAGGTCGTGCTCCGAATCCTCGACAAGGGCAACCTGACGCTCGACCTCGAGAAGTTCGGCATCGAGCCGCGCGCCGAGCGCGAGCTGATGGAGGCGGTCAGCAACCCGTACGGCATGGTGCTGGTCACGGGCCCGACGGGGTCGGGCAAGACGACCACGCTCTACTCGGCGCTGTCGAAGGTGAACAGCATCGACACGAACATCATGACGGCCGAAGACCCGGTGGAGTACAACATCTTCGGCATCAACCAGGTGCTGGTGCGCAACGAGATCGGGATGACCTTTGCCGCGGCACTCAAGGCATTTCTGCGGCAGGACCCGAACATCATCATGGTGGGCGAGATCCGCGACCTCGAGACCGGCGGCATCGCCATCAAGGCCGCGCTCACCGGCCACCTCGTGCTGTCGACGCTGCACACGAACTCGGCGCCGGAAACGGTGACGCGACTGCTCGACATGGGACTCGAGCCGTTCAACGTGAGCTCGGCCCTCAACCTCGTGCTCGCCCAGCGCCTCGTGCGCCGCATCTGCGGGCAGTGCAAGGAACGGTACATGCCCGACGACGTCGAGTTGGGCACCGCCAAGGTGACGCGCACGACGACCTTCCGGGAACTCCGCTTTACGGAGGAAGCGTTGCGCGACGCGGTGGCGAAGGCCAGCAAGGAAGCGGCGCCGTACCTCACGAAACTGAACCTCGACACGACGTTCGGCGAAGTATCGCTGTTCCGCGGCAAGGGGTGTGATGCCTGCGCCGGGTCGGGGCTGAAGGGACGCCAGGGACTGTACGAAGTGATGTTCATGACGCCGAAGCTGCGGCGCCTGATCCTGATGAATGTCGGCGCCGCGGAGATCAAGGATGGCGCCATCGAGGACGGCATGCTCACGCTCCGCATGGACGGATGGCTGAAGGTGCTGAAGGGCGTGGTGACGCTGGACCAGGTAATTCGCGAATCGAGCGTCTGACGCTTGCCGCACAATCAAGACCCCCAAACGAACCGGACCAGTCCATGAGTGGTGCACCTCCCTCCGCGCCCGGCGCGGCGCCGCCGCAGGGCGTCAACCTGCGCGTCCTGCTCGAGGAAGTGATCGAGCGCGGCGCCTCCGACCTCCACATCACGGCGGGCGAGCGCGCCAAGATGCGCATCGACGGCGAGATCACGAACTCGCGCGGCGAGTACGTGCTCAACCCCAAGGACACGCTGCAGCTGGCCTACTCGGTGCTCACCGAGAACCAGAAGAAGCGCTTCGAGCAGGAGGACGAGCTCGACTTCTCCTTCGGCATCCAGAACCTGGCGCGCTTCCGCGGCAACGTCTTCAAGCAGCGGGGCTGCGTGTCCATCGTGATGCGGCAGATCCCGTTCTCGATCAAGACGTTCGACGACCTCCACCTGCCGCCGGTCATCGCGCGCATGGCCGAGAAGCCGCGCGGCCTGGTGCTCGTCACCGGCCCCACGGGCTCGGGCAAGTCCACGACGCTGGCGGCGATGATCGACAAGATCAACCGCGAGCGGCACGGTCACATCATCACGGTGGAAGATCCCATCGAGTTCATCCACCGGCACCAGGGGTGCATCGTCAACCAGCGCGAGGTGGGCACCGACACCAAGTCGTTCCAGAACGCGCTGAAGTACGCCCTGCGGCAGGACCCCGACGTCATCCTCGTCGGCGAAATGCGCGATCTCGAGACCATCCACGCCGCCCTGACGATCGCCGAGACGGGCCACTTGGCCTTCGCCACGTTGCACACCAATTCGGCGGCCGAAGCCATCAACCGCATCATCGACGTCTTCCCCGCCCACCAGCAGTCGCAGGTGCGCGCCCAGCTCTCGTTCGTGCTGGAGGGGATCATCACCCAGGTGCTGTTGCCCAAGAAGAGCGGCAAGGGGCGGGCGATGGCCGCCGAGGTGCTCGTGGTGACCGGGGCCATTCGCGCGCTCATTCGCGACGACAAGATCCACCAGATCTACTCGTCGATGCAGTCGGGCAAGAAGTTCGGCATGCAAACGATGAACGACGCGCTCTACCAGCTCTACATGTCGCGCGAGGTGGCGGAGGAGGATTGCCTGCGGGTGTCGAGCGACCCCGTCGAGTTCCTGCGGCTCATCGGCAAAAGCCCCAACGAGGGCGATACGGGCGCCAAGGACGTTCCGTCGGGGCGGCAGGGGCCGGGCGGGGCGGCCGGCGGGTTGCGCCGCTAGCGGTTCGGCCGTCCTATAGTTGGGCCTTTTCACGCCTCACCAGCTAACGAGAACCGATGCCGTCCTTCCAGTACACCGCACGCGACGCCAAGGGCGACCTGAAAACCGGGTCGCTGGAAGCCGCGAATCGCGACGACGTGATGACGCAGCTGCGTCAGAAGCGCATGAACGTCGTCAAGGTCGTGGAACAGGCGAAGGCCAAGCAGAAGACCGGTGGGGCGATCACGATGCGCGACATCGTGATCTTCACCCGGCAGTTCTCCACGATGATCAATTCGGGCCTGCCGCTCGTCCAGGCGCTCGACATCCTCAGCAAGCAGAGCGAAAGCCCGGCGCTGGCCGCCGTGACGCGTCAGGTGGTGTTCGACGTCGAGTCGGGCCACACCGTGGCCGACGCGCTGGGCAAGCATCCCAAGGCGTTCAGCGACCTGTACGTGAACATGGTGGCGGCCGGCGAGGCCGGCGGTATTCTCGACACCATCCTCATGCGCCTGGCGACGTTCATGGAAAAGAACGACGCCCTGGTGCGCAAGGTGAAGGGGGCGATGATCTACCCTGGCGTCATCATGTCGGTCGCCGGCGGCGCCATCCTCATCCTGCTTCTCTTCGTCATCCCGGTGTTTCAATCGATGTTCGAGAGCGTCGGCCTCACGCTGCCGCTGCCCACGCGCATCGTCGTCGGGATGTCGAAGTTCCTCACCGGGTACTGGTACATGGTGGGCGGCGCCATCGGCGGCTTGTTCTACGGTATCAAGACCTGGTACAAGACGCCGGACGGCAAGCTGCGCCTCGACCGCCTGATGCTGCAGCTGCCGATTCTCGGCGACGTGCTGCGCAAGTCGGCCGTGTCGCGGTTCACGCGCACGCTGGGCACGCTCATCAGCTCGGGCGTGTCGATCCTCGACGGCCTCGAGATCACCGCCAAGACCGCGGGCAACCGCGTCATTTCCGACGCCATCATGCAGTCGCGGGCGTCGATCGCCGGCGGCGACACCATCTCGGCGCCGCTCGCCAGGTCGAACGTCTTTCCGCCAATGGTGATCTCGATGATCGCCGTGGGCGAGCAGACCGGCGGCCTGGACGAGATGCTCAGCAAGATTGCCGACTTCTATGATGAGGAAGTGGACACCGCCGTGAGCAACCTGCTGTCACTGCTCGAGCCGGTGATGATCGTGTTCCTCGGCGTGGTGGTTGGCGGCATGGTGGTCGCCATGTACCTGCCGATCTTCGACATGATCAATACGGTCCAATAGGACAGAGATGTTGGGCGAAACTCGCTCCGCATCG
>JBBTFF010000141.1:0-11442 GCA_038041995.1 Gemmatimonadota bacterium | reverse complement strand
AGCGTCACCTGCCTCGCATCGCCCTGGAAGAACGTGACGCGGTCAGCCACGCCGTTTGCGCGCGCGAGTGCCGGACCGAGGCCGATCGCCTCGTCCGGCTCGATGGCGTAGACGTGTTTCGCGCCGAGCTTTGCGGCGAGCACGGCGAAGAAGCCGAAGCCGGCGCCGAGGTCGAGCACCACGGAGTCGTGGGTGACCATCTTTCGCAGGGCGCGCACATACGCCCCGGTGCGGACCGGGTCGCCGATCATCGCCACGTAGTCGATGACCGAGTAGCTCATGGCACTCCGCCGAGCCGGGAGTCGGTGCCGAAGACCGCCAGCGTGCGATAGCTACCCAGGTCTTCGCGGTCGCCCGTCACCAGGATGCCGGCGCTCTCGACCCAGGCATGGGCATCGAGCGGCGTCCCGTCCGGCGCGACGCCGATCGTGACGCGCACGGACTGTCCACTGCGCCGCAGCAGAAGCTCGGCCGTGAGCGCCCGCGCCAGGCAGGCACTCCCCGGGATCGTGCGGGCGGCGCGATCGACGGCGCGGCGAACGGCGCGCGCAACCGCGGGGTCCGACGCGGCAAGCGGCGCCGTGGCGTGGCGGTCCACGAGCGCGCGCACCCGACCGAACGGCAAGAGCCGGAGCGCGAGGCGAACTCCCGCCAGGGTACCGAGCGCGCGCAGCGCGAACCACTTTTCGCGCGCGGGGAACCCGAAGAGACTACGGAGCCGCGTCAGGACCACGAACAACGAGCCCCCGCTCGGCAAGGTCCTCAACGAACACGAGTACGTCCGAGGCGCATTGCGCCGCGGGCACCTCGTATTCGGCGACGAGCGTCGCCACGACGTCCCGCAAGCGACGCGGCGCCTGCAGCAGGGCCCAGATGCGTGCACCCGCCGCGTCCACGCCGAAATACGCTCCCTCCTTCATGCCGAGAATGACGACCTCGCCCGAGAGGTCGGCCGACACCTGGTTGTCGGAGACGACGACGGTGTCGTCGAGGGTCAGGCTGGCGGGCATTCGTTCAGGGAGACGGGTCATCGTTGGTAGAATAGCGGGCTACGCGGCGCTCGAGCCAGTCCGCGGGGCGCTGGGCGCAGGGAAACCATGCCGGGAGCATTGACGTAACCAGTTATGCGGGATATGTTTAAAGGTTGTCAACATCCGCGGCCAACTTCGGCCGCCACGCCTCCTCCCGCGTCGGCAACCCGCGGGAGGCCCTAACGACCAAAGGAGGATTGCCACACGTGATCCGTGAATACGAGGCGGTCTACGTCTTCGACTCGACGCTCGAAGACGCCGCCATCAACGAAAAAGTCGCCAAGCACCACGCGCTGCTCAGCGCCGAGGGCGAGCCGTCGCTCAACCACTGGGGCCGTCGCCAGCTGGCCTACAAGATCGGCAAGCGCGACACGGGCTACTACATCGTCGCCCGTTTCAAGGCCGACGGAAAGGTGCTCCCCGAGTTCGAGCGCTCGCTCAAGCTCGACGACGGTGTCGTGCGCTACCTGATCTCCATCCACGAAGACGAACTCGGCGCCCCGCCGATGACGGAAGAGCAGCTCGCCGCCAAGCGGGCTCGTGACGACGACGAGGACGACGACTGATGCGCCGCCAGAAGAAGACCTGCCCGATGGACGAAGCCCGCATTCGCTGGGTTGATTACAAGGACGAGCGCTTCCTGTCGCGCTTCATCACCGACAACGGCAAGATCCTGCCGAGCCGGCTGAGCGGTACCTGCGCGCGGCACCAGCGCCAGCTCGCGAGCGCGATCAAGAAGGCGCGCTTTCTCGCGTTGCTGGGCTACACCCGCGGCCAGCAGGCATAGCTGGTGACCGAGCCCGTCGTCGACCCCACGCCGCGGGAACGTGGCTGGCGGAGCGTCGGCGGCGGACTCGCGCTGTTGTTGTTGTTGCCGGCCATGCCGCCGTTCTCGGTGCTGATGCCGGTGTCGGAAACGGCGCTCCTGCTGGTGCCCGCGCTGGCCGCGTGTTCGCTCGCAGGGTGGAAGGCCGGTGGACGACTGTTCCTCGCCGTGCTCTGGGTGGCCTTCGCCGCCTGGGTGGTCGCGGCCGGGGCGTCGGGCGGCCAGTACGCGCTGCTCGCGCGGGGTTGGGGAGTGCTGGTGGCGGTGGCGTTCGGCGCCGGGGCCCTGATCTGGCCCGAGCGGTCGTTTCTCCCCCGCGCGCTGGCCGCCGTGGCCCTCGCGCTGGTGGTCGGTGGGCTGACGTCGTTCGCGGTGCCGGGCGGGCCGGCCGGCATTCGGCGGGTGGTCGGCAGTGAAACGATGCGTCGGGCCGAAGCGTTCGACGCCGACTGGCGCGAGCGCCTGGCGAGCAAGGACTGGGCGGAGTTCCGCACGGCCAATGCCGAATCGGCCGCTTGGTTCGAGCAGACGCTCAGCGAACAGCGCACGATGGTGCGGCGCACCGCCGAGCAATCGCCCGCCCTGTTCCCGGCCCTGCTGGCGCTGGAAACGTTGGCCGCGCTCGGGCTTGCCTGGGCGCTGTACCACCGCGTGGGGCGCGCCCGCATTGGCGCGCCGCTCGCCAGTCTGCGGGAGTTCCGGTTCAACGACCAGTTCATTTGGGGACTGGTGGGCGGGCTGGCACTCCTGGTGGTTCCGGGACTTGGCCCTGTGCGCTCGCTCGGAGCCAACCTGCTCCTGTTCTTCGGCGCCCTGTACGGGCTCCGCGGGGCCGGAGTGGCGCTGTTCTTCCTGGCGCCAGGACGATTGATGACGGTTGTGATGGTCAGCGTGTCGGTGTTGTTCGCCGGCGCGGCTGGCGTGATCTTTGTGGGACTCGGCCTTGGTGACACCTGGCTCGACTGGCGTCGCCGCGAGCGCCCCTCTACCTGAAACGTTGGGGTTTCCGATGGAAGTCATTCTGAGAGAAGCGATCGAAAAGCTGGGTCATCCGGGCGACATCGTGAAGGTGTCGGCAGGGTACGCGCGCAACTTCCTGTTGCCGCGCGGCAAGGCGTATGAAGCCACGCTGGGCAACAAGAAGCGCATCGCCCAGGAGAAGGACAGTCTCGAGGCGGCGGAAAATGACCGCCGTTCGGCAGCCGAGGTGTTTGCCGCCACGATCGAACCGATTTCGCTGACCTTCGCCGCCCGCGTGGGCGAGGAAGGCAAGCTGTTCGGGTCGGTGACGTCGGGCGACATCGCGGCGCAACTCGAGGCGCAGGGCATTCACGTGGAGAAGCGCCAGATCGACCTGCCCGAGCCGATCAAGGCGCTGGGCGTCTACAAGGTCGGGATCCGACTGCACGCCGACGTCATGCCCGAGATCAAGGTGTGGGTGATCAAGGGATAGTCGATAGTTGATAGTTGATAGTTGATAGTCGATAGTCGATAGTTGATAGAGGGGCCGGCGTCGGTGACGCACGGCCCCTTTCTCTCATAGCCTCTATCAACTATCTACTATCTTCTATCAACTTTCCTCGGAACTTTCCTCCGGCTCAGGTGTTGCCCTTCTAGAATGACCGCCAGCTCCCTTTCCCTGCCCGCCCAGATCGCCGAGCATGCGCGCCGCGCGGCCACGCTTTGCGTCGACAACAAGGCCAGTGACGTCGTCCTGCTCGACCTGCATGGTGTCACCGACATGACCGACTACTTCGTGGTGGCCACCGGGGCGTCCGACACGCACGTGCGGAGCGTGGCCAGCAACCTCGTTGCGGCGATGGCCAAGACCGGGTGGAAGGCTCACCACGTCGAGGGCATCGAGCAGGGCCGCTGGGTCCTGGTGGATTTCGTCGATTTCGTCGTCCACGTGTTCCACCCATCCATGCGTTCGTACTACCAGCTCGAACGCCTGTGGGGAGATGCCCCTGCGGTTGCCATCACTACCTAGCCGGGAGTGTTGATGTCGACGGTCCGCTTGATCGCCCTGTGCCTGTGCCTCTGCACCGCTCTCCCGCTCGGCGCGCAGGGCTACTTCGGCCAGAATCAGGTGCAGTTCCAGAAATTCAACTGGCGGATCCTGAAGACCGAACACTTCGACATCCACTACTACCCGGAAGAGACGCAGATGGCGCGCCTCACCGCCAGCATGGCCGAGCGCTCGTACGCGCGGCTGTCGCGCCTCATGGGCTATCAGTTCAAGGAGCGCAAGCCGATCATCGTCTTTGCGTCGCGCGGCGCGTTCGCGCAGAACAACGTCTTCGGTGACCTGGGCGAGGGCACGGGCGGCGCCACCGACGCGCTGCGCCAGCGCAACATGTTCTTCCTCACCGGCAACCTCGGCGAAGCCGAGCACGTGCTGACGCACGAGATGGTGCACCAGTTCCAGTATGACATATTCGCCCGGGGACGCGCCGGCCAGGGACTCGAGACGCTGCAGCAGCGGCAGCCTCCCCTCTGGTTCGCCGAGGGCATGGCCGAATACCTCTCGATCGGCCCGGTTCATCCGGCCACCGACGGCGTCATCCGCGACGCCGCGCTGAACGGCAAGATTCCCACGATCGAGGACATGGAGCGCCGGCCCGACGAGTACTTCCCGTACCGCTACGGCGAGTCGCTCTGGCGCTATGTCGGCGCTCGGTGGGGAGACGAGATCGTCGGCGAGATCATGCAGGCCACCCCGGCGCTCGGTGCCGACCGTGCCTTCAAGCGCCACCTCGGGATGACACTCGAGGAACTGGCGAGCGAGTGGAAGGACGCAATGCAGGCGCAGTACCTCCCGTCGGTGGGGGAACTCGACCGGCCACGCAGGATCGCCACGTCGCTGCTGACCGAACGCCGGACGGGCGGCGTCATTCCCGTCTACGTGGCGCCGGCGCTTTCCGACGACGGCTCGCTCATCGCGTACATCTCCACGGGCAGCCTGCTGCGGGCCGAGGTCTTCCTCGACCTGTACCTGGCCGACGCGAAGACCGGCAAGCGGCTGAAACGGCTCACCAAGAGCACGCTGAATCCCGAGTTCGAGGAACTGCGCTATGCGTATTCGCAGAGCGCATTCTCGCTCGACGGACGTCAGCTCGCCTTCACCGCACAGCGGGGCGGCAAGGACGTGCTGTACGTGCTCGACGTGAAACGCCGGCGCGTCACGCGGCGCCTCGACACGGACCTCGAGGCGATGGTCGGGCCGACGTTCTCGCCCGATGGACGCCGCATCGCCTTCAGCGGGCTCAAGGGAGGCATTTCCGACCTCTACGTGATCGACACCGACGGCAAGAACCTGCGCCGGCTGACCAACGACCTGTACGGCGACGTCATGCCGTCGTGGTCGCCCGACGGACGCACCATCGCCTACGCCAGCGAGCGCGGGCCGCAGACGCAACTCGAGCTGTTGCGGTACGGCAAATGGCAGATCAACCTCCTCGACGTCGAGCAGGGAACGTCGGAGGTCATTCCCGGGCAGGCCGGCAAGAACATGAACCCGCAGTGGGCGCCCGACGGCAAGTCGCTGGCGTTCATCAGTGACCGCGCGGGAATTCCCCAGGTCTTCCTGTACGACTTCGCGGCCAAGGACCACTACCAGCTGACGCGCCTCATCGGCGGGGTGCAGTCGGTCACCGAAAACAGCCCGGCGCTGACGTGGGCGCGAGCAGCCGACCGCATGGCTTTTGTCTATTTCGAGAGCAACGACTACACGGTGTGGCAGGTGGCCAACCCGCGCGAATTGAAGAAGGAGCCGTACCGCGACGCCCCGGTGATTGCGCTCGGCGCGGCGGCGCCCGGAGCTCCGCCGGACACGGCCGCCGTCCGGCGTGAGCGCGAGCGCGTGGCCGCCGAGGCCAGGGTCGCCGCAATCGTCGCGCGGACGGTTCCCGCCGGTGACACCGGCCGAGCGCCCGACTCGGCGTCGCGCGACCCGCGCCGCCGGTCGGTCTATCGCGGCGCGGGTGGGCTCCGGCCGGCCGACCGGCTTCCCGACAACCTCGGCGGCCCCGGGTCGGCGGTCTCCGTCGCCGCGCTGCTCGACAGCGCGGACTTCGCGCTGCCCGACACCTCGAAGTTCGTGGACGGCCGTTACCCCGGATCGTTGCGCCCCGAGTACATCTCGCGCCCGCAGGTAGGGTACGCGCAGGACAACTACGGCCGCGGGGTGTACGGCGGCACGGCCATCATCCTCTCGGACCTCGTGGGCAACAAGCGGCTCGCGCTGGCCGGTGGAATCAACGGGCGCGTCGAGGAGGCGCAGGTCTTTGCCGCCTACACGTCGCTGGCCCGTCGTTTCCAGTACACCACCGGCTTCCAGCAGCAGCCAACGTTCTTCCTGCTCAATTCCACGCAGACGGCGGTGGGCGGCTCGGGCGGCACACAGGCGATCCAGGAGCAGGCGCTGGCGCGCTACATCCAGCGCTCGGCGTTCCTGGCAGGCCTCTACCCGCTGAACCGTTTCAAGCGCTTCGAGTACGGCATGAGCCTCAACAACATCGACCGCTCGCTGATGTTCATCAGCTACGGGGTCGACTACAACTACGGGTACACGACCAACGTCTATCTCGACAGCATCGTCAACCTGTCGTCGCTCAACTTCGCCGCGCCGTACGTCGCGTTCGTGCATGACAACACGATCAACGGCTACACCGGGCCCATCTTCGGCCGGCGGTACCGGTTCGAACTCGAGCATGCGGCCGGCAACCTGAGCTGGACCAATTACAACGTCGATTACCGCCGCTACGATGCCCTGCTCTTCAGTTACCTGACGCTGGCGACGCGCGTGCAAACCGCGATTTCCGCCGGAAGCGGCGAGGATCAGTTCCCCAAGTACATCGGGCGCGCCGACATCATCCGCGGGTACGACCGCGAGAACTACTATTCGAGCGTTTGCCAGACGGTGAGCAGTGGCACCGCCGAGTGCTCCGCCACGCAGTTGCTGGGAAGCCGCGTGGCCTTCGCCAACGTCGAACTGCGCTTCCCGGTCGTTCGGTCCTTCGGCTGGCTCGGCCGCGCGATCTCGCTGATTCCGGTGGACGGCCTGGTGTTCTACGACGCGGGCATGGCATGGAGCAAGGGACAAGAAGTGTCGATCTCCCGTCCGGCGAACTACAACTGGCAGACGCAGCGCTACCCGCTGCGCAGCTACGGATACGGATTCCGCGTGAACCTCTTCAACTTCGCCATCCTGCGCATCGACAAGTCGTATCCACTCGACGGCGCGCAGACGAAGGGGTACTGGTACTGGACGCTGGGGCCCAGCTTCTAGAGTTCGGAGTTCGGAGTTCGGAGTTCGGAGTTCGATGGAGGATTCCGATCGTCATCCGGAATCCGAACTCCGAAATCGCTCCTTCCCGCTACCGCCGGAGCCCGTCCGGCGCTCAATTTCACGGGTGCGCTGCCTCGCCCTGCTCCTGACATTCACCCTGACTGCCTGTGGTCGTTCCCCCGATGTCGGGAGCACCGCGGGCGGCTCGGCTTCGAGTGCTGCCGGGCCGGATGCCATCCTCCTGCGCTTCCCGCGACTCGGCGGCACGGCGCGCGCCTACCGCTGGTGGACTGACAGTGCGATCTGGACCTCCGCCCAGCGCGCTCCCGCGATGGGCGACGTCATTGCGTTCGATGCCCGGCAGGGCATGCTCGTGATGTTCGACGCAGAGCGCGTTCCGGTGCGCGTCGACCTGCGTGTCGGTCGCCTCACCCCGGCCACGTCGGAGCGGCTGCGCGCCGTCTCATCAGCCGACGGCGTTGGCGTCTTCGGCGTCGCCCCAACGGGCGAGGTGGTGCGGCTCACCAGCGGCGGCGTCTGGCGCTTCAAGCCGCCCGCGCCGGTGCGCACCCTCCTCCCGCTGCCGGACGGCGCCTTGCTGATCCTGAGCGACGCTGCCGACGGCAGCGTGACCATCCGCAAGGTGCATCCGCCGCAGACCACGGTGTCCGACAGCACGACGATCGCCGGTGCCGACCTGGTGATCCCCACCGCGGTCGGCGACCGCGTCTACTTCGCGACCGGCGCTCACCTGGAGGGGCTGCGTACACGCGACCTCCAGCAATCGCTCTACGTATCGTTCAGCAACACCGTGCGCGCTGTCGAGCCGACGCCAAGCGGCGACCGGCTGTTCGTGGCGGTGCAGGACAGCCCGATGCTGTTCGTGGTCGACCGGTACGACGCGGCGGTGCGCGACCGCATCGCGCTGCCGGATGCTCCCATCGCGCTGCGCATGGATTCCGATGGCCAGTACCTGCTGGCCCGGTCGATGGACGGCGATTCGGCGCACGTGATCGCCATCGGCACACACCGGGCCATCGGCACGGTGGCCACCGCATGGCGCCCCGACCTGCCGTTCATCGCACCTGACGGGGGGCTCGCGCTGGCCGTCGGCGACGCGCTGGTCATCGTCGACGCCGAAACCAAGCGCGAGCGCGCGCACGTTCCGAATGGCGCCACCGACACCTGGGCCCTCGTTCGCTGGAACGGCTTTCGCCCCCGCTCAGCTTCGCTGGACGTACCGGTGAAGTTCGTCGACGAGTTCGCCGACTCGCTCCTGGCCGACACGGTCGCGGCCGACCCCACCGGCGAGTCGCCCGCACCCATCGCGGTTCCCAGCCCGGTGCCGCCGGCTGCCGCGCGGGCCGAACTGAAGAGCCATGGCTGGATGCTGAGCTTCGCCGCCGTCTTGTCGGAGAGCCGCGCGCGACAGATGGCCGCCGCCATGCGCGTGAATGGCGCAACGCCGCGCGTGCAGACGAGCGAGCGCGACGGCACGTCGGTGTACCGCGTCGTGTCGGGTCCCTTTGCCACGCGCGAGGAGGCTGAAGAGGCCGGGCGGCGCAGCGGACTGCCGTACTGGGTGTTCGAGGTGGCCCCGTGATCGGACGCAAGCGGCCTGCGCCTCCCGCCGCTGACCCCTGGGTGGACGAAGGCCGCCGGTTGGCCCCGCTGTTCGGCAGCACGTCGGCGGCGGTGGTGTTGGGCCATGACCCGGAGGCCGCGGCGCGCGTGGCCCTTGGCATTGCTCGCGTGGTTGCACGGGAGCGGCGCGGGGCCATTGCCGACCTCACCGGCGCGTCGCCGACCCTGGCGGCACTCGCCGGCGACGCCGGCGCGCACGGCATTACCGACTGTTTTCAGCGTGGTGTCTCGCTGAACGACGTCGCCCGGCCCGCCGCTGACGGAACGCCGTCGCTGTTCATCCTGCCGCGCGGCAGCGAGTCGACGGTACCCGAGGAGGTCTTGCGCAGCGATCGATGGCGGCGGCTCTCGGCCGGGTTCGCAGACGCCGGGGCGCTATTGCTGCTCGTGGCCGCGGCGGGCACGGCGGGACTGGCGGCACTGGTGGTGCAGACTGACGGAGTCGTATCGGTAGGCGACGTGAGCATCCCCCTCGAGTGGCGCGTGCTGGCCCAGGCGGGAGACGGCGCGAGCGTATCGGTAACGGCCGGTGCCGGCCCGGCGCACCGCCGTCGGTGGTCGGCCGGGAAGCTCACGCTTGCCGGCATGCTGGTGGTGGCCATCCTCGTCGCCGGGGCAGCGCTGTGGCCGCGCCCCGACGCACCCGCCGAGCGCGCGGCGAAGCGCACCGTCTCCGCCGCCTCGCCGCCCGCGACCGCCACGGTGCCGAGCGCGGTGGCTGCCCCGGCCGAAACCGTGAGTGTCGGCGTGCCTGTCAATCCCCAGGATTCGGCATTTGCCGCGGATTTTGCGGTGGAACTCGTAGCGACAAACACTGCCGCGGGTGCAAATTCTTTTCTTCGGCGGCGTGACGCGCAGTTGCCGGGCGTCACGATTTCTCCGGTGCTGCTCGGCAGCGGGCGGGTCCGGTGGCACCGGGTGCTGGCCGGCGCATGGCGTGATCGCTCGGGCGCTGACTCGATGCTCGCGTCCCTGCGCGACGAGGGCCTGCTGCGTGCCGAGGCGGGTCTCGTGGTTCGGGTGCCGCTGGCGCTGATGCTCGAGGAGGGAGTGCCGAGAGGCTCGGCGCCAGCGCGCGTGGCGGCCCTCGTGGTTCGCGGGGTATCGGCATACGCGTTGTTGCAGGACGATGGAACCGTGCGCCTGTTCGCTGGCGCCTTTGAATCTGCCGCTGCAGCGGTGCCCCTTGGCGCGGATCTCCGCGCGGCCGGGCTTGCTCCGCAGTTGGCGTACCGAACAGGGAGAACGTTCTAAGTGCGGTTGACCAAACTCGAGTTGCACGGCTTCAAGTCGTTTGCCGATCCCACCGAACTCTCGTTCGAGCCGGGGGTCACGGCCATCGTCGGTCCCAATGGCTGCGGCAAGTCCAACGTGTCCGACGCCGTGCGATGGGTGCTGGGCGAGCAGCGCGCGCGCCTGCTGCGCGGCGCCAAGATGGAAGAGGTCATCTTCCAGGGCTCGTCGGCCCGCAAGCCGGTCAACATCGCCGAAGTCTCGCTGCACTTCGAGAACGAGGACGGCGCGCTCCCGATTGCCTACAAGGAAGTCGTCATCACGCGCCGGCTGTCGCGGTCGGGTGAGAGCGAGTACCTGCTGAACCGCACGCCGTGCCGGTTGCGCGACATCCACGACCTGCTGCGCGGCACCGGGCTGGCCGCCGATGTCGGCGTGGTTATCGAGAGCCGGATGATCGACGCCCTGCTGAGCGATCGTCCCGACGACCGGCGCGAGCTGTTCGAAGAGGCGGCCGGCGTGGGATTGTACCGCGATCGTCGCCGCTCCACCGAACGCCGTCTCGACGAAACGTCCGGCGACCTGGCGCGCATCGATGACTTGATCAGCGAAGTGGGAAGCCAGGTGCGGGCGCTCTCGCGCCAGCGCAAGAAGGCGGAGCGCCACACCGAGGTGATGGCGCGTCGCAAGTCGGTGGAGCTGACGCTCGCCGAGCGGGAAATGGCGGCCTGGAAGGACGAACTGGCGCGCCTCGACGCGGAACTCGTGCAGCTGCGCGCCGCAGCGCCGGAAGCGGCCGCACGGGTAGCGGCGGCGGAAGGCGCCCGCGATGCGGCCCACGCCGCGCGCGCCGCCGCCGACACCGGGCGCCACGAGCGCACGCGCATTGCCATGTCGCTTCGCGAGTCGCGGGAGTTGCTGCAGCGCGAGGTGGCGGTGGCCGACGAGCGCCACCAGAACGCCGTGACGCGGCGCCAGCGCGCCGAGCAGGAGCGCAGCGAGGGTGCCGCCTTCGGCGACCGCCTGCGCAACGAGTGGGACGCCGCGCGAGCCGAGGAGGCGAAGTGCGAGGGCGACCTCAAGGAAGCCGCCGTTGCGCTGCAGCAGGCGGTGTCCGTCGAGGAAGCAGCGCGCGGTGGCGTGACCGCCGCCCGCGAGGCGCTGGGGCGCATCGAAGTCGCCGTGCGGGAACTGCGCGACCGCATCCGCCGCCTGGAGCTCGAGCGAGAGGGAGCCGAGCGCGAGGCGGGCGAGGTCGCCCAGCGCACCGCCGCGCTCAGCGGGGAACACGAGCAGCTCGCCGAACAGCTGCGCCTGGCCGAGCGCGATTGCACCGAGGCCGCCGATGCGCTAGTGATCGCGCAGGGTGCCGCCGAACAGGCGGCCGTCGCGCGCGACGCCGCCCGTGCCCTCGCCCG
>JBBTFF010000140.1:1402-15553 GCA_038041995.1 Gemmatimonadota bacterium | reverse complement strand
AACCAAGCGTTGGTGCAGACGGCGCATGTAGGGAAGCGGCCGCGGGCAGCCAGCCGGTGCGCACCATTCCGCCTTGCGGCGCGCCCGCGGCCGCCTCTATTTGAAGCGCCGCAGCACAACTTCATCGTTAGGCCCATACCAGGGAATCCATTGGTGAGCCACACGACTACTCTGGCCCTGAGAGGCGCCGGTCGGATTCGAACCGACGAATGAGAGATTTGCAGAAGATGTCCCCTATCGTTCACGAGGAAGCCGCGATGCCCAATCCGTGGCACGCGGAAGCTCAGAGTGACTCGCTATCGGTCTTGGATGGGCTTCGGCGGGGAGAGCGCCGCGCACTTGGCAAGATGCAGTTCCGAATCCTCCGTCCCGCCAACTTCGATCCGGGCAAGACGTGGTTGGCATTTCGTATTACGGGGATTGCCGTTCCGCAGGTTGCTCGCACGGAAGGCCAACAGGCCGAGGTCAAGGCGCCGCGCGCTCAGAAGTTTCGTGTCTATGCTTGCGCGGATTGGAATCTCGAAGGCCGAGTTGACCGTGATCGTGCCCGAAAGATGCGTGTCTCATATCTCGCCGCATGCTGAACCGCGTTGGTGCAGCCGGCGCATATAGGGAAGCGCCGCAGCGCAACGCCAGTCGTTGACACCATCACCGTCTGTCCTCTCACGGATCGAGGGCTCCATGAAAGCTGTCATTCGCGTGCTCCTCGCCTTCGGATTCGCCGCGGCGCCGATTCACGCGCAGGCCGTCCTCCGCTTGCCAGGCAAGACCGTGGAGGTCATCGGCCTTCGTGCGTGGACCATCCCCATGATCCAAGACTCGCTGGCGAGGTACGCACCCGGGACGTCGCTCGACTCACACGCTTGCGCGGCGGTGTTGCGGTACGATCTGGGCTTCGCCGACGCAGCCGCGATCGGATACCAGATGCCCGGTGACACGGCGGAGCGCGTCCTTGTGATCGTCGTCGAGCCACAGGACTCGAGTCGCGTGCGCTATCGCACCGTCCCGATGGACACGACCCGACCGCGAAGGGCCTGGAGAGCGACGGTCCGCAGCGTGGCGGAGAGACCCGATGTCTTTCAGACGGCCCTCTGGCGCTACACCGCGTGGCTGCGCGACTCGATCTCCGCGATCCCAGCGTACGCGACCGCTGATTCCATCCAGATTCGGGATCTGTGGCGATTCCTCTCGAGGCAGCGCGGCAAGAGTGAACGCGCGGCCGCGCTCCAGGTGCTGCGGAGCGACCCGAACTATCAGAATCGCATGGTCGCGGCAGCGATTCTGGCGAACTTCACGCAGCAGGACGAGGTATTGTATGCGCTCGTGCGGGCGTTGCTGGAGTCGGACGGTCCCGTGAAATCCGCCGCGGACATCGTGCTGACCAGCTTCGGACGAGTGAGCCCGCGGCTCGTCGATTGGCGACCGGTTGTCCCGGAGTTGCACGCAATGCTCAACGGGACGGGCGCATTTCAGCTCAGTTCTGTGATGCGGCTTCTCGTGGTCACGGGAAGCGGGCCGACCCTCGCGACACCTCTCCTCCGCGGCGGCGGCGAGATGGTGCTAGCGTTCCTCGCCGCGGAGCATCCGGCGCCTCGCACGGGCGCACACGACCTGCTGGTGGCTTTGCACGGGTCGGATCTTGGGACCGGCGTGGACGTCTGGCGAGACTGGATTGGCTCGCTGAGCAGATAGGCATCCAAGTTCGTTTACATCACCCGTGCCCGAACGAATTGTGGCGCAACAACTCGGCGGATGACTCGATGCAGCGAATTTCGCAGGCGGGACACCAGGGCGACACGGGCAGTGTATACTTTCCCCGCGACGTGGAATCTGTGCCGCGGCGCGCTTAATTCGTCTCACTCATTGTCACCGGCCCGTGCTGCACCACTTTCGGAATGCCATCCCCTCCAGCGCCTGGGTTGCCGGCGCCGCTTTTGTCATGAGCGTCGGTGCCCTCGGGGCGCAGTCGTCACCCGATAGCACGCAGGCCACATCGTCGAGCCAGCGCTCGCACCCCATTTGCTGGCGGGGGCGGCCGCTGGCCCGCTGCCGCGCGTTCGTCCTCTTCGAGCTGAGTGCTCTGCGCCATCTGACCGGCAGTACGCTGGACCCGGCGGTGACCCAGCAGGGGAGCGGAGATCGCCGATGGGATCAGGGGCTCGTGAGCCATCTCGTCTACGACCTCGGCGCCATGGTGAACGTGCGCGCACGTGAGGCGATCGGAGGGACGCTGACGGCTGGCGTCATCATCGATTACCCGGAGCGGCTGTCTGTCTTCGGCGCGACGCTGCGCTACCGCCGGTGGCTCACGTCGGTGGTAAGCGCCGACGTCGCGGCGGGCGTGCTGCGCATGCCCGTCGGTGTATCCGTTGTAGGGCCATTCGGACCGGTGCGGCGATCGGTTCCACGCTCAGCCCTGATGGCCGACGTGCGGCTCGGACTCGGGGACCTGGTTGCGGCGACCGGTCGTGCCATGGTCGCAACCGACGGTCGAGGTCGGACGCATCAGGCGGTGTTCGTTGGGGTATCGGTCGGCTCGACGGTCACGGCGGTGATCACAGGGCTGATCGGGTATCTGACGCAGACGGTCGGTCGAGGTGACGTCGTCACCTTGGCCACCCCCGCCCGGTGATCGCCGAGCATGCTACTCCTGAGCGCCCTGACCCGACCATATGAAAACGCGAAGCCTCGCTGCGTGAGCGGTGGCGGGCGCACCATTGAAGGACGGTGCGAACCAGGAGGCAGCGACGACGGTTTCGGCGTCGCACCGACGCTGTGCCTCGCCGGAAGTACGTCCGATCTCACTCCTTCGGCTGATACCCGCCGCGAACGAACCGGCGTACCCTGCAACAGTGCGCGATTCGTGCGCGATTCGAAGCCATGCTCGGCAGGCGCGTGCCACGACGGTCTGTGCACCGCAGTCAGGCGTCGGCGCTGCATCGCGGTTGTTCTTTTGCCCACCCTGTGACGTTCTGGAGGTTTCCATGTCCCTCGTCTCCCGCACTCCGCCTCGGGGCCGGCTGCTGCTGGCTCTCCTCGCTTGCGGCGTGCTCGCCGCTTGCGGCAGTGACTCGCTCAATCCGTTCCAGCCGGAGATCAGCAACCCGGCGGACAACTTCCAACTTCAGGCCACGAACGTCACCAACGTGACCACGACGAAGACGTATCGCTGGGCCAACTCGGGGACTCGGGCAACGATCAATCACTCGACGACCACGACGACCGGCTCGACGTTTCTGGTCATCAAGGACGCTGCTGGCGCCACGGTCTACAGCAGGGCCCTCAGCCCCAGCCTGAACGAGCCGACCACGGCCGGGCAGCCAGGCAACTGGTCGATTCAGCTGACGCTCACGAACTACTCGGGCAACCTCAACGTTCGTGCGCAGAAACTCTGAGGAAGTTCCCGAGGTGCCGCCTGACATCGCGTGGCCGGTGACGGGCCGCGCACGTGAGGAGCACGCGCGCCGCGCACACCGCATCGCTTGACCGGAGGCCCTGGACGGGGGAGATTCGCAGGTACGCACGCGGCCCACCAAGCGCGCCCTTCGTCAGGAGGTTGCCGTGCTGGTGTCGCTGACCCACGGCGGACTGGTTCGTCCAGCAACGAGGTTCCCCATGGCCACCGATGCCGGCTTCATCGAGTACGTCTGCGACCAGCTGCGCGACGCGGGCGGGATTACCGTCAAGAAGATGTTCGGCGAGTACGGAGTGTACCGCCACGGGAAGATCGTGGCGCTGGCGTGCGACAATCAACTCTTCGTGAAGCCAACACCGGCGGGTGAGGCGGTCCTGGGCACGCCGACGTACGGCCCGCCGTATCCTGGAGCCAAGCCGTATCTCAACGTCTCCGACCTTCTGGATGACGCCGCGACGCTGGTCAGGTTGATCGTGGCCACGGACGCCGCGCTCCCGGCGGCGAAGAAGAAGCGCTCGCCCGGGAAGAAGGTGGCGGCCAAGAAGACAGCGGCGCCGAAGAAGCCGGCGGCCGCCAGAAAGTCGCCGAAACGGAGGTGAGCACGTGTCCAGCCGAGCCAAACGAATCGCCGGTTTCGTCACCACGGGCGAGCGGCAGTCGACGGACGCCTGACAGGAAACCGATCATGGAGATGCGATGCGATTGCTGACCGCCGGGTTGTTCATTGCCGCCGCCGTCCCCGGCGCGAGCGCGCTGGCGCAGGGCTCGCGCGCCAATCGTCCCAATATCGTCTACATCATGACGGACGATCACGCGGCGCACGCGATCGGCGCCTATGGATCGCGCGTGAACAAGACGCCGAACATGGACCGGCTGGCACGCGAGGGAGCGCTGCTGAACAGCGTCTTCGCGACCAACTCCATCTGCACGCCGAGCCGGGCCGCGATCCTGACCGGCCAGTACGCGCACATCAATGGCGTGACGATGTTCAACCGCTTCGACGGGTCGCGCATGACCGTCGCGCGACTGCTGCAGCAGGGGGGCTACCACACGGGGATGATCGGCAAGTGGCACCTGGGAAGCGATCCCATCGGCTTCGACCGATGGAATATCCTTCCCGGACAGGGCGTATATCGCAACCCGGTGTTCTACACCGCCGCCAGCGAGACGACATACACCGGCCGGTACGTCACCGACGTCATTACCGACCTCGCCGTCGATTTCCTGGCGAATCGACCGCGCAACAAGCCGTTCTTCCTGATGATGCACCACAAGGCCCCGCACCGGCCCTGGGATCCGGACGACGCGCACGCCGACCATTCGGCGGCCCCGCGGATTCCCGAACCGGTCACGTTCTGGGATGCCTACGAGACGCGCACCGACGCGCTGCGCGAGAACCGGCAGCGTGTGGCGACCGACCTGAACAATCGCGACCTGAAGCTGACACCGCCGGCCGGGCTGCAGGGGCAGGCACTCGCCCGCTGGTTCCTGATCAAGCCCGACACCGTGACCACCGTCAACGACGGCAACACGGTGACCCTGACGGGCGAAGCGCTCGTCCGTTGGAAGTACCAGCGATACATGCAGGATTACCTGGCCACGGTGCAGTCGGTGGACGAGAGCGTCGGTCGCGTGCTGGCGTACCTGGACAAGGCGGGCCTCGCCCGGAACACCATCGTCGTGTACACCAGCGACCAGGGATTCTTCCTTGGCGACCACGGCCTGTTCGACAAGCGCTTCATGTACGAAGAGTCGATCCGGATGCCGTTCCTGGTGCGCTGGCCCGCCGGCATCAAGGCCGGCACGAAGAGCGATGCCATGGCGTTGAACATCGACTTTGCGCCGACGTTCCTCGAGGCAGCCGGCCTGCCGGTGCCCGCCGAGATGCAGGGACGCAGCCTGTTGCCCCTGTTGCGCAGGCGCGCACCGGCCGACTGGCGCACGTCGATGTACTACCGCTACTACCACGACCCGGGCGACCACAATACCAGGGCGCACTACGGCGTTCGCACGAGCACGCACAAGCTGATCTACTTCTGGAAGAAGGATCAGTGGGAACTCTTCGACCTCGTGAACGACCCGTTCGAGCTCCACAACCTGTACGGCGAGCCGGGACAGAATGCGCTGACCGCGAGCCTCAAGTCGGAGCTGGCGAGGCTGAAGCGGGAAATGAGGGACGACGACCAGCTTGCCGACGTGCAGTTGCCCAACGGAGTGGACGGTTCGGTCGCCCGGCTGCGGAATCCCTGATCTCCCGGTCGCGTTGGGCTGCACCGAACCGGGCGTTGCCGAACCGGGCGTTGCTCGCCGGCGTCGGATGTTCATCGTACGTTCCTGCGTATTCCACCCGCTGAACGACCATCGCATGCGGCTCCGGTCATTCACCCTCGTCGCGCTGCTCGCGCTGACCGCGCCTTCTGCCGTCGCGCAGGTACCAGACACGACTGCGCGCGCACCCGGCGCCACCGTCAGCGGAGTGGTCCGTGACAGCATCGCCCGCACGCCGCTCGCCGGCGCCTGGGTGCAACTCGTGACCACCGACAGCCTGACGCGCTTCGCCCGCACGGTGACCTCGGACTCGCTGGGCCGGTTCACAATTGGCGACGTGCCGGACGGACGCTACGCCCTGGGCTTCTACCACCCGATGCTCGACTCGCTCGGCGTGGTACTGCCGCCCCGCGAAGTGGTCGTCTCACGCCGCCGGCCGGTGCGCGCCGATCTCGCCACGCCCTCGCCGGCTCGACTTCGCGCCGCCATCTGCGGTTCGCCCGCCGGGACGGCGGCCAGTGCAGGCGGCGTGGTTGGCGGCGTGGCCCGCGAGGCGCGGACTGGCAAAGCGGCCGCCGGCGTCACTGTGATTGGCGAGTGGTTCGAGATCACTTTCCGGCGCGGCGGCATCGACCGTCGTCGCCCGCGCCTCGTCGTCACCACGAGCGAGAATGGCTGGTTCTTCCTGTGCAACGTCCCGAGCGGCGGTACGATGTTCCTGAGCGCGGGCCGGGGCGCGGACAGCACGGACCTCATCGAAGTGCAGGTTCCGAAGGAGGGCTTCGTGCGGCGCGAGCTGTACCTCGGCTTCGCGCGGAGCGTGGTCGCCGTCGACACCACGTTGCGCACCGACACGCTTGCGCTTCCGACCCGCCACCTGCTGGTGGGTGACGGGCGCCTGCGAGGTACCGTGGTCACGTCCGAAGGGAGCCGGCCGCTGGCCGGCGCCGTGGTACGCATCGCCGACGGCCCGATGACCCGCACGGATGATCGCGGCGAATGGATGCTCGTGGACACGCCCACCGGGACGCGCGTGCTCGAAGCGCGGGCCGTCGGCTACTACCCTTCGCGCCGCGCCGTGGACGTCGTCCCGGACGCGGCACCCGTCCGGGTGGCGCTCTCCACGTTCACGGCAATGCTGGATACCGTGAGGATTCTCGCCGAACGCATGGCTGATAGTCGCAACAGCGGCTTCGAGGAACGCCGCCGAACAGGGACCGGGCGTTACCTCACGGCCCGGGACCTCGTGCGGCGAGGCGTCATCGAGGTGTCGGATGTCTTCAGGAACCTGCCGGGCGTTCGCACGGAATACGATGAAACGGGCGCGCTTCGCATCACCGTGCGCAGCGCGTTCGGCGACCACTGCTCGCCGGCGTTCTACTTCAATGGCCTCCCCATGTTCAGTCTCACGGCCGGCGAACTCGACAACATGGCGAAGCCGAAGAATGTGAGGGCGATCGAGATCTACGACGAGGTCACGACGCCTCTGCAGTTCCAGCTGGCCATGAGCGGATGTGGCGCGATCGTGATCTGGACGAAGTGACATCGAGGAGGACAAGAAGTGGAGAACCTGACGGACACCGATATCCACCATCGCCTGGTCCCGTGCCGATGAACACCGCCTTGCTCGTCATCGACGTCCAGCAGGGTCTCTGCGAAGGCGAACACGACGCCTGGGAGTCAGCAACGGTCATCGCCCGCATCAACACGGTCGCCGAAAAGGCGCGCGCCGCCGGTGCGCTGGTGATCTTCATACAACACGAGTCGACGTCGGGGTACCTGACACATGGATCGCGTGAATGGCAACTCGCGCATGGCCTTCACGTGGCGCCGATTGATGTGCGAATCCGAAAGACGACTCCCGACTCCTTCCATCGCACGGACCTGGAGGAAGTCCTCAAGCGGCATGCCGTGGCCGATCTCGTGATCTGCGGCATGCACACCGAGTTCTGCGTCGACACGACCACCCGCTGGGCGTTGGCCCTTGGTTACCCGGTCGTGCTGGTGGCGGACGCGCACACGACAGAAGGCAACGCACACCTGTCGCCGGCGCAAGTCATCCAGCACCACAATGACACGCTCACGAACATCACCAGCTTCGGGCCCAGGGTTCGCGCCATCTCCACCGAGAACCTGCGCATCGGAGCCTGAAGCGCATCACCCCTTGATCCGCACATTTCGGGGATCATACAGCGGCGCAATCGACACGAGCGCCGGATACCGCGTGGCGGCGACCTCCACCTCCCACGTTCCTGCGTCGATCCACTGCTGATCCAGCGGCACCCCGGCCTCGATCATCGCCAGGCCCACGGCTCCGCCAAGCGTGAAACCGTACGACGCCGCCCTCACGTAACCCACCGCCACGCCGTCGCGCCACACCACCTCGGCGTGAAACATCAACGGCGCCGGGTTTTTCAGTTGCACCTGCACCAGGCGCCTGGTCAGCGCCCCCGCGCTCTTCCTGGCCAGCACCGCGTCGCGCCCGATGAATCCACCGGGCTTCTTGAGGTCCACCGCAAAACCAAGACCGGCCTCGAGCACCGAATCGGTGTTGTCGATGTCGTGCCCGTAGTCACGGTATCCCTTTTCCATGCGCAGCGACGCCAGCGCCTTGAGGCCGGCGTGCCGCAACCCGAACGCGGCGCCGGCCTCCACCAGGCGGTCGTACACGGGGAGCGCCTGCTCGGCGCTCACGTACAGCTCGTACCCCAACTCGCCGAGGTACGTGATACGAAGGCAAAGCACCCTCGCTAAACCGATATCGATCTCGCGGGCAGTGCGGAACGGAAACGCGGCGTTGGAGAGGTCGTGCGTCGTGACCGCCTGCAGGAGTTCGCGCGAACGCGGCCCCTGAATGTTGACCTGCGCATACGCGGACGTGACGTCGGCAACAGTGCAGTGCGCATCGTCGGGTGTGTGGCGCTTCAGCCAGGTGGCCACATGGCGATGCGCGGTGTCCGATGCGACAACGAAGTAGCGTGTATCGCTCAGCTTGCTCACCGTCAGGTCGGCTTCGAGCGTCCCGCCCTCGTTGAGCCACTGCGTGTACGTCACTCGGTCCGCCACGCCATCCACGTCGTTCGCCGACACCTGGTTCAATACCTGCCCGGCATCGCGACCCTGAACGAGGAACTTGGACATGAACGACATGTCCATCAGGATGACGCCGTTTCGCGTCGCCTCGTGTTCGGCTTGCCAGTACGGAAACCAGCTTTCCCTTCCCCACGACAGCGGACCTACAACCGGCGGTGAACCGTCCGGTGTGTACCAGTCCGCACCCTCCCAGCCGCTGACGTCGCGGAAATAGGCGCCCTTTGCTACTAATCGTGCATGCAGCGGAGACAACTTGGCGCCGCGCGCCGTCGTCATCGAGCGATTGGGGTAGTGGCACTGGTATACCATGCCCAACGACTCCACCGTGCGGGTGCGCCGGTACTTCGGCGTCGCTTGGTACGGTTGCAACCGGTCGATATGGAAACCGGTCACGTCCACGTCGGCGCGCCCGTTGAGGATCCAGTGGGCCATCGCCCGGCCCACGCCTCCACCGGTGAGGATGCCGATGGAATTGAGGCCGGCGGCCACGAAGAAGTTCTTCAGTTCCGGGGCCTCGCCGAGGCAGGGACGAAGGTCGGGCGTGAACGATTCGGGACCGCAGAAGAGCTTCTTCACTCCCGTGTTCAGCGTGATGGGCACTCGCTTCATCGCCTTCTCGATGTACGGGGCCATGCGGTCCCAGTCCGGTGGGATTTCTCCGAAGGCAAAGTCCTGGGGCATCCCGTCCACCATCCACGGTGCGCACACCGGCTCGAAGAGGCCGATCATCAAGCCGCCGCCTTCCTCGCGAAAGTAGCCGTAGGAACCCGGGTCTTCGAGCACCGGCCACTGCTTGCTGACGCCGGCGATCTCGTCGGTGAGCAGGTAGTAATGCTCCGCCGCCTGCAATGGCACCGTCACACCCGCCAGTGCTCCCACCTCCCGCCCCCACGCCCCGGTGCAGTTCACCACGAACTCGGCTTCGATGTTGCCGTACGGAGTCACCACGCCGGTCACCGCGCCGCGATGCTGCGTGATCCCGGTGACGGGGACCTTCTCGAAGATCGTGGCACCGCGCAGCCTGGCCCCTTTGGCCAGCGCCATCGTGACGTCCACGGGATCGACCCGGCCATCTTCCTTCACGTAGAAGCCGGCGAGGATGTCGTCGGTGCGGGCGAGCGGGAAGAGCTCTCCCACCTCGCGCGCCGAGATCTCGTGCACGTCCACCCCGCAATGCCGGTTGAACGCGGAGACGCGGCGATACTCCTCGAGCCGGTCGGCATCGCAGGCCACCTCGATGAAGCCGATGGGCTTGAACCCGGTCGCCTGCCCTGTTTCGGCTTCGAGGCGCGCAAACAGGTCGCGCGTGTACTTGCGGAACTCGGTCGACGTTTCGCTGGTCGAACCGAACGTCACCATCAATCCGGCCGAATGCCAGGTGGTGCCCGCCGTCAGTTGGTGCCGTTCGAGCAGGACCACGTCCTTGCACCCCATCTGCGCAAGGTGATAGGCAACGGAGCAGCCAATGACGCCGCCACCGATGACGACGACGCGCGCGCGGGCGGGGAGTGCTGGGTGGGACATGGCGGGTCGGGAGAAGCGGTCGGTGGGGGGCTCCTGGCCGAAAACTGCCGCCCGGCGCGCGCCGGGGCAAATCGTGCGGGCAAAATCGCCCGACGATCACCCTCACACCGTGATGGTGGCTTTCCTCGCGAGACGGAACACCGGATAGCCGCACAACAGCAGCACCGCGCCCCACCCGAGTGCCGACCAGCCGGCGCCGTAGAGCGCCCACACCGAGAACACGGCTGCGCCACCGGACGCCAACACCAGCAGGCGGGAAGCCGGCACCGCGCCGCGCCGCATCAGCCGGAGCGCACCGAGCGCGCAGAACAGGTAGAGCACGAGGTTCGTCGCCGTCGCCAGCAGGATGGCGAAAGTGAAGACCGATGCCATGGACTGCGAGAAGTTGAGCAGGACGAGCGCCGACGTCAGCACGCTGCTCAGCAAGACGGCGCGCACCGGCGCGCCCCGCGCGTTGCGGACGCCGAACCATGCCGGCAAGCGCCCGTGGTCGGCCATCGCTGCCGGCAGTTCACCCGAGAGCAGCACCCAGCCGTTGAGCGCCCCGTAGCAACTGACCACGGCGCATATCGCCACGAACGCCGCCGCCCAGTCACCCCACGACCGCGCGATGAAGAGCGCGAACGGTGCCGTTGAACCTGCGACGGCGGCGGCGGGGAGCATCAGCACGACCGCCGAACAGCAGACCACCGAGAGAATACCGGTGAGCCAGGTGCCGAACATCGTCGCCGCCGGCACGGTGCGCGCGGGATTCTCCACCCGGTCGGCGGGAATCGCCGCCGACTCGATGCCCAGCATGGAGTACAGCGTGAGCGTAGCGGCCGCGGTGGCGCCGCCAAGCGAGAGGGTCGCTGGATCGAGCGGCGCCAGTGCGCCCGTGCCCTCGGCGCCGAGCCGAACGACAACCAGCGCCAGCACCGCGACGAAGGGGAGGAGCTTCACGATCGTCGTTCCCATCTGCACCCAGCCCACGGTGCGCACGCCGCGCAGGTTCACCCACGTGAGAAGCCAGACCACGCCACACGTCAGGATTGGCGCAACACCGGCGGTGGTCTCCACGCTCGGCACGAGACGACTCAGGTAGCTGATCGCACCGGTGGCGATGGCCGCGTTCGCCACCCACACCGAGACCCAGTAGCCCCAGGCGCCAATGAAGGCGGGCCCGTCGCCAAGGGAGAGCTGCATGAAGCCGAAGGCGCCGCCGGCATCCGGCAGGTACCGGCTCAGCTGTGCAAAGACCCAGGCGAGGCAGAGCGCGCCGGCCAGCGTGATGCACCACCCCAGCACGCTGTTCCAGCCGTACGGGGCGAGTGTTGCCGGCAGCAGAAAGATGCCGGCGCCGATGACGTTCCCGACCACGAGCGCCGAAGCCATCCAGAAGCCGAACTTGCGCTCCCCCCTCGCGTCGTGACTCATCCGAGCGCCTCGACGAGGCTCTTCTCGAGCATCGTCATGGCGTCGTCCACATCCTCGGTGGTGATGAGCAGCGGCGGCATGAAGCGCACCGTGCTCTGTCCGCACGACAGGAGCAGCAGCCCGTTGTGATAGGCTCTCGTGACCAGGTCGTCGCAGAGCTTCCTTGCCGGTGCGCCGTCGGGCAGCACCAGCTCCATTCCGATCATCAGGCCGCGGCCGCGCACTTCGCCGATGCACGCGTACCCACCCTGCAACTCGCGCAGCTTGGTCATGAAGTAGGCGCCGACCGTGGCGGCGTTGGCCATGTACTCGCGTTCCACCAGGTCGATGGTCGCCAGCGCGGCGGCGCAGCACACCGGGTTGCCGCCGTAGGTGTTGCCGTGCGCACCGCGCTTCCACTGCTCCATCCACTTCTTCCTGGCGACTACCAGGCCGATGGGCATGCCACTGCCGAGTCCCTTGGCCAGCGTCATGATGTCGGGCGCGACGCCTACGTGATGCGCAGCAAACATCTTCCCCGTGCGCCCGATCCCCGACTGCACTTCGTCGAAGATCAGCATGATGCCGTGGCGGTCGCACAACTCGCGCAGTCCCTGCAGGAACCCGTCGGGCGGCACGAGGTAGCCGCCTTCTCCCTGGATGGGCTCGACGAGGATTCCGGCGACTTCCCTGGCCGGCACATTGTGCTGGAACAGCACGTTCTCGATGTAATCGAGCACGGCCTTCCCCTGGTCATCGCCGGCAAGGAGCGGGCGGAAGTTGTTGGGATACGGCACGTGCGTCACGCCGGGCATCGTCGGAAAGAACCCCGATTGTTGGGTGTACTTGCTCGACGTAAAGGCCAGCGAACCCATGGTGCGGCCGTGAAAGCCGCCGAGGAAGCCGATGAAGCGTCCGCGACCCGTCACGTAGCGCGCAAGCTTCAGCGCCCCCTCCACGGCTTCGGTGCCGCTCTGGCACATGAAGCTCATTACCGGCTCGTCACCCATCGGCTTGAGGTCACGGATGCGCTCGCCCAGCCGCACCTGCCGCTCGTGCCAGTAGTCGCTCGAGATGTGCAGGAAGCTGTCGGCCGCGTCCTTGATGGCCTGCACGACGTCGGGGTGCGAATGCCCCGTCGAACAGACGGCGATGCCGGCGGCGAAGTCCAGGAACCGGTTGCCGTCCACATCCCATGCCTCGGCGCCGCGCCCGTGCGACATCGCAAACGGGTAGTCGCGCGGATACGATGGCGACACCACCTCGGCGTCGCGGGCAATCAGTGCGCGGGCCTTCGGGCCGGGGAGTTCGGTCTGGATGCGGGGCGTTTTCATTGCAGCGGGGGCCAGGGGATGATCGGTGCGTCAGGTCGGCAGCGTGATGCGTACGTGCTGGGCGTGCGCCGCTCGCGTGCGCTCCTGCAGGTCACGCAGGGCCTGCAGTTCTGCGGCAGTCGGAGCGGCAACGCGCGTCACCGTGCCGGCCACGCGCAATGGCCATCCACAGGCTGCACGCACGCTGTCCACCGTGACGCCGTCAAAGATGGCACTCAGCACGAGTTCGTGCGTTTCGGGGTCCGGCGTCAGCTCCCCGAAGTCGGTGATGACGGCACGCGGCCCGCCGCCGGGGAATCCGTCACGCGCGCGCGCGCCGCCACCGTCGAGAAACCCGACTGTCGTGCGGAAGTCCAGCCGATCAACGAACGTGCGCGCCGACTGCTTCATGACGATCAGCAGTTCCTTCACATGCATGGCAATCTCCGGCGCGCCACCGGCGCCCGGCAACCGCACCGACGGCGCATCGTATGGGCCGATCACCGTGCTGTTGAGGTTGCCGAAGCGGTCGATCTGCGCACCGCCGAGAAATCCGACGTCCACGCGGCCGCGCTGCAGATAGTGCGTGAAGATCTCCGGCAATGGAATCACCGAACGGGCCGTCTCGGCCAGCTCGCCGTCGCCGATGCTCAACGGCAACACGTTGGGACGCGTGCCTACGGTACCCGACTCGTAGATGAGCACCAGGTCCGGGGCGTGCGTCAGGCGCGCGAGGTTGCACGCCGCGCTGGGCAGGCCGATGCCCACGAAGCACACCGCGCCGTTGGAAAGCCGCCGCGCGGCGGCGACGGTCATCATCTCGTCGCTCGTGTACGCCGTCACGCCACCGCCCCCACCAGGCGCAGGAACTCCGCGTGCGTCGACGTCTCCAGGACGTGCGTCGTCATCCATTCCGTGAACCGCGCGCGGTCGCGCGCAATGCCGTCCCAGGCCAGGTAGAACGCGTTGTCGCGTGCGTAGTAGCCGAGTGCGTATGACGGATACGCGCCTCCGGGGACGACTGCGATGGCGGCCACCTGCCATGATGGAATGACGAACGCGTTCATGGGCGCGTCCAGCTGGTCGACGGCCTCCTCCACCGTGACGACGAGCGTGCGTGCCGCCTGTGCCGCCTCGCGGCAC
>JBBTFF010000140.1:0-1392 GCA_038041995.1 Gemmatimonadota bacterium | reverse complement strand
ACGCCCCGACGATGCCGCGCAGCAGCACGTTTCCCTCGCGGTCGGCCTGTTGCGCGTGCAGCACGGTGACGTCGGGCGCGAGCGCCGGCAGCGCGGTGAGCGCTTCGCCGCTGAAGGGGCACACAATAGTAGCAATATGCGACTTATTGACCGTCACCAGGTCGGTGCCGGTGTAACCCTTGAGCATGCCGAATGGCAGGCCGCTTGCCCCGGCCGTGTAGCGTGCCGCCATGCCGGCGTGGCTGTGCTCGTCGAGGGTGATCGGGCGCGGCCACTGGTGCTCCACGGCGTCGCGCAAACGGTGCAGCGAGCCCACGCCCGGGTTGCCGCCCCACGAGAAGACGAGTCGTGTGGCGCACCCCATGCCGATCATCTGGTCGTAGATGAGGTCGGGGGTCATGCGCACCAGCGTCAGGTCGCGCCGCTTCTGGCGGATGATCTCGTGCCCGGCCGCGAACGGAATGAGGTGCGTGAATCCCTCGAGTGCGACGGTCATTCCGTCGCGCACGTGGCGCTCCATCGCATCGTGCAGCGAGACGAACGCGGGGCCCGTCACGGCACCGGCGGCGTGTGCCTGGCGATCAGGCGGTCAAGCAGCGCCAGCGCGTCGGCCAAATCGCGCTCGTCGATCACCAGCGGAGGCGCGATGAGCAGCAAGTTGCCACGCACGGCGAACGACACCCCTTCCACGAGCCCGTCGCGCACGACGCTCCTGAGCAGCGCCGGCACTTGTGGCCACGGGGCCAGCGGCGCGCGTGTCGCCCGGTCTTCCACGAACTCCACCACCGCAAACAGCCCGTGTCCCCCGCGCACGTCGCCCATCACCGCGTGCCGCTGCTGCATGGAGCGCAACGCGCTGAACATATCGCCGCCCAGCCGGCGCGATCGCTCGATCAGGCCTTCCGCCTCGTACGCCTCCACCGCAGCCACTCCCGCCGCGCACGACAGCGGATGCCCGCAGTAGGTGAGACCGGTATACAGCATTTCGTGCTCCAGTTTCGCCGCCACCTCGGCGGACATCACCACCGCGCCAAGCGGTATGTGTGCGCCGGTGAGCCCCTTGGCCAGCGTCATGAGGTCGGGTCGTCCCGCCTCGCCATAGCGCTGCCAGGCGAACCACTCCCCGCATCGCCCGAAGCCGCTCATGACCTCGTCGGCAATCAGGTACACACCGGCTTGCGTGGCCGCCGCGCGCAGCGCCGGCCAGTAGGTGTCGGGGGCAACGATTCCGTTGGTGCCGGAGTTCGGTTCCATCAGGATGGCCGCGCATTCATCGCGGCCGATCTGCGCAATGAGATCTTCCACGTTCGCCGCCGCTCGCCGGCCGCACTCGTCGTCGGATGACGACCCGAACGGGCATCGGTACGCATAGGGCGGGAGCGCGTGCACCAC
>JBBTFF010000139.1:0-31273 GCA_038041995.1 Gemmatimonadota bacterium | reverse complement strand
CCACTGCAGCACACTGTACACACCGAACAGGAACTGCCGCACGATGGTCACGCCAAAGTCACCGTTGGGCAGCTCGCAGAGGAGCGCGTTGCGGTACTCGATGGCATCGCGGAAGTAGGCCAGCGCATCCTCGTCACGGCTGGCTTTCTCCACCGTCGCCGCGTACGTGAGCAGGTGGTTGGCCTGCCCGATCTGGTCGAGCGCAAGGTTGGCCAGCGCGATGTCCTCTTCGAGGATCGGACCGTGGCCGCACCATTCGGACGTGCGATGCCCGAGCACCAGGCGGTCGTCGGCCAGCCTCAGCAGCGCAGAGAACAGAGGCAGGGAACTCATCAGAAGACCTTGACTCCTTTCGGCACCTTGTAGAACTGCGGGTGCCGATACGCCTTGTCGTTCGCCGGGTCGAAGAACGGCCCCATGTCCTCCGGTGTCGAGGCCGTGATCGCCGCACTCGGTACCACCCAGAGACTCACTCCTTCGTTGCGGCGCGCATACGTGTCGCGTGCGTTCTGCAGCGCGTGCTCGGCGTCGGTGGCGTGCACGCTGCCGGCGTGCTGGTGCGGCTCGCCATCCTTGCCCTGCGTGAAGACTTCCCAGAGCGGCCAGGACCGGTCGGGCGAGCTCATTACGCGGCCTCCGTGCTGCGCCCGGCCTGCTTGTCGGCGTAGACCAGCGCCGCCTCCCGCACCCACGCGCCGTCATCGTGCGCCTTCTGCCGTGCGGCCAGCCGCTCCTTGTTGCACGGGCCGTTCCCCTTGACCACGCGCCAGAACTCGTCCCAGTCGATCGGGCCGGTCTTCCAGTCGCCGCTGGCCTCGTCGTACGTCAGGTCCGCGTCGGGCACGGTGAGGCCGATGGCCTTCACCTGCGCGATGGTGAGGTTCACGAAGCGCTGGCGCAGCTCGTCGTTGCTCTTGCGCTTGATTCCCCAGCGCGTGAGCTCTTCGCTGTTGGGCGAGTCCTTGTCGTGCGGGCCGAACATCATCAGCGATGGCCACCACCAGCGATTCAGCGATTCCTGTGCCATCGCCCGCTGCGCGCGCGTGCCGCGGGCGAGCGTGGCCATGATCTCGTAGCCCTGGCGCTTGTGGAAGTTCTCTTCCTTGCAGATGCGTACCATCGCCCGCGCATACGGACCGTAACTCGCCTTGGCCAGCATCGTCTGGTTCACTATCGCCGCACCGTCCACCAGCCAGCCGATGGCGCCCATGTCGGCCCACGTCAGCGTCGGATAGTTGAAGATGCTCGAGTACTTGGCCTTGCCGTCGAGCAGTTCCTGCACGAGATCGTGACGGTCGACGCCCAGCGTCTCGGCGCCGCAGTAGATGTAGAGGCCGTGCCCTCCCTCGTCCTGCACCTTGGCCAGGAGGATCATCTTGCGGCGCAGCGACGGCGCCCGCGTGATCCAGTTCCCCTCGGGAAGCATGCCCACCACCTCGGAGTGGGCGTGCTGCGCCATCATGCGGATCAACTGCTTCCGGTAGCGCTCGGGCATCCAGTCCTTGGGCTCGATCGACTCGTCGCGCGCGATGCGCGCCACGAACTCTTCGAGCCGCTGCGGATCCTCGGCGACGGCGGGGGCCTGCATCATCCTGGGGGGTCTCCTCGAAAGCGGGACCGGGCTCGCGCACGGGCTCGCGCATGGCACGGACGCGGTATCTTAGGGGATACCGTTTCAAGTTACTGCCCGAGCCCTCCTTTCGGTATCGCGCGCCGCGCCCAGACCATGTCCATCACCACTCCATCTTCCGACGACGGCTCGCTGGACGTGCTCATCGAGGGTGGCGTCGCCACCATCCGGTTCGGGCATCACAAGAGCAACGCCCTGCCCGGCAAGCTGCTGCGCACCCTGGCGGCGACCATCGAGTCCTCGGGCCGGCGCGACGACGTGCGCGTCATCGTGCTGCGCAGCGAGGGACAGGGAGCGTTCTGCGCCGGCGCGTCGTTCGACGAGCTGATGACGATCGCCGACGCGGCCGCCGGGAAGGAGTTCTTCCTTGGCTTCGCTCGTGTCATCCTGGCCATGACCGGCGCGCCGGTGCCGGTGATCACCGCCGTGCAGGGCAAGGTGGTGGGCGGTGGCGTCGGCCTGGTGGCGGCCTCCGACTACTGTATTGCCGTGGAAAAGGCATCGCTAAAGCTCAGCGAACTGGCCATCGGCATCGGCCCGTTTGTCGTCGGCCCGGTCATCGAGCACAAGATCGGCCGGGGCCCGTTCGGCGCCATGGCGCTCGACGCCAATTGGCGCGATGCCGTCTGGGCCGAACGCCACGGGCTGTACGCGCAGGTGGTGACCGACGCGGTCGCGCTGGACGTCGCCGTCGCGGCTCGCGCGCTGTCGCTCGCCACCGCCAATCCCGAGGCGACGCGCGGCATCAAGAAGGTGCTGTGGCAGGGCACCGAAAACTGGGCGCAGCTGCTCGACGAACGCGCGGCGACCAGCGGAGCGCTGGTGCTCAGCGAGTTCACGCGCGCGGCGATCGCGAAGTTCAGGGCGTCGTAGGGGTTAGAGTTGGCTGGCTGAGCCGTCCCCGAATCCCTAGATTCTGGCGGGTGTAGTCCATAGTCCCTCCTCGATGTAGGGCATCGTCCTTCCTCACCCCACCGGACATGAGCCAGCAACTCCGCGATCAGCTCCAGGCGACCCTCAGTGGCAGCTACACGCTCGAGCACGAACTCGGCGGTGGCGGCATGTCGCGGGTCTTCGTCGCCGAGGAGCTGCGACTCCGGCGAAAGGTGGTGGTGAAGGTCCTTTCGCCCGAGCTCGCGCAAGGAATCAGCGTCGAGCGGTTCGAGCGCGAGATCCAGACGGTCGCCGCGCTGCAGCACGCGAACATCGTGCCCGTGCACACGGCTGGCGACACCAATGGGCTCCCGTTCTACACCATGCCGCTAGTGGAGGGTGAGTCTCTTCGGGCGCGGCTCGCGCGCGGGCCGCTTCCGGTGACCGAGGTCATCGGCGTGTTGCGCGACGTGACCCGCGCGCTCAGCTATGCGCACCAGCACGGCGTGGTGCACCGCGACATCAAGCCGGACAACGTCTTGCTGTCGGGCGGGGCGGCGGTGGTGACCGACTTCGGCATCGCCAAGGCCATCAGCGCGGCACGCACGGCCTCGGGAAGTGCGACGCTGACGCAGGTGGGCACGAGCATTGGCACGCCGGCGTACATGGCGCCCGAGCAGGCGGCCGGTGATCCGACCGTCGATCATCGGGCCGACATCTACTCGCTGGGGGCGATGGCCTATGAGCTGCTCGCGGGGCAAGTGGTGTTCGCCGATCGCACGCCGCAGCGCATGCTGGCCGCGCACATGGGCGAGGCGCCACGGCCGATCACCGACTTCCGCGGCGACCTGCCGGCGCCGCTGGCCGCGCTCGTCATGTCGTGCCTTGCCAAGGACGCGAACGACCGGCCACAGTCGGCGGCCGAGCTTGCGCGGGTACTCGAGTCCATCACCAGCGGAAGCGGAATGCAGGCAATGCCGCCCATCCTGCTGGGCGGACCGGGGATGTTCCGGCAGGCGCTCGCCATCTACGCCGCGGCGTTCGTTGCCGTGGCGATCCTCGCGAGGGCCGCCATCGTCGGCATCGGCCTTCCCGACTGGGTCTTTCCGGGATCGCTGATCGTGATGGCGCTCGGTCTGCCGGCGGTGCTCTGGACGGGTTACGTGCACCGCGTTGCGCGCCATGCGGTGACGATGACGCCGACGTACACGCCGGGCGGCACGCCCAGTATCGAGGCACGCGGTACGATTGCCACGATGGCACTCAGGGCGGCGCCGCGGATGAGCTGGTACAGGACGACGCGCGGCGTGGCGTACGGACTCGGCGCGTTCGCCGTGGTGATCGCCGCGTTCATGGCGATGCGGGCGTTCGGCATCGGGCCCGCCGCGACGCTGTTCGCCTCGGGCCAGCTTAAGGAGACGGATCGGATCGTGATGACGGACTTCTCCGTCACGAGTGGCGACACCTCGCTGGCGCGCGTGGTCAGCTTCGGAGTGCGCAATGCGCTGGCGCAGTCACAAGTGCTCACCATCCTGGACCAGGCGACGGTCGCCAGCGCCCTCGAGCGCATGGAACGACCGCGCACGGCGCGCGTGGACCTTCCGCTCGCCCAGGGCATCGCGTTGCGCGAGGGGGCGAAGGCCATCCTGGATGGCGAGGTCACGCCAGTCGGCGGCGGCTACGTGCTGGCGCTGCGCCTGCTGACTGCCGACTCGGCGCGCGTGCTCGCGGCGTTCCAGGCCAGCGGTGAAGGTGGCAAGGGCCTGATAGAAGCGGCTGACAAGGTGGCTCGCGAGCTGCGGGAAAAGGCGGGTGAGTCGCTGAGGTCCGTGCAACATTCGGTGCCGCTCCCTCGCCTCCGTACCGCATCGCTGGACGCGTTGCGGTACTTCAGCGAAGGTTACACGGCAAACGGTGTGGAACGCGACTACCCCAAGGCGATGCGCCTGTTTCGTCAGGCGGTAGCGGCAGACTCGACATTCGCGCAGGGGTGGCGAATGCTTGGCACGGCGATGTCTAACTACCGCATGCCGAGGTCGCAGAGAGATTCCGCACTCGCGCGGGCGTATCAGTTGCGTGCCCGTGTCTCCGAGAGCGAGCAGCCCTGGTTCGAGTACTCCTATTTCTGGGAAGGTCCCGGACGGGACCGCGCGCGCGCTGTTGTAGCGCTAGAGCGGGTGAATGAACTCGGCGGTAACGCGAACAACAGTTTGGCCATCATGCTGATCCGTCGGCGAGAATTCGCGCGCGCCGAGTCGCTGCTGCGCGTTGATGTGGTGAAGCGGCCGACCAACCAGCTTCCGCACGCAAACCTTACCGTCGCGCTGCTCATGCAAGGCAAGCTGGACGCGGTCGACACCGTGCTCCGAGTCATGCGAAAAAGGTTTCCGAAGGCCAACCTGCCGCAGTTCCACGCGACCATCCTGGCGTACCAGCGCGGGCGCCTGGAGGAAGTCCAGCGCTTGGTTGACAGCGCCCGAACGGCGGGGGACCGCACGGACCCTTCGTGGGCGTTCTGGCGATCGGCCCAACTGGCGTTGTTGCACGGGCAATTGGGGACGTGGAGAGCGTATCGAGCTCAGGCACTCGCGGCAGATTCCTCGGTCGGCAGGCGTTTCGCGCCTGCGTCGGAAGCCGCGGTGGAGCTTGCGATCCGGGCGGTTGCTCGAGGAACTCGCGAGGCGGAGTTGAGGGCCTTTGAAGCAACGCTGGCACGCTTCCCCCTGAAGGAGGTCCCCGACGACGAGCGACCTGATCTTGCAGTCGCCTTCAACCTCGCACTCGCCGGTCATCCCGACCGCGCCCGCGCGATCGTCAGCGGTTTCCAGTCCACTGTGCGCGATACGGCCCTGCGACGGAGCGTCGAGCCCGACCTGCACTACACGTTCGGCATGATCGCCCTCGCCGAGCGCAAGACGTCCGAGGCGATCACTGAGTTCAGGCGAGGAGATCTTGCGCAGGATGGGCCCAAGGACGCCTGCACGATCTGCCTGCCGCTCGATCTCGGGCGCGCATTTGACGCCGCGAATCAGCCTGACTCAGCCATCAGCCAGTTCGAGCGCTACCTCGCGACGCCATACGCGTTGCGCCTTGACGAGCAGCTTCACGGGGTTGCGGTGCCAGCCATCCACGAGCGCCTCGGCCAGCTCTACGACGCCAAGGGCAACACGCCGAAAGCCGCCGAGCACTACCGCGCGTTCATCGAACTCTGGAAGCACGCTGACCCCGACCTGCAACCACGCGTGGCCGAAGCCCGTCGGCGACTCGCCAAGTTGACGCCTGTCGAAAAGCCGCGGTAGCGGCGTTCGATCGGCACGGTTGTCGGTGCGCGCTCGGGCGTCAGCCGCAGTCGTACTCGCTGGTGGGTGAGGCGATGTGCGTGGCCGGCAGGTGCAAGCCGAGGTCGGGAACGGCGTGGACGAGCACCCACCCCCGCACGAACGGGTCGTCGAACGTGTAGCCCGACCCGTGCGCCGTCTTGACGACCACTCCTTCCGCCACGAAGCGCGCCAGCGTCTTGCTGATGCTCCCCGTCTGTTCCAGGGCAAAGCGCCCGCGCGTTGCCCCGGTCGTGAGCCCCTGCGACGATGCCGCGACGGCCCGCAGTACCTTTTGCTGCACGCGGGTCAACTGGGACCACCACCGCTGCGTGCTGTCGGCCTCCTCGTCGACGATCTCCACGTACGCGGCGGCGACGGCCGCCGCATCCACACGCGCGTCGGCGCCTGCGCGGTCTACGCACTTGCGCGCCAGGCGAATGATGTCGCGCGTCCGCGCGCCAACCAGCGTGATGCAGCGCCCGCCCGCCTCCACCGGATCGAGCCCCACCGACCGCATGCGCTCGTCGATCCACGCGGCGAGATGGCGCGCGTCAATCGGCCCGAACGGACACGGTTCGAAGAGCTGATAGAACGCCCGTCCCTTCGCCTGCATCGCGTCGAGGAGGGCCACCTTGGAGCCGGCGACGACGTAGCTGACGTGCGTGTGCTTCTGGATCACGCCCCGGAGGTGCCACTCGGCGGTCTCGCCGAACCGGCTGAGTTCCTGGAACTCATCGAGCACGACGCCGAGCACGATCTTGCGCTTCGCCGAGAGCGCATTGAGGCTATCGAGCACGTGGCCGAGTGACGCCTGCTGCACGTCGGCACTTTCCTGTCGCAGCGCCACGCTGAAGCTCGGGACGGTGAGCCCCGTCATGGGGTCGGGCGCGAGCGACAGTTGGGCCTGCAGCCGGGTCACAAGATCGCGCACCAGCGTGGTCCACCGGCGTCCCGCCGCCTGCGTCGCACCCGCCAGGAGCCGGTTGGACAGGTCGACGAGCGAGGTCGCGGTCGAGAAGTCGGCGAGGAACGCGTGGCCGCCCTTCGTGTTGACCGCCTCCACTGCCCGCTCGAGGACCGACGTCTTGCCCGTCCGGCGCACTCCGGCCACCAGCAGCTTGCCACCGGGCTTCCGCAACGTGCGGAGGCACTGCTTGAGTTCCCGCTCGCGGTCGGTGAAGAACTCGCCGGAGACGGTGCCGCTGATCCGGAAGGGATTCTCGGCCGAACGGGACAGCACGCGGCGGACCATAGCCCTCCCAAGCACTACTGACGAAAAGGACACTATCTACAGAGATAGTAAAACAGGGCGTTGGAGATAGTGCATAGCGAGATAGCGGCGCGGGCAAGACCCACTCCCCCGACCCACTCCCCCGAGGGCGGGCCATTCCCCGGAACAGGTCGCCCGAGCACCTCGCGCGCTCATCGTCGGCCGATACCAGCGCATTCAGGGAACAGGGCCAGGAAACAGAAACGGGGCAGCGCCGATGAGAGCGCCTGCCCCGTTTCCGTTGCGAACTTCGTTCCCTAACGAGGACTAGAAGTTGCGTGAAACGGTGCGCCTGGTCAATAGCGACTCAACCGTGCTCGGACCGGGAATCGAACCCGGACTATCACTAAAGAACGCGGTTCGCAGCCGCGCGCGTCTACCAGTTCCGCCACCCGAGCCGGGCCCCGCACACGTCGTGCGAGAGGGCGACGCGTGCACTGCGTTGCACGCGCTACGAGTCCGGAACAACGATGTGGGCGGTTGCGAGAAGTACCGGCATCGGATCATTGCGTGCGGCATCGAATCAACGAACGGCGGACGGTACCGTCCGCGCGAGCCCACGTTGAATTGCCGTTCCGTGTGCCCCGTGCTTCCGTGGTGTGCAGTTGCCCCTATCTCCCCGCACCCGAATCCGGCACCGTCCCGAACCGCACGTTCCGCTGGTGCGAGAAGATCAGCGACGTCTCCATGTGCGCCACCTCGGGACGCGTGGCGAAGGCCGTCAGCGCGAAGTCGCGAAGCTGTTCGGCGTCCCGCACCGCCACGTGCACCAGGTAGTCGTTGGCGCCAGCCACGTGAAAGACGCCGCGCACTTCGGGGAGCGTGACGATGTGCCGCTCGAACGCCGCGATCGCGTTGCGCGCGTGCTTCTCCAGCCGGATGGCAATCAGCGCCTCGAGTCTCACTCCGTACACGCGCGGGTCGACCTCGGCGTGGTAGCCCAACAACGCCCCCGAAGCCTCGAGACGCCGCACCCGCGCCAGGCAGCTCGACGGCGCCAGCCCCACCTTGGCCGAGAGCTCCTTGTTGGAAATCCGCGCATCGTGCTGCAGGTATGCCAGGATGCTGCGGTCAATTCGGTCAATCAACGTCGGATCCGGGTGTTTCCGAATAATATTCGGCACATAGCATCCATTTGAGATGATGGTACTAGTATAACTCCATGACGCCGAACAAGGAGCTGGCCATGGAGCACGGATTTGCCACGCGCGCCGTCCACGCCGGACGAGCGGACCTTGCCGGCCTCGGCGTGCACGCGCCGCCGATCGACCTGAGCACCACGTATCCCACGCCTGATCTCGACCAAGCGGCCCGCTCGTTCGACAGTCTCGTCATGGGCGACGCGCCGCAGGGGAGCTTCGTCTACCAGCGACTCTTCAACCCCACGACCGACCGGTTCGAGAAGGCGCTCGCCGAACTCGAGGGGGCCGAAGACGCCGCAGCCTTCGGCTCGGGAATGGCTGCGCTCACCGCGGTGCTGCTCGCGGCCAAGGTGCGCGGCGGCCACGTGGTGGCGGTGCGCCCGATGTACGGCACGGCCGACCACTTGTTGTCGTCGGGCCTGCTTGGCCTCGAAGTCACCTGGGCGCTGCAGGACGAAATCGCGCAGGCCCTGCGCCCCGACACGGCGCTGGTCTTCATCGAGACACCGGCCAACCCGACGCTCGACCTGGTCGACATCGCCGCCGTGGTGCGTCAGGCCGGGACCGTGCCCGTGCTCGTCGACTCCACCTTCGCCACGCCGGTCCTTCAGCAGCCGCTCGCCCTCGGCGCTGCATTGGTGATCCACAGCGCCACCAAGTTCCTCGGCGGGCACGGTGACGTGCTGGCTGGCGTGGTGGCGGGCTCGCACGCGCTGGTGCGCGACATCAAGCACGTGCGCGCCGCCACTGGCGGGGTGTTGCACCCGCTGTCGTCATACTTGTTGCACCGGAGCCTTCCCACGCTGCACCTCCGTGTCGAGTATGCGCAGGCCACGGCGGTGGTGCTCGCCGAGCGGCTGGCCAAAGACGCGCGCATTGCCAGCGTGCGCTTTCCCGGGCTTGCGGGACAGGACGCCCGCGGGCTGATCGGCCGGCAGATGAAGGGGCCGGGCAGCCTGATCAGCTTCGAGCTGGCCGGCTCGACTTCTGCCCTCATGCGTGACTTCGTGAGCGCACTCAAGCTCATCACGCCGGCCGTCAGTCTTGGCTCCACCGACACGCTCATCCAGCCGCCGGCCTTGCTCACGCATCGCGTGGTGGACGCCGAGGCGCGCGAGCAGACGGGGATCACGCCGGGGTTGTTGCGACTCAGCGTCGGTCTCGAAGATGCCGGCGACCTCTGGCGCGACCTCGACCAGGCGCTGACGGTCGTACCGGCGCGTGCGGTACGCAGTGGCGCGGAGCGGATGGCGATCGCAGGGTAACCGCGCAATGCCCCTCGTCGACCCGAGCCGTAGCCTGTCCTCAGGTCCGCGCGCGCTCCTTCACGAAACGCACTTCCAGCCTGCATCCCAACGCCGCCGCGTAGCGTTCCAGCGTTGCCATGGACGGAGAATGCCTGGCGTTTCGCGACTCGAGGCGCGCCACCGCCGACTGGGTGGTCCCGATGCGCCTTGCCACATCGGCTTGCGTGAGCCCCGCGGCCGCGCGCGCCTTCAGGACCGCATCGAGATACGCAAACTCGCCTTCAAGGCGATCGTACTCATGCTTGACGCGCGGGCTCGACAACGCGCGGGCTCTGAATGCCTTCAATGTCGTAGTCACGCCGTGATCTCCCGCATCCGTCGTCGTGCAATCTCGACTTCTCGTCGTGGTGTCCGGTCGGACTTCTTGTGGAACTGGTGCAGCAAGACGATTCGGTGACCGACGGCGGTGCAGAAGAACACTCGGACGATTCCCTCTACGGCCTTCACCCTGAGTTCGACCAGTCCGTTCCCCATTGCTCACGTGTGCGGCATTCCGAGATGCGGCCCGTACGCTTCCCGCCGTTCCGCGTAGCGCAAGAACTTCGCAAGCAGTCCCGGTGGCAATCCCAGCAACTCATTCTCCAGCGACGCACTGTAGAACGCGACCTTCCAAGTCACAGAGACAACATAGCATTGACGCTATATACAACGCAAGGTGGCTTCATGGATCAAGCGTGCCACTGAAGCGCATTGCGCCCGTCATCGATCGGTTGCAGCCGACAGCGCAAGACCGCCATCGCTACGCTGGTCGTGACATGCCCTCGCCTACGGCAGCTCCACGATGGCCGGGCGCCAGTTGACCGGGTCGTTGAAGATGCCGCGCCTCACGCTGCTGACCTCGAGCCGCGACGGCTGCACGCGAATCAGCACGAAGTCTGAACCGCGGTACCCATCCTTGACCATCATGCCCCAGGACGGCTTCCAGCGCGCCGCCTTGTGCGCCATGTCGTCATCCACCACCGCCTTGCCGATCACCGTCACGTATTCCTGGCCTGCTGCGTTGAAGTACATCAACGTCACGCGCGGATCCTTCCTGATATCCGCCACCTTGCGCGTCACGCGGTTTGTGCCGATCCACACGATGAACCCCGAGTCCGGAGCCACGGCATCGACCACGCGGGCCTGCGGCTGACCGTCCGGCCCGATGGTGATGAACGTGCAGTACCGGACCTCCTGCATGATTGCCTTCGCCGCGGCCATCACCTTGTCCCGCGATGGCGCCTCGGCCGGCTTGGCCTGCGCCGCCAGCGGATGGCCCATCGCGAGGCTGAGCAACAACACGAGTCCGGCACGCAGCAGCTTCATGGTCGTCTCCGTTGTGGGCGCTATCGCGCTGGTGTCTCCCACCGTTTCGATTCAGTGGACCTGAACAGCGCCTCGATCACGGCCATGTTGCCGAACGCATCCTCCAATGGCACCGGTACGGTACCCAGGCCACGCACGGCTTCGGCGAATCGTTCTCCCTGCAGTTCGTATTGGTCCACCGCTTCGAACTCGACGGTCTCGACGTTGCGGCCGTGCAGGTCGCTGCCGTCATCAATGAAGATCCGGGCCCGATAATCAGCGGGCGTATTGAAGGGGATCTCTACTTCGATTCTACCGGTTGTCCCGAAGATCTGCATCCGTTGCCAGGGCACGAGCTGGCCGGCCACCGTGAACGATGCCTGTCCCGTGGGAAAGCGGAGCAGGGCGCTGGCGAGGCGGTCGACGCCGAGTTCGGGATCGCGCTCCACCATGCCGACGACTTCCACCGGTTCGGCGCCAAAGAGCCAGCGGGCGAGCGTGGTGGGATAGCACCCGATGTCCATCAGCACGCCACCGCCCCATTCGACGCGGCTGCGCACGTCGTTGGGGTCGCGCCGGTCGTAGCTGAAGTGCCCGACGATCAGCTTCAGTTCGCCGATTCTCCCAGAACGCACCAGGTCGCGTACGGCGAGCCACCGCGGGTGCGTGCGCACCATGAACGCCTCGCCGATCTGCACGCCGGTCCGGTCGCGAGCGGCGATGAGATCCCGGGCCTCGGCCGTGGTGAGGGATAGCGGCTTCTCGCACAGTACGTGCTTCCCCGCCTCGGCGGCCCTGATCGACCACGGGACGTGCAGGTGATTCGGCAGCGGGTTGTAGATCGCATCGACATCGGGATCGTCGAGCAGTTCCTGGTAGGAACCGTAGGCGCGCGCGATGCCCAGGTCGGCGGCGGCGGCGCGAGCCTTGGATGCGTCCCTTGACGCGATCGCAACGACTTCCGAGTTCGCTCCTCGCTGCAGCGCCGGAATCACCAGCTTGACTGCGATGTTGGCGGCGCCGAGGATTCCCCAGCGTACCGGCTGGACTGCGGGATCCGGTGCGGAAGTCACGGGCATTCCTGGGCTCCTCGAGTGAGTCGAACGTCGCGGGTTCTGGGTCTGGCGGTTTCCGGCGCCGATAATCATCGCGAGCCTCGCCGTCATGGCAACCTGAGGTTACATTTAGCTCTCGCGAAGGGATAACCCCTAAGGAATTGCCTGACTGAGCGCGTCGCCAATTCTGTCTATTTTTCTTGGTTAGGCCGCGCCTGATGGGCGGACACCCTCTCTCAGGACCAGGAGCTTTCATGACGGCTATCGCTCTTCCCCTCGTTATTCAGGGAGGTATGGGCATTGCCGTCTCGAACTGGCGCTTGGCCCGCGCGGTTTCGGCCGCCGGACAGTTGGGAGTCGTGTCGGGTACCGCGATCGACTCGGTATTCGTGAGGCGACTCCAGGATGGGGACCCCTGCGGCGCGATGCGTCGTGCCCTGGAGAACTTCCCGATTCCGAGCGTCGCCGCCGACATACTGCGGCGGTACTTCAAGCCGGGTGGCCGCGCGCCGGGCGAGCCGTATCGCGGGCTCCCCATGTACAAGCAGGCCGTCAGCACGGTGCGCGAGCAGGTGACGATTGTCGCCAATTTCGTCGAAGTCTGGCTCGCCAAGGAAGGGCATTCGGGCAAGGTCGGGATCAACCTCCTGACGAAGGTGCAGATGCCCAACCTCGCCTCGCTGTACGGCGCGATGCTGGCCGGCGTGGACGTGGTGCTGATGGGCGCGGGAATCCCGCGCGAGATCCCTGGTGCGCTGGACGCACTGGCGCAGCACGCGCCGGCCACGCTGCGCTTCGACGTCGAGGGGCAGCCGGCCGACCAGCCGCTGTTCCTGCGGTTCGACCCGGCCCTGCACGGCGCGACCTCGATTCCGCTCAAGCGACCGGCATTCTACGCCATCGTCTCGTCGCATGCGCTGGCTACCAACCTGCTGCGCAAGGCGACGGGTCGGGTGGACGGATTCGTGATCGAGGGAGCCACGGCCGGCGGTCACAATGCTCCGCCGCGTGGCGCCTTGCGCCTGAACGAGCGTGGCGAGCCAATCTACGGCGAGCGCGACGAAGTCGATCTCGCAGCCATGCGAGAGCTGGGCGCTCCTTTCTGGCTGGCGGGTGGCTTCGGGAATCCCGAGGGCGTGCGCGCGGCGGTGCGGCAGGGGGCTGCGGGTGTTCAGGTGGGCACGCCGTTCGCGTACTCCGATGAGTCGGGCCTGTCGGCCGAAGTCAAGCGTACGGTGCTTGGCGACGTGGCGGCCGGCCGTGTCGGCATCTTCACCGATCCGCGAGCGTCGCCGACGGGATTTCCGTTCAAGGTCATCGAATCGCCCTCACTGGTGCAGCAGGACGATTCGCGCATTCGTCTCTGCGATCTGGGGTACCTGCGCACGGCGGCCCGCCGCGACGACGGAAAGCTCGCGTACAAGTGCTCGTCGGAGCCTCTGGATACCTACGTGAAATCCGGCGGCACCGTCGAGGATACCGTGGGACGAAGGTGCCTCTGCAACGGACTGATGGCCGTCATCGGGCTGCCCCAGTTGCGCAAGGAGGACGGCTCGGCGGAGCCGCCGCTGCTGACGAGCGGCGATGCCGTCACCGAGTTGGCGGCGGTGGCCAAGGGGCGAACGTCGTATCCGGCGGCCGACGTACTGGAGTATCTGCTCGGTCGTGGCAGTGGCGACCACGTAGAGTCGTCGCTGCGCCGGGCCGTCGCCGAGGTGGCTGGAGCGTAGCGCGCGGCGGCGACGAGCGCGGCGGTAAGTCCGCTCGCGTCGCCGTCGAGCCGCTGCGTCACGCGGCCGCGGCCGTCGAGCAGCAGCACGACGACCGCATGCGCGACGTCGCCCGTGTTGGGGTCGCGCGAGCGCCCGACGCCGAGCGCGTCGAGCGTCCGTGCCACGGCGGCAACATCGCCCGACAGCACGTGATCCGTCGGTGTGAGCGCCCACTGGCGTGCGATCGTCGGCAGCCGCTCCGCCGTGTCGCGCCATGGATCGACCGTCACGATGAACAGCGGCATCGAGGGTCGCCCGGCCGCGATGCGTGCGCTCATGATATGCCGCACGGTGGTTGGACAGACGGTCTCGCAATGGGAAAACGCCACGGTCACGATGGACGGCTGCGTGACGTCGGCGAGCACGATCGAGGCGCCGTGCTGGTCCACGAGGGTTGCTGGTGGCGCGGGAAGGTCAACCGCTTGCACGGCGCCGCTTGGCAGCGGCAAGGCGATGCCGCCGGACGGCCGAGCCGCAAGGCTCACGCCGGCCACGACCGCTACGAGCGCCACCAGCGCCGTCGCCGCCACGCCTGCCTGCACCATGCGGTGGCGCTGGAGCCAGTGCCGCATGCCCACGAGGTCGGCGGCGAGGGACCTTCCCCCGATGATCGCGAGCATCGCCAGCAGGCCGGCGGGTTCGCCGATGAGAAAAAGCCAGCCGCCGAAGTTCGGCGGCCCGCCGCCGCGCGCGCCGAAGCAGACGGCGCGCGTGTCCACGAGCCACGCCGGTGGAAAATCACCCACCGGCCAGAGTGCCAGCGCCCACCATGCCGCCGTGATCACGAGGATCGCGGCGAGTGCGGTGGACGCCGGCCCTGGCCGGCGGATGGTCGAACTCTCTAGCCGATCTTCCACAGGAAACTCAACAGCTTCCAGTTGGTGAAGTAGTACAGTACGAAGGCGGCGAAGAAGACGGCCACCAGCACGAGCGTTCCCGGCGTGGCGCCGGCAATGCCCCGCGCCGGGGCGTGCAGCGCCTCGTTGCGTTCATCCACGTCCGCCGAATGCACCGGCGGGTTGGTGAGTCCCTGCGGAATTCCCGGCACGGTGACGCCGCGCGGGAACTCGGTGATCTTCTTGCCGAAGAACACCGTGGTCACCGCGATCAGCACGAACGAGAGCGCGCCGGTGGCCGCGATGATACCGCCGATGCCGAGCATCCCGAGGAAGACGTCGACCATCGGGTTGAACTGCACGTCGAACGGCGCCTGCGAGAACGAGATGTCCCAGTGGCGGCGGGGCACGCCGAAGCTGCCGGCGAAGGTCATGCCGAATTCGAGGAGCAGCAGCCCGCCGGCGAACATGTACGGCTGCCACCGCGCCAGCGACCAGAAGGCCACCTTCCTGCGGAAGATCAGCGGCAGCAGGTAGTACGTGGCTCCCATGAACGCCACGGCCGTGCCACTGACCACGGTCGCGTGGAAGTGACCGGGAATGCGCAGCGTGTTGTGCGCAATGATGTTGATCTGTTCCGTGCCGAGCGTGACGCCGGTGATGCCGCCGAAGAAGCCGAAGACAACGACCGAGAGCACCAGCGACGAGAAACCGGGATCGCCCCACGGGGCGCGCCGCAGCCAGCCGAACAGCCCGTCGGTGTAGCCGCGCAGGCGCATGCCGAGTTCCATGCCGGCCGGCACCGTGAAGCCGTGCACCATCGACGCGAGCACCGCCAGGTACATGAAGTACGACGTGTTCACGATCTTCCACGGCGAACTGAAGCCGGGGTCGACCAGCAGGTGATGGGCCGATGCCATGGAGATGAACAGGATGTACAGCACGAACGCCGAGCGGCTCACCTTTTCGTTCAGCACGACCGCGCCGACCGTCAGCGCGCCCAGCATGTACCAGATGGCCACCATTGCCGCCACGTTGATCTGCTGCGACGAGTGGCCGAGTGCCCACCAGAGCAGGCGGTACACTTCGGGGTCGGGCATCGGGGTCCAGCCCATCGCCCACGTGAAGGTGGGGATGTAGACCATCGCGCCGTGCACCAGCGTGATGACGGCGATGATGGCCGCGGTCATCGCGCCGTAGACCACGAGCGGGAGCGAACCGTTGTACGTCTTTTCCCGCTTGGCGATCACCAGCGACGCGAAGAACTGCCCGGTGACGCCGAGCGCGCCGACGGCAAAGAAGATGATGCCGAGGTAGAACGCCGGGTGCGCCTTAAGCGGGGGGTACGACGTGAACAGCACGTCGGCGCGTCCGCTCCACTGGGCCCACTCGACGATCGCCGAGCCCACGACCATCAGCCCGAAGTTGAACCAGCCGTACTTCGGCGCCGCGGGCCGGGCGTTGATCAGCACGGTGCTGGCGAACCAGAGCACCGCCATCTCGAAAAAGATGATGAAGAAGATCAGCATGTTCATGCCGTGCGCGCCGAGGACGCGGTAATACCAGACCGCGGGGAGCAGGTGCACGGCCTGCCAGCGCGTGAGCGCCAGCAGCAGGGCGGCGACGGCGCCGATGAGCAGCGAGACCACCGCGACGACCGCGTTGGCCCGTGTCAGCAGTTCCGCCTGACGGTCGACGCGGTAACCCGTGGCGGGGCAGGTGCGCGACGGCGTGTTGAATGGAGCGTTCATTTGGCGTCTCCGTTCGTCAGGCGGGCCGCTGCATTGTCGGCCACGGGCTTGCCCGATTCGTCGACCACGATGACGCGGCCGACCATCGTGTGGTGGCCGATGCCGCAGAACTCGTTGCAGATGATGCGGAAGTCGCCGGCGGCGGTGGGGGTGATGCGCAGGCCATAGTCATAGCCCGGAACGACCTGGAAGTTGATGCTGAGCGGGAAGAGCGAGAACCCGTGGTTCACGTCGAGGGCCGAGAGGTGCAGCATGTATTCCTTGCCCTGCTGCAACTGCAGGATGGGGTACCACTGGAAGGTCAGGCCAACCAGGTAGACGTCGGCGCCGGGTGGTGGTGCCGCGATAGGCAGGCCGCGATCCTCGCCGATCTTGTACTGGGCGGCGAAGGCGACAGTGCGCGCATAGAACGCCTTGGGTTCGACGCGGCGCCGGACGCCCGACGGATTCTGGCCGCCGCGGAAATGCCAGAGCGGCATCATGGCGAACAGCACGAGGCACCAGGCGAAGGCGATCGCCACCCACACCCGTTCGGCCTTGTGGGCGGGTTTCCACCAGATACCGGGCACCGGATCGAGACCGGTGTGCACTTTGGTGAGCATCAGTCGGACCTCAGGGAAGGGTGGCCGTCGGCATCGAGTAGAGCTCCCACAGCCCCCAGCCCGTGTAGACGATGAACATGATCACGAGGCCGAGCGCGAGAAGCAGGAACATGTTGTCGAAAATGCGCTGCCCGACGGGTATCGTCTCGGCGGCGGGACCTTCGGGGCTGACAGAGGGATCCATGCAGGACGCTCCGGCGTGTGGTGGTGGGGAAGAGGACGAACTACGTGGGGCGCCGCGCAGCGCGGTGCTTGGTGGCGGGACGCTTGGTGACGGGACGCTTGGTGGCGGGACGCTTCATCGATGCGGGACCCTGCCTTGGACGAGCGGTCTTCCTGGCCGTGCGCGGCGTGCCGTTGTCGGCCAATAGCTGGGCAGCGGACGTCTGTTCGAAGAACGCAACCACTCCATCGGCCACGCGGCGCCAGCGATGATGGGCCGCGCAGGGGTTGGCGCCGCCGCAGTTGGGGCGTCCCATCAGGCAGCGCGTTTGCTGCGACGGGAGGAAGGGGGCCACGATGCGCGCGACGGAGAGGGCGCTGGGAGCGTCGACGAGCTGAAAGCCGCCATTGGGGCCGCGCACCGAGCGCAGCACGCCGGCGCGCACCAACTGGTGCAGCGTCTTGGACAGGTAGTTGCGCGCGGCGGCCAGCGCCGCGGCGATCTCGTCGACCCGCACGGGGGCGTCGGTGCCGTGTTCGGTGATGTACAGGACGGCGCGAACGGCGTGCTGCGCGGTGCTTCCCAGCCACATCGGCGGAACATCCTCGGCGAAGTAGTAGCTAAGATCATGACGATATGATAAATATTCCGCAAGGGATCCAATGACCAGACGCCGCCTCCGCCTCGCCCGCCGCACGCTGACCGCCCTCGACGCGGCGGCCAATCGCCTGTACGGCTGGCGCTGGAACCCGCTGTACCAGTCGGGCACGGTGGCCGTGGTCATGCTGCTCGCCCTGCTGGGCACCGGGCTGTACCTGGTGCTCGTCTACCGGCTTGGCGCGCCATACGCCTCGATGGTCCGCATCGATCAGGACGTCTGGCTCGGGCGGTGGATGCGTTCGCTGCATCGCTATGCGTCCGACGGGTTCATCATCGCGGCGGTCGTTCATGCGTGGCGGATGCTGGCCCAGCGGCGAAGCTGGGGGCCGCGCACCCTGGCATGGGTGTCAGGCGGCGCCCTGCTGGCCGCCGGGCTAGTGGAGGCGTGGACCGGTTTCGTGATGGTCTGGGACAGCTTCGGCGAGCGCCTGGCGCGCGAAGGCGCCAGATTGCTCGACACGCTGCCGCTCTTCTCGGAGCCGCTCAGCCGCATCTTTGCGGGCGAGACCGCGGTGCCGAGCGCGTTCTTTTTCGTCAACCTGTTCGTGCACATCGGGCTGCCGCTCGGACTCGGCGTCGGGCTCTGGCTGCACGTCTCCAAGCTGGCGTGCCCGACGCTGCTGCCGCCGCGCGCGCTCTCGTGGGCCATCGTGGCGGCGTTCACGATCGCCGCCATCGTCCGGCCGGCGGCGCTGGGCGACGCGGCCGATCCACTGCGCCTGGCCGTCGACACGCCGATCAACCTTCCTTCGGCATTCTGGCTGCCATGGTCGGAGCAACTGCCGCCGCTTGTCGTCTTCGGTGTCGCGACGGCAGTCTGCGTGGCCTTCCTGCTGGTGCCCGCGCTGACCGCGCGCGCGCGAACCGGCGCGCTGGCGGCGAGCGTCGTCGATCCGCGGTTGTGCACCGGCTGCAACCAGTGTCCGTACGATTGCCCGTGGGAGGCCATCACCATGGTGGCGCGCACCGACGATCGGCCGACGCTGGTGGCACAGGTCGACCCGGTGCTCTGCGTAAGCTGCGGCATCTGCGCCGGTTCGTGCGCGCCGATGGGCGTCGGGCCGCCGGGGCACAGCGGCCGCGACCAGCTGGACGCGTTGCGCTCGCTCACGCTGCCGGCGCTGCGCGCGTCGATGGTGGCGCGGTGCGTTGTCTTCTGTTGCGCCGAGGCCCCGGCGTCGCACCGGGCGGCGCTGCGCCAGCGTGGCGCGCTGGTGCGCGAGGTGCGCTGCGCCGGCAACCTGCACTCGTCGGCGGTGGAACTCGCGCTGCGCGGTGGGGCGAGTGGCGTGCTGGTGTTCGCCTGCCCGCCGCGCGACTGCGCGGGACGCGAGGGACCGAAGTGGCTGGGCGAACGCCTGTTCAATGAGCGTGAGGCGGAACTCCAGTCGCGCGTCGACCGGCGACGCGTGGGCGTCGGCACGATGGCGGCCGGTGACCTCGGCGGGACCCTGGAGTTTTATGACAAGTTTGTCCGCGATGCGGCAGCGCTGGCCCCGGCCGTCCCGGCGAGCGACCTGGATGTCGCGCTGGAATGCGTGACGGTGCCCGGCGCGGGAGACGCGGAATGATCGCCGCGCGTACGGTGATTCGCGTGGTGGCCGCGCTGGTGGCGACGACGGCCGGCTTGGCGGTGTTGGCCGCGGCCTCGGCGGTCAGCCTTCCGTGGCACGGTGCCGACACCGCCGCGCTCCGCCTGTCGTGGAGCGCACGCCCGGAGCGCATCGAAGTGTGTCGCGCGCTCTCCGACGCGGAGATCGAGGCGCTCAACGAGCACATGCGCCAGCGGGTGGAATGCGATGGTCGTTCCGCCACGTACGCCCTGCGCGTGCGCGTGGATGGCGTGCTGCTCGGCGACGAGGTTGTGCGTGGCGGCGGCCTGAGACATGATCGTCCCCTGCACCTGCTGCAGACCTACGAAGTGTCGCCCGGCCTGAGGCGTATTCAACTGGAGTTTTCGCGCCGCGAACGCGCGAGTGGCGATTCCGTGAGCGGGGCGTCCGTGGCTGCGCCAGAAGCGGATACCGGCATCTTTGCCGGGCGCGCGGCGCGCGAGATGAGCGAGCGAGGACGGCGGACGCGCGCCGCCGTGCCGCCACGCATGACCTTGGACACGGCGCTCGCGTTCGCGCCGCAGCAGGTGATCCTCGTGACGTTCGATCCCGACGGGCGCCGACTGGTGGTGAGGGCTGACGCGGCTCCTCGACGAGTGCCCTGACCGCGTTCGCCTTCCGGCGGTCCCGGCGGGGCGGCATCTTTCGCCGATGGTTCCCGCACGCGCCGCATCGCCAGCCAATCAGCACTTCGCCACCTGCCCGTTGTGCGAGGCGGCGTGTGGCATCGCCGTCACCACGCGGGATGGGGTGATCACCGACATTCGCGGCGACACCGACGACCCGGCGAGCCGCGGACACATCTGCCCCAAGGCGGTGGCCCTCAAGGACCTGCATGAAGATCCGGACCGGCTGCGGCAGCCGGTGAAGAGGGTGGGTGGTGAGTGGGTTCAGATATCATGGCGCGAGGCGATCGACCTCACGGTGCGGGGCATCCAGGGCGTGCAGCGCCGTCACGGCAGTGACGCGCTGGCCGTCTACCTCGGCAACCCGACGGTGCACTCGCTGGGCGCGATGCTCTTCGCGCCGGCGTTCAGCAAGTCGCTGCGCACGAAGAATCGTTATTCGGCCACGTCGGTCGATCAGCTGCCGCACCACCTGGCGGCGCTCTTCTCGTTCGGGCATCCGCTGCTGATCCCGGTGCCGGACCTCGACCACACCGACTGCTGGATCATCTTTGGCGCGAATCCGGCCGTGTCGAACGGCTCGCTGATGACGGCGCCCGACGTGGTGAAGCGGCTCAAGGCCATTCGGGCGCGTGGCGGCGAGGTGATCGTCATCGACCCGCGACGCACCGAGACCGCCGAGCTGGCCAGCGCGCATCATTTCATTCGCCCGGGCACCGATGGGCTCGCGCTGATGGCGATGCTGAACGTGATCTTCACGGAGAACCTGGTAAAGCTCGGCCGTGTCGCCGATTTCATCGATGGCCTCGATGCGTTGCGAGAGGCGTGCGCGCCGTTCACGCCGGCGCGCGTGAGTGCGGCCACCGGTCTTCCGGCCGACACGATTCGCGCACTCGCTCGCAAGCTGGCGACGACTGAGCGCGCCGTTGCCTACGGTCGCATCGGCGTGAGCACGCAGGAGTTCGGCGCGTTGAGCTGCTGGCTGATCAACGCGCTCAACATCGTCACCGGGCATCTCGACGTGCCGGGCGGGGCCATGTTCACACTCCCCGCCGTGGACCTGCTGCGCGGCGGCGGCATGTACGGAGGCTCGGGGCGGTTTGGCCGGTGGAAGAGCCGCGTGCGTGGCCTGCCGGAGTTCGCTGGTGAACTGCCGGTGGCCGCGCTCGCCGAAGAGATGGAAACGCCCGGGGAAGGGCAGGTGCGCGGGCTCGTGACGCACGCCGGCAACCCGGTGTTGTCCGCGCCCAACGGCGCGCGTCTCGAGGGCGCGCTGTCGAACCTCGAGTTCTTCGTTGCCATCGACTTCTACATCAACGCCACGACGCGGCACGCGCACGTCATCCTGCCGCCGACGGCCGGGCTCGAGCGCGATCATTATGATCTGGTGTTCCACACGCTCGCCATTCGCAACACGGCGAAATGGTCACCCGCCGTGATGGCGGCAGCGCCCGGCGCCAGGCACGACTGGCAGATCCTCAGCGAACTGATCATGCGGCTCTCGCGCGGTGGCCCGCTGACGCGTGTCAAGGCGTGGGGTGTCTCGATGCTGGTGAACCTGCTCGGCGTGCGCGGCATGTTGAAGCGCGCGCTGGCCGGAAGCCGCTACGGGGCGCAGGTGGCGTTCGACGCCCTGCAGGGCGCGCCGCACGGCGTGGACCTGGGCGCGCTGACGAGCGTGCTGCCGCAGCGCCTGCGCACCGCGAACAAGCGCATCGCTCTCGCCCCCGACCTGATGCTCGCCGACGTGCCGAGGCTCGCCGCGCTGCTCGAGCGGCCAGCGGCTGGCGCGGACGAACTGGTGCTCATCGGCCGGCGCGACCTGCGCAGCAACAACTCGTGGATGGCCAACTCCGAACGCCTCGTGCGTGGCAAGCAGCGCTGCGCCCTGATCATCCATCCCGATGACGCCGCATCGCGCGGCCTGGTGGACGGCGCGATGGCGCGCGTGCAGTCGCGCGTGGGGGGCATCGAGGTGGAGGTGGCGGTCTCCGACGCCGTGATGGCCGGCGTCGTGTGCCTGCCGCACGGGTGGGGACACGACCGCGAGGGCGTGCGCCTGCGCATTGCCCGCGCGCACGGCGGCGCGAGCCACAATGACCTCACCGATGACCAGCGCGTGGACGCACTGAGCGGGAACGCGGCGTTCTCCGGGACGGCGGTGCGGGTGCAGTTGGTCGCCGAGTGACCGCTTCCTGGTCCACCCGGCGCGTCGCAGTGGCGCTCGTCGTCGCGCTGGTGGCCTGCGCGGCGGTGGCGGTCGTCGTCTTTCCGCGGGCGATGCCGATCGTGGCGCTCGAGCAGAACCTCACGCCGGCCCTCGCGCGAGCGGTCGCCGACTCGTTTGCCGCGGCGCACGGGTTGCCACGGGATGGCCGCCGGACCGCCGTGCGCTTCGAGGGAGACGACGACGTCCAGACATACCTGGACTTCGAGGGTGGCGCCGACACCGTGCGCTCGGTGGTGGCGGGCCGCGACCACGCACTCTTCAGGTGGGGCGTCCGGCGATTCACTCCGGGTGACGCGCACGAGACTCGCGTGGCGCTGGCGCCGGATGGTCGCGTGCTCGGCTTCGAGCGCCGGCTGGCCGACAGCACCAGGCGTCCGGCCCTGTCCGCCGATTCGGCACGGCGGCTTGCCGAGGTGGTTCGCACCGAGTGGCTGCGCGAAGGTTCCGACCGGTGGCGCCTGGCCGCGTCGAGTTACGACACCAAGGCCGGCAGCGCGCGGGTGGACCGCACGTTCACGTTTGAGCGAGCCGACCGGCGGCTGATCGCGGCTCCCCTGCGACTCGTGATCACGATCGGCGGTGACGTGCCCACTGCGGCGCGCCGCACGGCGGCGGTACCCGAGGCATTCGAGCGCCGGTACCGCGAGATGCGCTCGGCCAACAACCAGCTCTCGACGATTGCCGGTGCCGGTGCGCTTCTCTTGATGATTGGCGCGCTGCTGGTGCTGCGTCACTTCGCCCGCACGGGCGAGATCCGCTGGCGGGAGTCGTGGATCGTCGGTGGCGTCGCGGGGCTCCTCGCGCTCGCTGCGGGAGTCAACCAACTGCCGCTTGCCTGGTTCGACTACGACACGGCGACATCCGCCGGACTCGCCCAGGCGTCGTGGGTGGCGGTGGCGGTGTTCGCGGGACTCATTACCGCCCTGCAACTCGCGCTGACGCTCGCCGCGGCGGAGGTCGTGTCGCGGCGTGCCTTTCCGCAGCAGGTGTCGTGGTGGCGATGGTGGGCGGCGCGCGGAACGCGGCAGGTCGCCGGCCGGGTGCTGACCGGCTATGCACTGGCGGCTTTCGGGCTGGCATACGTGGCGCTTTTCTACCTGGTGACGCGACGCGTGTTCGGATGGTGGGTCCCCACGGAGCTCGTGGACAGCCCGAACCTCATGGCCACACGCGCGCCGTGGCTCGCCGCCATTGCGGTGTCGCTCGAGGCTGGCGTGTGGGAAGAAGCGCTCTTTCGCGTGCTGCCGCTGTCGCTGCTCTCGCTCTGGGTGGGCAACCGGCCGGGGCGCACGCGATGGATGGCGCTCGGTGTGGTGGTGACGGCGCTGGTGTTCGGGTTTGCGCACGCGAATTACCAATCGTGGCCGGCCTACTCGCGCGGCGTGGAGATATTCCTCGACGCCTGCCTGTGGGGGGCGCTCGTCGTCTGGCTCGGACCGCTGGCCACGATGGTCGGCCACTTCCTGTACGACCTGGTGCTCTTCGGGCTCTTCGCCGCCGCGGGAACGGAGCCGGCGTATCGGGTGTCGGCGGCGATCATCGCGCTGGTTGCCCTGGCACCGGCCCTCGCGGTGGGCTGGAAATGGTGGCAGCAGCGCGGACTGGTTGAGGTATCGGACGCCGACCTTGCCGGCGGAATGGCAGCGCCGGAGCCGCCGCCGGCGCTCGAGGGGGCGCCGGCGATATCACTCACTGCGATGTCACCGCGGGCGCGCTGGATGGCGTTGTTGCTCGGTGCCACTGGTTTCGTGCTGAGCGTGGCCGGATCTCGCAGCCCGACGCTGGGCGCCGCTGCGACCGCATCACGGAGTCGCGTGCTGGCCGTGGCCGACTCCGCGCTCGCTGCGCGCGGGATCAACCTCCGCGACTGGACGCGTCTGGCGCGCACGACGGAGGAGTCGTTCAGCGAATGGCGGCGATTCCTCGTGGAGCATCGCGCCGAGCCGATGGCGGCCACGCTGTCGACGTCGTACAAGCCGCCGTCCTGGTGGATTGTGCGCTTCGTACGCCCGCATGGCCCGGTGGAACAGCGCGCCGAGGAGTGGCGGGTGCGCGTGCTCCCCGACGGACGCGTGCTGGATGTGCGTCACGTGCTCCCCGACGCCGCGTGGCGCGACTCGGTGAGCGTCGACTCGGCACGCGCGGCGGCGCGGACCGCGCTGCGCGCCGCCGGGATCGACGTGCCCATGCTGATGGAATCCCGCCAGACCTCAGACCGCAAGGCGGACGTCAAGCGCGCCCGGCAGCGCGTGGACATCGCCTTCACCTACTCCGACACGACGGTGCACCTTCCCGGCGACGCGCTGGCGCGGGTGCGCGTCGAGTTTGCCGGCAGCGAGGTGGTGCTGGTGCGGCGCAGCGTCGAGTTGCCCGAGTCGTTCCGCCGTGCGGACACCAAGCGCGAGACGAAACGCATCATGGTCATCGGCGGTTGTGTGCTGGCCGTGGTGCTGCTTGTGGTGGGCGGGATCTTCTGGACGCGAAACCGCCGTGCCGCCCGGCGCCATGACCACCTGTTCAACCGGCGCCGCGCCGTCGTGACGCTGGCGGCGCTTGGCGCGCTCCAACTGTTGTCCGCCGCGAACAACTGGCCGGCGACACTGGCCGGCTACGACACGGCGCACCCGTGGAGCCGGTTTCTCGCCGGCGAGGCACTGCAGACGGTAATGTCGCTCGTCCTGCTGGGCCTGGTCGCCGCGCTGTGGATGGTGTTCGACGGACTGCGTCGACGGGTGGGCATGCCGCTGTTCGCCGAGGGCGAGGATTCCTGGCGTCTCACGGCAACTGCCGGCCTGGGCCTCGCCGGCGCGCAGGCCACCGTCGGTGGCCTCGTTGCGCTCCTCACCGGGCGCAGGATTCCCGGCGCGCCGTCACTCGACTCGCTCGACGGCGTCGTGCCCCAGCTCGACGGCGTCCTCGATCTGGGCCAGTCGTTCTTCATTGGCGTGCTGCTGCTGGGGATCGTGGCGTTCGTCATCCTGCTGGCCGCGCGGTCCACTGCGCGGCGGCTGCTGCTAACGATCCTACTGGGCGCACTTGCGTCGGTGGCGCCGGGCGTCATGGTGCAGGGCGAGATTACCTCGTCGCATCCCGTGCTCCTGACGGTGCTCGCGGTCTCGACGCTTCCGCTGGCGTATCTCGCGCTGCGCACCTGGGCCGCCACGAATGTCGCGGCCTGAATGATCGCCTCGCTGGTGGCCACCGCGATGCACGAATGCGGGGCGCTGGTTCGCGCCACGACGGCGACCGCACAGTTCTCGGCGATCGCCACGCTCACCACCTGCGCCGGGCTGTTCGTGCTGATGCGGCGGCTCTCGACGCGCTGGCGCGAGGCGAGCTCGTAGCAGCCCGAAGCCGGCGTCCGGGCTACGGCCTGGCGCTCACCCGCACCGGCTGGGTCCACGCCATCAGGCCGTTCGACTCGATGACGCGCACGCGCACATAGCCTTCGTCTCCCCGAAATCGGTACGTCGCCCAGTTGGTGGTGGACTCGCTCAACACCTTGCCGCCCGTGCCGATGAACTGGATGCGGAACTTGCTCCACGAGTTGGGCTTGACGACGATCGTCATCGAGGCGGCGTTCACCTGGTAATCGTTGAGCTCGACGCCCGTGCTGGCGTAGAAGTCGCCGCGTTCCATGGCGGCGAGCAGGCTCTGCGCCTCGAGCTTCTCAGCGCGCACCACCACCCACCCCTGGCCCGGCCGTGACGCGCTGCGGTCGTCGTGGCGCTTGAAATGATGGGCGTCGTCCACCGCGATGCCGTAGAGCATCAAGCCACTGGTGAGGATGGCGTCCCACGCCTCCTCGAGTCCCGGCACTCCGCCGCCACCGAGATTGTTCACCTGCGGATGCCCATTGTAGATCTCGAACAGCTTGTTGTTCTTTATCTGCTTCAGTTCGTCGGCGGTGATGGCCCACCGGAAATTCGGGTGGTTGATGTGGGGCACGCCGCGCGCGTCGCGAATGGCGTCGACGTTTCGCTGGATCACCTCGACCACGCTGTTCCCACCCTGTGGATCGATCTTCCGCGCGGGATCGAGTCCGTTGATGTGTATGGGCTTGTCGCCGAATTTGTCGGTGACTTCCTCGCCCCTGACCACGATGAACTCTCCGTCGAGGCTGTATTTCGCGTTCAGGGTGTCGATACCCGTGAGCACGTTGTGGTCGGTGAGCACGAGGAAGTTGTAGCGATGCTCCTTGTACCATTTTACCACGTCGTCGGGTGAGGAGTCGCCGTCGCTGTTGATGGTGTGGGTGTGGGTGTTGCCCTTGTACCAGCGCGCGTTGGCGGCGGGCGGCGGCGGTGCGTCGACCAGCGCGCCGCGGACAAGCGACTGCCGTGCCGCAAGGGCCGAGGCGGTCGCCGGCGGCGTTGGAGACGAGACCCCGGAGATGGCGAAGGCGAAAGGCTGCTGCACGAGCTGCCGGACCTTGCGACCGTCGAACTCGGCGCTGGTGAAACGCATGTGGGGGAGGGCATCGCGCACGGCGTTCGCGAACAAGGTGTCGGTGGACCGAAGCGCCCTGAAGCTGGCAGGCACCGCCATGCCCAGGGTATCGACGACGAACTGGGCGAGCACCTCCCCTCCGATGCTCTGCGCCTTGAGCGAAGGCGGATACTTTGGCGCGGGCGAACCGGGCGCCATGCGTGCTGGCTTCTGCACCTGGAACTCGAAGTACGTCCGCTCCGGAGTGGTGGGCACCTGTCCGCTCGTGGCGAGCGGGATGACGGCGAGGGACAGGGCGAGCAGGCGGCGCATCAGGGCACTCGTGTTTTGAGATGCACCATTGTTCACGCGCGGACGGCGGCGCGCCAGTCCCCCGGGCGCGGCCCCGTCCGTTAGTTTTCGGGGCGAGGCGATGCGAATTCGCCGTCACATCGGAGTCGCGTGGCATGACCTCTCGTGGCGCGGAGGCAAACAGCGTGTTGGAACCTGACGCGGGACTGCTCACGGTGGCCGCCGCCCAGATGGCGCCGGTCTGGCTCGATCGCGCGCGGACCATCGCCAAGGTCGTTGACCGGGTGGAGAGCGCGGCCCGCGCCGGCGCCCAGTTGGTGACATTCGGCGAGGGGCTCGTGCCTGGCTACCCGTTCTGGATCGAGCGCACCGACGGCGCCCGGTTCGAGTCGTCGGTCCAGAAGGCGCTGCACGCCCACTACCTCGACCAGGCGGTCCAGATCGAGAGCGGGCACCTCGCACCGGTCTGCGCGGCGGCCAGGGCGCACTCGATCGCGGTTGTCCTCGGGTGCATCGAGCGCCCCGCCGATCGTGGCGGGCACAGCGTGTACGCCAGCCTCGTGTACATCGACGCCGCGGGCGAGGTGCGTTCGGTGCACCGCAAGCTGATGCCCACGTATGAGGAGCGACTCAGCTGGGCACCCGGTGATGGACACGGCCTGGTGACGCACCGGCTTGGCGCATTCACCGTGGGCGGCCTGAACTGCTGGGAGAATTGGATGCCGCTGCCCCGCGCGGCGCTCTACGCGCAGGGCGAGGACCTGCACGTCGCCATCTGGCCCGGCGGGATGCACAATACCGGCGACATCACCCGCTTCATCGCGCGCGAAGCAAGGTCCTACGTGATTTCCGTGTCGGGCGTGATGCGCCGCGCGGACATCCCGGATGGCCTGCCGCACGTCGACCTGCTGCGCGAGACGGCCGCGGACGTCATGGCCAGTGGCGGCTCGTGCATCGCCGCGCCCGATGGCCGCTGGGTGGTGGAGCCGGTGGCCGACGAGGAACGCCTCATCGTGGCGACCATCGACCACCGGCGTGTCCGCGAAGAGCGGCAGAATTTCGACGCCGCCGGTCACTACGGTCGTCCCGACGTCACCCAACTGGTGGTCAACCGCGAGCGGCAGGCGACGACCCGGTTCGTCGACGGCGACTAGGGCGGGGGAGCAGGCACCAACGGGCGGCCCTGCATGGTTGTATACATCCATATGGAAACACTTGCCCCCACTGGTGCGTAAACCATTGGGCGCCCCACCGGCGACTAACCTCCCGGATCCCCGCGCATTCGCGCGACAGCATTCACTCCCCGCAGACCTCCAGATGCGCCTTTCGAGCATCCTTCGTTTCGTTGTCGTTGCAGTCGCCGTGGCTTTCTGTGCCCCTTCCTCTGCCTCGGCGCAAGCCGTGGACGTTATCCGCGGCAAGGTGGTGGGCGAAGACTCCATCGCCATCGCCGGCGCGCGGGTGACCGCCGTGTCGTTGAGCGGCAACGTGTCGCGTCGCGCGATCAGCGACAACGGTGGCCGTTTCACGATCACGTTTCCCAACGGGGACGGCGATTACATGGTGACCGTGCAGGCCATGGGTTTCTCGCAGAAGCGCTTCCAGGTGAAGCGCACGGCCGACCAGGAAATCCTCCTCGCCGACGCCCGGCTGTCACGCGCCATGACGGAACTCGAGGCGGTGCGCATCGAAGCGGGCGAGCGCACGAGAGCCATCCGAGACGATCGCGCGTCGGACATCAGCGGCACCGAACGATCGGTGAGCGCCGCCAACGTGTCGGCAGCCAACGCCGGCGACCTGGCCGCCATGGCAGCGTCGCTGCCCGGCGTGACCCTGGTGCCGGGCTCCAGTGGCGACGCCTCCGGCTTTTCGGTGCTGGGCCTCACGCCCGACCAGAACGTCAGTACGCTCAACGGCGGCTCGTTCGGCGGCGCCGACGTGCCACGTGACGCTGGCGTCTCCAGCTCGCTGTCGACGGCGCCGTACGATGTGTCGCGCGGCGGATTCAGCGGCGCGCAGTTCAACATCCGGTCGCCATCGGGGAACAACTTCCGCAATCGCACGATGTCGCTGAATCTCGACGCGCCGTCGCTGCAGTGGACCGATCGCGCGGCGCAGGCGCTGGGCCAGCAGTTCACCAACGTCTCGCTGGGCGGGCTCCTGTCAGGTCCCATCACCATCGACGAGGCATTCTACAATCTCTCGTACCAGCTCGGCCGGCGATCCAGCGACCTGCAGAGCCTGCTCAACACGTCGGCCACCGGCCTCACGACCAGTGGCATCAGTCCCGACTCGGCCACGCGCCTGCTCAACATCCTGCGGGCCAAGGGCATTCCCCTGTCGCCACGCAGCAGCGTGAACAACCGCTCCACCGACAATGGTTCGCTGCTGGCCACCCTCAACCTCGCGCCGCCGGGATCCCGCGTCGGCGCCGCCTACGCCCTCACCTTCAACGGCTCGGCCAACCGCACGGCGCCGGCCGGCGGCTCGATCAGCGAGCTGCCCGGACACAGCGGCGAACGCACCAACTGGAGTGGCGGCGCACAGGGCCGTCACTCGGCGTACTTCGACTCGGGCATCCTGTCGGGGTTCCTCACCGAGACCAACGTGACGCTCGGCGGCAGACGCGATGAAAGCGAGCCGTACCTCGACCTCCCCAGCGGAAGCGTCCGCATCAACTCGGCGCTGCCCGATGGCACCAACGGCCTGCGCAGCGTCACGTTCGGTGGCAGCCCGTTTCTCGGCACCAGCCAGAGCAGCTCGAGCCTCGGCTACGTGAACACGCTGTCGTGGTTCAGCAGGAACAACAAGCATCGTCTCAAGTTCAGCAGCGAACTGCGACGCGACGCGTTCGACCAGGACCAGACGTTCAACCAGCTGGGTTCGTTCAGCTACAACTCGCTGGCTGACCTCGAGGCCGGCCGCGCGTCGTCGTTCACGCGACAGCTGTCGCCGAGGGTGCGCGCGGGGAGCCAGACCGTGGGCGCCGTCTCGCTGGGCGACGCATGGCGCAAGTCGAACGACCTGCAGATCCAGTACGGCGTGCGGCTCGACGGCAACGAGTTCAGCGCCGGCCCCAACGAGAATCCCGAGATCGAGCGGCTCTTTGGCTCGGTCAACAGCAACACACCCGACCGACTGTACGTGAGCCCGCGTCTCGGCTTCTCGTGGACGTACGGCCAGGGGGCGCAGATTCCCGGCTTCGACGGCGCCATTCGCGGCCCGCGCGCCGTGGTGCGTGGCGGCGTCGGCGTCTTCCAGAACCTTCCGCAGTCGACGCTGCTCGGGCCGGCGCTCGACAACACCGGCCTGCCGTCCGCGGTGCAGCAACTGGGCTGCTTCGGCGCCACCGTGCCGGCGCAGAACTGGAACGACTGGCTCACCAACAGCGGTTCGGTGCCCGGCCAGTGCGCCGACGGCTCGGTGGGTTCGCCGTTTACCAACACCGTGCCGAATGTCAGCCTGTTCGCCAGGGACTTCGTCGCCACGCGCAGCGTGCGGTCGAACCTCCAGTGGAACGGCCCGGTGCTCAATGGCCGGTACACCGCGTCGGTGGACGTCACGTACTCGCGCAACCTCAACCAGCCCGGCACCTACGACCTCAACTTCGCTGGAACGCCGAGGTTCACGCTGGCCGGTGAAGGCGGTCGACCGGTGTTCGTGCCGGTCACCAGCATCGACCCGCTCACCGGCGCCGCCGCGCCGCGCGACTCGCGCAAGCTGTCGCAGTTCAACGTGGTCAACGAGAGCCGCTCCGACCTGCAGTCCGAGTCGAAGCAGGTGTCGCTGCGCCTGTCGCCGATGACATTCAGCTCCAAGCTGACGTGGAACCTCGGCTACGTGTACGGCAACGTGCGCGAGCAGTTCCGCGGCTTCCAGAGCACGGTGGCCGATCCGCGAACGGTGGAATGGTCGCGCTCCGGCTTCGACGCGCACCACCAGCTCCAGTACACGATCGGCTACAACTTCTTCGATGCCGTGCGCGTCAGCTGGTTCGGCAACATTCGCTCGGGGAGCCCGTACACGCCGCTGGTGGGCGGCGACGTCAACGGGGACGGGCTGAACAACGACCGGGCCTTCGTTGCCGATCCCGCCACGACGGCCGACCCGGCGCTGGCCGCTTCGATGCGCTCGCTGATCAGCAGCGCCTCGGGCGATGCCCGCCGCTGCCTCGAGAAGCAGCTGGGCCGGCTGGCCGGCCGCAACAGCTGCGGCGGCGCCTGGACGCAGTCGGCCTTCCTGAGCGTCTCGTTCAACCCGCTCAAGTTGGGACTGCCGCAGCGCGCCACGCTCTCATTCCAGGTGAACAACCCCATTGGCGCCGCCGACCTGATGCTGCATGGCGAGGACAACCTGCGCGGCTGGGGGCAGCAGGCGACGCCCGATGCCACGCTGCTGT
>JBBTFF010000138.1:0-12857 GCA_038041995.1 Gemmatimonadota bacterium | reverse complement strand
GTGCCTGGTTCTTCCGGCGGCGGCGTACCTTCACCGCGCGCGGCGTGGTGTTCGCCGGCGGCGCGCTGGGCACCGGCGAGTTGCTGGCGACGCTCAAGCATGGCGGTTCGTTGCCGAACATCAGCGACCGCCTGGGCGAACTGGTGCGCACCAACAGCGAATCGATCCTCGCGGTGACGCTCCCCGATGACCGCCTCAAGCCGTGGGCCGACGTCGCCATCAGCGCGAGCATCCATCCGGACCCCGACACGCACATCGAGTTCTGCACCTACGGCAAGGGCGGCGACTTCATGACGTTCCTGCTGGCGCCGCTCACCGGCAACGGCACACGGCTGACGCGGCCGCTCATGCTCTTGCGCGAGATCGCGCGGCATCCGCTGCGGTTCGTGAAGGGTCGCTGGCCATTCGGATGGAGCAAGCGTACGCTGATCGTGCTGGTGATGCAGTCGAGCGACAACGCCATGGCGTTCCGCGCCCGGCGGCGGTGGTTCGGGCGTGGCTGGGCGATCGGGACGGAGCAGGATCCGGAGAAGCCGAACCCGACGTTCATCCCGAAGGCCAACGAGGCGGTCGAGTTCCTGGCGAGGCACACCGGCGGCATTGCGCAGAGCGGCGTGCTCGAGGCGACGATGAACATCCCGACCACGGCGCACATCCTGGGGGGCGCGGTGATCGGCGCCGATGCATCGCGCGGCGTTGTGGACGTGAACAACCGCGTCTTCGGCTACCGGAACATGCTGATCTGCGATGGTGCGGCGATGCCGGGGAACCCCGGGGTGAACCCGTCGCTGACGATCACGGCGCTGGCCGAGCGTGCGATGGCGCTGGTGCCGGCCGCACGCGCTTGAGGACCGTTTCTTCAACACGAAGGCCGGAAGTTACGGAGCTTCACGGAGGAAACAATTCAAAGGGAATGCAGCGGAGAGTACGCTCCGCCACACCCCCTTGAAGGTTGTTGCAGCCTCCGTGGCCCTCCGTTCGCTCCGGTCTTCCGTGTTGAATTGCTCCACGTTGCGGCTTCGCATCGAGCAGCGCTACACGCGATTCTCCACGAACACCGGCGCCATCAGTCCGGCGAGCGACCGTCCATGCGGGTCCTGGATGGCGCGAATCTCGTTGACCATCTCGAGGGCCGTCTTGGTGCACGGCGGCAGTTCGCGATCCGACGTGCCCAGCGGCGTGACGCGGTTGCCCCACTTCACGACCAGCGAACAGAAGGTGAGGCCGCCGCCGAACGCCGGCATCAGCAGCGTCGCGCCGGGTTGCACGCGCCCCTCCTCGAGCGCCTCGACGAGGGCCACCGGCACGGTGGCGGCGCTCATGTTGCCGTACTTCTGCACGGTGAGCATCACCTTGTCCATCGGGACGCCGGCGTACTTGGCCACTCCTTCGATGATGCGGAGGTTGGCCTGGTGCGGAATGCAGAGATCGACCTGCTCGGACGTGATGCCACAGCTGGCCATCACCTTGGCGGACGCGTCGCTCATGCCCCTGACCGCGCGCTTGAAGATCTGCGGGCCGTCGAAATCCCAGAGCGTGTCGCCGTAGGAAATCCCGCGGTTCGCGTAGCCGCAGCCGAAGCCGCGAATGCGCAGCGTGGCGCGCGCCTCGGAGTCGCAGCCGAGCACGCTTCCCAGTACGCCCTCCTCCCGGTCGCTGGCCTGCAGCACCACCGCGGCGGCGCCGTCTCCGAACAGCACGGCGACGTTCCGGTTGCTCCAGTCCATGTACCGGCTGATGAGCTCCACGCCGATGACGACCGCATTCCGCACGACACCCGTGCGAATCAACGCCGCGGCCGACGACAGCCCGTAGAGGAAGCTGGTGCAGGCGGTGTTGACGTCCATCGCGGCCGCCTTCCGTGCGCCGAGCGCCAGTTGCACACCCGACGAGCTGTTGGGAACCTGCTCGTCGTAGCTGCAGCTGCCGTAGACGATGAGGTCCACATCGCCGACGTCGAGTCCGGCGCAGGCGAGCGCGCGCGCGGCCGCGACCGTGGCCATCTCGCTGGCGGTGACGTGCGAGATGCGGCGTTCCTTCATGCCCGTGCGCGAGGTGATCCACTCGTCGTTGGTCTCGAGGAAGGTCGAGAGATCGTCGTTGGTGAGCACCGAAGGGGGCATGCATTTGCCCCAGCCGGTAATGGCCGCGTAAGTCGTGGGCATCGAAGGTCGGCGTGTAGATGGTGAGCGGCCGGCAACACCGGCCCGTGGGGAACCGTCGGAGAAGATGGCTCGCCGCCGAAAAAACACAATGCCGGCGCTCGCTCCGTGACGTGCCGCCGGCGCTGAAGGCACTTGCCATCACGGTCATGGACGGTCCGTTCTGCTCGGCGATGCCGTTTCCGGTCGCCGGCGTGCACACCCTCCGCAGTAACCGCCGACTGACATGCGCTGTCGTACTCTGTCGTACTCTGTCGCACTCTGTCGTACTCTGTCGTACTCTGTCGTACTCTACTGGTACTGTATATACACCGGCCTCGGATTGAGCCGCAGAATCTCCGCGATCGTCGTGCGCGGGTGATCGTTGCGCGCCTTGTAGAACTGCTTCCAACCGACGAACTGCACCGGCTCCGCCTTGATCCACGAGCGAAACGTGCCGCGTTTCAGGTGCGGCGGGCCGAAGCCGTCCATGTGCATGACCACCTGCACGCGCGGGTCGAGCTTGATCTTGGGCGTGTTCGTGACACCCTTGCGCGTGAACCGGTGCACGACGAGCACCTTGGGCGTCAGCTTGTGCCGGGTGACGACGTCCTGCAGGAATCGGGAGGCGTAATTCACGTCTTCGGCGTCGTAGGTGCCGATCCTCTTTCCCGGGATCCCGCCGTTCTTCATGGAGAACTCGGGGTCGATGCCCAGGTGGAAGTTCGGCCGCGACAGGAACTTCTCCAGGCGCGGCAGCTCTTCGGTGAGCGTGCTCTTCCCCACCTGGATGTCGAGGAAGACGAGTGCGTTGCGCCGGGCTGCCCATGACGCCACGCGTTCGACCAGCGTGTCGGGCATGCGTGCGCGGTACTTGCCGTCGGTCCCGGGACCGGCCTGCGCCACCACCGCGATGAGATGCAGCGCCGGCTGCACCGGGTTGGATGGGTCGGCCAGCGTCCACGCCTTCACCTCGGCGTCGAGCATCGCCAGCATCTGGTCGGGGGCGTACTCGCCCAGGACGCCCATGCGCTTCGACATCGGATTGCCGTAGTAGGCGATGATGCGCTTGCCGGGAAGGATGGAGCCTGGCAGGGGATCGGGCCCCTTGACCGGCCACCGCAGGTTGTAGATGGAGTCGAGCTTCGCCTCGCTGTCCACCCGCACCACCGGCGCCTTGAACTGCTTCTTGGCGGTCGTCTTGCCGACCTTCGCTTTCGGCGGTTGGCTGTCGGCCGTTGACGGTTGGCGGTTGGCGGCTGGCAGCTGGCTGTCGGTGGCCGGCGGGCGGGCGGGCGACTGGGCGCCGGCGCCTGACACGACGACGGGAATGGCGGCAGCGAGAATGAGCGCGCGAAACGATGTCATGGACGTGCGAAGGGGGAGCGACGGATGCGCCGACGGTTGGCTTCGGAAAGATAACCGCATCCGCGCGTCTATCGTCTATCGTCCATCAACTATCAACTATCAACTATCAACTATTTGTCTATGATCTCGATCCGGTGGTCGGCGCGCAGCGGGAATTGTCCCGCGATCTCGATCTCCAGCTGCACGATGTAGGCGCCTTTCTTGAGCGTCGAGATGTTCAGCTGCACGGCGCGCGGGGAGATTGTGCGGCCGCGCGCGGACATGTCCTGGGTGGAGATGCTCACCGGTGTGGCCTGGCGCACCAGTTGGAGCGCCTTCGATTTCCGCCGCAGGAAACTGGTCTCCTCGACTTCGCGCACGACGGTCACGGTGAGCTTCATCGGCTCGCCGGCGGGGTCGGTGCTGTACGCTTCCCAGTAGACGCCGAGCGGGGCGCTGGCGCGCACACGCTCGGTCGGCAGCGCCTGCGACAGCGCTTCTTCCACCGAGGTGGGCGGCGCGCCCGACGGCTTGTAGAACAGCAGGTCCGAGACGGTCACGCGCGTTCCCACCGCGTACGGGGGGTGCACGCCGTACCGCGCGCGCGCGACGACACTCGAGTCGGCCGCCCACACCTCGCCGCTGAAGAGCAGGGCTCCCCAGGCGCCATGCACCGACATGGTGCCGCGCTCCGGCGCGCGCTCCCTGGCCGTCATGCGTGGCGCCGGCTGCTCGCCCTGCGTCACGACCATGGCCGCGCGGCGGTGAGCGGCCGTGCCAAGCCCGGGCACGGTGGATACGTCGTAGGCCATCACCAGCAATGCCGAATCGCCGCGACGGAACATCGCCTGCTGGTGCTCGAGGGCGACGAGCCTTCGGGCGTACGGCGGGGCGTAGCGGCCGATCACCGGCGGCTGGTGCAGACGCCATTGCGACGAGTCGGAGACGGCGGGGTTGGCGAGCACGTATCCCGCCGGCAGGTACCGGTACGCCGGCGACGCCTCGTCCTGGACGATGCTGAAGCCGCCGCCGCTGCGCGGATCGCCGGCTTCCTTGGCCCAGTAGCGCGGCCACCCAAAGCGCAGCAGTAGCTCGCGCTCGTCCTCGTCGAAGCCGAACTGGTGCGCGCTCGGTCCGTCCTGGTAGAAGCGCACCATCAACTGGCGCGCGTTCCACTCCGAGCGGGAATCGTTGCCGCGCATGCCGTACAGCGTGCGGGAATACCACCAGACGCGGTCCTCGAACGCCTCGCGCTCGGCGCCGCACGGCATCCGGCGGTACGCCTGGCGCGTGTCGTCATCGATGAGCATGGAGATGTCGCGCCATCTGCAGCGCTCGCGATCCGCCATCTGATCCTGCACGGCCCGGAACCCGCTGTCGGCCGCCCAGTAGTTGCCGCGCATGTGCTGGCTGAACGCCACCAGGCCATTGCACCACCAGCCGGATGCCCGGCACTCCTGCGCCGCCTTCAGCGCGTCGTCGTAGCGTTCCGATTCAGCCAGGTAGCGGACCCGCTGCCCGGCAATCCACCGGTTGACGGGCACCACGCGCGCCAGGGAATCGAGCAGTTGCACGAGCACCGTGCGGGCCTCGGTCACGACCCTCTGCTCCCGGGCCTTCGGTGCCTTCTCGTCGTACCAGTAGCAGAACCGGCCCACCTGCTCGTCGCACCGGCCGGGGCGTCCGCTCTGCGCGTTGGGCAGGTTGTCGCGCCGGAAGCGTTCGAACTTCACCTGCGCGGCCCGTGCCACGCCCTCGGGTGAGGTTGTGTCCTGTCCGAGTTCAGGAAACGGCGTCGGCGCTGATCGCGGGGCCGGCGGCCCGCCTTGTGATCCCCCACCCGGCGGGAACGGGCGCTGGGCCCTGACAGTACTTGCAGTGGCGAAGGCTGCGGCGACAACCAGCAGGACGGCGATTGGGCGAAGGCGCATATGACTGATACAGTAGCCGGGTGGTTCTCGTTCCGTGAGTCCGCGCCGAATGGTGGACGGAAGACGGGAGACGGGAGCCGGACGATTCCCTAGATTACCGCCACCTCGCGTCATCCCGTCCATTCATCCGTCCTCCGTCTCGTGTCGACCATCATCTTCGAACCACTGCACCCCGACGTCCTCCCCCCCGAGCGCGCCACCGCGCACAGCGCCGGGTATGACCTGTCCGCCTATCTGGACGCTCGCTCGGTCAGGGTCTTTGCGGACGGCGCGCCCATCGATCGGCCGACGGAACGTCGCGGCGGCAAGAGCGTGCTGGTGCTGAAGGCCGGCGAGCGCGCCCTCGTGCCCCTCGGCTTCCGGGCACGGCTTCCCATCGGCATCGAGGCGCAGGTGCGCCCGCGCTCGGGGACGAGCCTCAAGACCGACATCGTCATCGCCAACGCTCCCGGGACGATCGACGCCGACTACCCCGAGGAGTGGTGCGTGCCGGTGCGCCACGGCGGCAGCAGGGAACTCGTCATCACGCATGGCGAGCGAATTGCCCAGATGGTGCTCTCGCGCCACGAGGTGCTCGGCTTCACGCTCGGCGAGGTGCGTCCGACGACCGACCGCGCCGGTGGCTTTGGTTCCACGGGAACGGGGCAGCCACCGAAGTAGGCGGGTCTGCAACCGCTTCGCACGCGGTTCCGTAAGGCCCGGCAGGAGCAGTAGAATTCGACCAGGCTGGCGCGGCGCCCCACCGGCGCGCCCCCGGATTTCACCTTCTCAATGCAGGAGCACGCGATGCGTCGCTTCACCGCCGCCCTGGCCGCCGTCCTTTTGTTGGCGACGTCCAACGCGCTCGCCCAGGATCCCGCCCGCATAGCGATCGATGCGTACACGCTGCCCAACGGCCTGCGCGTCCAGCTGGTCGAGGATCATTCCAGCCAGGTAGTTGCCGTCGACCTCTGGTACGACGTCGGCGCCCGCAACGAAGTCGCCGGGCGCACCGGCTTTGCCCACCTGTTCGAGCACATGATGTTCCAGGGCTCGAAGAACCTGAAGAAGGTGGAGCACTCGCAGCTCGTAGAACGCGCTGGCGGCAGCGATAACGCCTCCACGAACTACGACATCACGTACTACTACGCAACGGTGCCGTCGAACCGGCTGAACCTTGCGCTCTGGCTCGAGGCCGAGCGGATGCGCGGGCTCAACGTCTCCGCCGAGGGGCTCAAGAACCAGGTCGATGCGGTCAAGGAAGAGCGGCGCTTGCGCGTGGACAACCAGCCGTACTCCAAGGCCATCTGGGAAGGAACACTCCTGGCGTTCGATGCCAAGTCGTGCTTCGGCTACGCCCACTCGCTCATCGGGTCCATGAGTGATCTCGAGGCGGCAAAGGTCGAGGACGTGCAGTCGTTCTTCAAGACGTACTACGCGCCCAACAACGCGGTGCTCACGCTCGTCGGCGACCTCAACCCCGCCGAGGCGAAGCAACTGATCGCGGAATACTTCGGCGGCATTCCGCGGCAGCCGACGCCGCCGGCCGTCACCTGCGAGCAGCCTTTCAACCCGGGCGCGCTGCGCCAGGAATTGAAGGACGACAAGGCGACGCTCCCGGCGGTGCTCGCGCTCTACCGGATTCCCGCCACGTCGCACGCCGACGGACCGGCGCTCGACCTCCTGGCCACGATCCTCGGGCAGGGCGAGAGCTCGCGCCTGAACAAGGTGCTGGCCCGCGACACCAAGGCCGCGCTGGGCGCGCAGGCGCTGGTGAACCCGTTCGGCCCGCGCCGGGGTCCGGGGATGTTCTTCGGGCTGGCGATCGCCAACCAGGGAGTCACCGCCGACTCGGTGGAGAAGCTGCTCGTCAAGGAGATCACGCAGGTCGCGCGAACCGGCGTGGGCGCCGAGGAACTGACCAAGGCCAAGAACCAGTACCGCGCGGGCAAGATCAACGAGCGTCAGCGGTCCCTTGCGCTCGCCGAAGCGGTGCAGTTTGCCAATACGTACCTCGGTGGGCCGGAGGCGGTGAACACCGACCTCGACCGTTACGCCAGGGTGACCGTCGATGACATAAAGCGTGTGGCCGCCACGTACCTGAGGGGCGACAACGCACTCACCATCACCATCGTGCCGGAGAAGAAGTGATGCGCCCGACACTCGTGACCTTCGCGCTGGCCGCTGCCGCGGGTACGCTCTCGGCGCAGGACTTTCCGACGAAGCCGCCCGCGCCAATGCCGGTGAAAGCGGCGCAGTTCCCGCCGTTTCAGGAAGCGACGCTTCCCAACGGCCTGCGACTGCTGGTGGTCGAAAACCACAAGCTCCCCGTCATCTCGGTGCAGCTGGCGTTCCCGGCGGGTGGCACGTACGACCCCAACGGCAAGGTGGGGATGGCCGACATGGTCGCTGCCTTGCTCACCAAGGGTGCAGGGACGCGCACGGCCGATGAATTCTCGGCGGCCATCGAGGGCATTGGCGGCTCGATCGCGGCCAGTGCCGATCCCGACTTCATGACCATCAGCGCCAGCTTCCTCACCGGGGACGCGGCGTTCGGCATGGGACTCATGGCCGATGCGACGATGCGTCCCAGCTTTGCGGCCACGGAAGTGGAACTCGCGCGCACGCAGACGCTGTCGGCGCTGCAACTCGAGCAGTCGGATCCCGCGGCAATCGCGGCGCGGTTCGTCGCCCGGGGACTCTACGGTGCGCATCCGTACGGCCGTCGTCCTGATCCCGCCTCGGTGAAGGCGATTACGCAGGCGGACCTCAAGGCGTTCCAGGCGACACGCCTCCGCCCCTCCGGCGCACTGCTCGTATTTGCCGGTGACGTCTCGCTGGCCAAGGCCAAGGAGCTGGCCACGGCGGCGTTCGCCCGATGGACAGGCACCGCGCCGGCCGTGGTCGCGGCCACGTTGCCGTCCGCGCGCACGACCACCGAGATCCTGCTGGTGCACCGGGCGGGATCGGTGCAGTCGAATATCCTCGTCGGCAACCTCACGTGGGGGCCAAGCGATCCACGCGTCTACGGTGCGCGCCTGGCCAATCAGGTGCTCGGCGGCGGTCCCAACTCGCGGCTGGAGCTGATCCTGCGTGAGCAAAAGGGCTGGACGTACTCTTCCCGTTCCGGTTTCACGCGCCAAAAGAGCACGGGGCATTTCGAGGCGAATACCGAAGTGCGCACCGACGTCACCGACTCGGCGCTGGTGGAGTTGTTGAGCCAGCTGAAGCGCATCGGCGCCGAGACCATCGAGACCAAGGAGTTCGAGGATGCCAAGTCGTCGCTGGTCGGCCGCTTTCCGCTGCAGGTGGAGACGTCGGCACAGGTGGCGGGACAGGTGACGATGGCGCGCCTGCTCGGCCTCCCCGGCGACTACGTGCAGACGTACCGGCAGAAGCTGGCCGCGGTGACGCCGGCCATTGCCCGGGCGGCGGCGAAGGATGGCATCAAGCGCGACGCCGCGCTCATCGTCGTGGTCGGCGACGGTGGCAAGATCTACGAAAAGCTCAAGGCGATCGCGCCGGTGAAGATCATCAGCGTGGATGGCGAGCCCATGACGCCGGCCGACTTCGCCGTGAAGGCGCTCGACGTCGATGCGGGCGCACTGGTGGCGCGCACCGATTCCTTCGCGGTGATACTGCAGGGTAACGCCATCGGCTCACAGGTCGCGAAACTCGAGAAGGTGACCGGCGGCTGGAAGTACACCGAGACCACGGCGATCGCGATGGCCGGGGTGCAGCAGAGCACGACGCTGACATTCAGCGACGCGCTGGAGATGCAGGAGGTGCACCAGACCGGCATGCAGGGCGGCCAGGCGGTGAAGATCGACGTCAGCTACGCCGGTGCCCGGGCCAAGGGATCGGCGACGACGCCCAGCCAGACGGGACCCAAGACGACGGCGGTGGACGCCGAGATGCCCAAGGGGGCAATCGACGACAACGCCATCCAGCCGCTGATGGGCGCGATGAAGTGGGCGGTGGGGGCGAAGATACCGGTGGCGGCGTTCCAGAGTGGCAAGGGGACGCTGGCGCAGCTTGCTCTCACGGTCACCGGCGAGGAGAAGGTGAAGGTGGCGGCCGGGGAGTTCGACACCTGGAAGGTGGAGATGTCCGGTACCGAGACACCGGTCACGTGGTGGATCAGCAAGTCGAACCCGCGGGTGGTGAAGATCGTGCCGACGGGGGCTCCGATATCGATTGAGCTGGTGAAATAGAACCGGAATTCGGCATTGCCAATTCCGGAATCCGAATTCCGATTCAGTTCGGTGTCACAGCCAGATCCCTGGGAAATCTCAGTACCGTTTCCACCTCCGATTGCGCGGCCAGCATCCGCTCCACTTCCGCCGAGACATCAACGGCAAGCCCGATGTGCGTGGTGAGGCCCGCCACCGTCAGCGATCCGGCGTGCAGGCGCAGCAGGTTCAGCCGAATGGTCTCGAGCGCGCCCACCGTCTCGGCCAGCCTGGCCTGAATGGCGTCCCGGTCACGCAGGGCGGGTTCGTAGGCGGCGGTCGACGCGGCCTCGCCGGCGTTGTTCAACGCTTCCTGCAGTTCGTCGAGATGGCGACGCAGCGCCTGCGCGTCGTCCTGCAGGCGCTGCAGGATGGCCGGCAGGTCGTCCAGTTCCTCGCGTGTCTCCCTGGGGAGGCTCTCGTAGAGGTGTTCCGCGGCCATGCCGAGCGACAGCTCGGTGGGGCGATGCGTGATGACCGATTCCACCACCTTGCCGCGCAGCAGGCGCCGGGCGATGGCCCAGGCGGTGCGACCGATGCGTCCGTTCCATACCTTCGCCCAGAAACCGGTGTCGACGTCACGGCGGCCCTGGAGGAGGCTGAGGTAGCCGATCAGGGAGGTGAAGAACGCCGTGCCGGCGACAATGTACAGGCGGATCCCCCATGCGCTTGTAGAGTCGCCGTGAGACGAAAAGAACGAGAGGGCGATCTCGATGATCGAGATCACGTACGCGACACCTGTGACTTTCGCGGTCAGCTTCAGGAGGTTCTCGATGGCCGATGGCCCGCGCGCGTGCGCCAACGCGTGTTCCTCGCGCGAATTCTCGAGTTCCAGCTTGAAGGCGGGGGCGAGATCCATGTGGGCGAAGCCCATTTTGGCGAGACGACGCGCGGCGTCCACCAGCGCGGCGAACGGCAGCAGGGTCAGGCCCAGGCCGAGCGATGCCCATCCGGCCGTCCCGCCAAGGCCGATGGCCACGACGATGGACCCCACCAGCACTCCGGCCGCCATGAACAGCGTGCCGCCGCCGTCCAGCCGCCCGTTGCGCCGCACGAAGGCGCGCAACGCCACCGGCAGCTCGCGCCGCTGTTCGAGTGCCACGCCGAGCTGCTCGGCCAGCGCGCTGGCGCTCGCCGGTCGATGAGAGGGGTCCTTGGCGAGGCATCGGTCAATCAGCGACGCCACCTTGCGCGGCACGGAGAGGCCCTGGGCAGAGAGCAGGGGAGCTTGTTGCGTGACCTGCTTGGCGAGCACCTCGGTGGCCGTGCGTCCTTCGAACGGCAGGCGCCCGGAGAAGGCATAGAACGCCGTCGCGCCCAGCGAGTAGAGGTCGCTGCGCGCGTCGACCTCGTGTCCCAGGGCCTGTTCGGGGCTCATGAATTCCGGGGTGCCGCTGATGCCGTCGCCAGACGCGTCGCCAGTGGCGGCGGCAATGCCGAAGTCGGCCACCAGTACCCGGTGCGACACGGCCTCGATGAGGATGTTGTCGGGCTTCACGTCGCGGTGCACCAGCCCCTGCGCATGGGCGCTGGCCAGCGCCCACGCGGCTTCGCGCAGCACCCGCACACCCTCCGAGGCGGCGAGCGGTCCGCGGCTGCGTACGCGCTGGGCCAACGACTCGCCGTCCACGAACGACATCACGTAGTAGACAAAGCCGTCGGTCTCGTCGACCGCGTGGATGGGGATGATGTTCGGGTGCGACAGCTTGGCGGCGAGCCGCGCCTCACGCAGGAAACGCTCACGCAGGCTCGCGTCGGCGGCGCGGTCCGGCGGCAGCAGCTTGATGGCGACGAGGCGGTCCAGATGCACTTCACGGGCCAGGTACACCACACCCATGCCGCCGCGTCCCAGCTCGCGGTCGATGGAATACCGGCCGGCCAGGGCCGTCTGAAAGACTACGAACAGGTCGTCGAGGTCGGGGGACACCCGACTATCCTACCACCGAAGCCGTCGAACCGGAACGCGGATGACGCAGCGTTCGACGCTACCCTGGCGCATTACTCTGCGACGCTGCCTCGGGCGACTGCCCCAGCACACGGGCCAGGGCGCCGAGCAACTCGTCGACGTCCACGGGCTTGGCCAGGAACACATCGGCCCCGAGTTTCCTGACCGCAACGTCAGCAAGCGGATCGGTGCTCCCGCTCAGCACGATCACCGGAATGTGAGAGGTCTTGGTGGATGCCTTCAGCCGCTCCAGCACCAGCATTCCGGTGCCGCCCGGCATCTGAATGTCGAGGACAATCGCGTCGGGTTTGGCGCGCATTGCGGACGTGAACGTCTGGGTGGCATCATACGCCGCTTCCACCCTGTATCCCTTCGCCCTGAGCCGCGAGGAGAGCATCAGGGTCTGGACCTTGTCGTCATCGGCAAGGAGGACGGTCAATCCGGGCGCCATTATTTCAGCTCCTCCAAAACCGGTTTGAGGCGCTCGAGCTCCTCTTCCAGCGCGGCGAGGGCCTGCTCCGACCCCGTGAGGTCTCCGTCGCGGCCCATCAGTTCCAGGCTCAGCGCAGCCTGCGAGGCCCGGCCAGCCGTGAAATTCGAGACCGAACCCCTCAAGGCGTGAGCGGCACTCTCGAGCGACCGAGCGTCGTGGCTGTCCACGGCCTGGCGGATGCCGGAGACATGCCTGGGGCATTCGTCGAGGAACAATGCGGCCATCTCTCCCAGAAGTTCGGCATCGCCACCGACACCTGCCAGCAAGGCGTCCTTGCCGACGACATCGTGCGGCGCCTCCGGCGACGGCGCTTCGTCGTCAGCCGTCGCGGCACTCTCGGTGGCGAAGTGGTCGCCGGGTTCCTGTGGCATGCAGCAATCATACCTTCGCGTCGGCTGTTCGGGAATGCAGGATTGCCTCAGGGCGTCACCCGAGGCCAGAACGCATCCATTCGCGTCATGACTGCCGCGAAGGCGTCGATCCCGTCCCAGAGGTTCTGCAGGCGGAGGTTCTCGTCCTTGGCGTGTTGGTTGTCATCGTGATTGGCGATCGGCAGGATCACCAGCGGCGCGCCGAGCGTGCGGCTGAAAAGGTACGTCGGCAGCGAACCGCCGAGCGTCGGGACGCGCAGGACGGGCTTGCCGAGCATCTCATCGAGCGCGCCGGTGAGGGCCGTCGCCACCGGCAGTTCCATGGAGGCGCGCGTCGACTCGTACCCTCCTTCCCACGCCAGACGCACGATCTTGCGGTGTCCAAGCCGTACGGCGTCGGTGGGCGCCGCGTGCGTGA
>JBBTFF010000137.1:0-16735 GCA_038041995.1 Gemmatimonadota bacterium | reverse complement strand
GTTGGTGGTGACGGCGGCGAGGACGAGCACGACTTGGAGAATGCGCATGGATTTGTCGGAAGAGGGTCCCCAAAAGAGTGCGCGCCGGTCGCGCCTTGGCGCAACCGGCGCGGGGCGCCACAGTCAGGATGGGGTCAGCGCATCGCGGTCAGCTTGACCACGTTCGAGGAGTTGATCACGAACTCGTCATCGGCGATCTCCTTCCTGGGATCAACCTGAATCTGGGCGGGATAGCCCTTGGTTGCGTCCCACAGGACTTCCATGATGTACGGATTGGCCGCGTACTGTGCGCGCATGAGCGTGAAGAGCTCGGGAACCGTGTAGTACATCGCCCGGATTCCCGGCGGCACAAGGTCGCCCGTATCGAGGTACACCGCCTCGGTGATCGCGCCGTTGCGAACTGTCAGTCGGACTTTCTTCATCTCGGCGCAGAAACAGAGTCGTTCCTGCTCCATCGTGTAGTTCGTGATCGTCTGGCTGTTCCACACCGATTCCTGCCGATTGAAGGCTGCGGTGAGATCGACCTTCGGCTCGGTAGTCACCCCCTTTGTGCAGGCAACCAGGAACAGGCCAGCCGTCAGGGCCAGGTATCGCGAACGGGACATAAGTAAATGGCGGGTGGTGGATGGCGGGCGGCGGATGACGGATGACGGAGAACGTACGGCTTACGGCGTAGAGCGTACAGCTTACGGCGTCTTTTCCGTCGGAGGCTGCAGGATCAGCACATGGCTCGTCGCCCGTTCTACCGCTTTCCTGCTGAATACCAATGGGAAGTAGCCGTCGTTCCCCCACAGCGCCAGCAGGTCGCCATAGTGCGGGCTGCCGGGCTGCCCGCTCTGCCCCGGCGCGCTGGTGACCACCGATTGGTCCCAATCGGCCAGGTCGATGATCTCGCGGAACGAAGCGCCGCTCGTCTGGCGGGTGCCTGGTCCCGGCGAAGCGTTCACCGTGTTGCCGTCGCCGCCTCGCGACACCGACGGCAGGTCGAACGCGCGCGACAGCGGATGCGGAAAGCTCGCCTGGTGCAGCGCGCCCCATCGCCAAGCGGTGGAGTCGGTGCCGTACGCCTTGAGCACCCGTGCCGCGGCGGTGTCGAGCGCGGCCATCATCACCGAATCGCGCGCCGCCGTGGGGCTGGGCCCGAATGCCGCGTCGGGAGTTCGCATCAGGCTGATGAGGGTCGGCAGGTCCCAGCGCTCGTCGATGGCCACGCGCGCCGCGGCGGGAATGCGCGGCTCGAACACCTGGTCACCCAGCGCAGCGACCCAGGCCCGGAACCAGACCGGCTGAATGGCCTCGCGCGACATCCGGAAGTCCCAGCGCGCCAGGCGCTGCACGTCCGCTCGCGCGGCGACCCCGCGCCGCGCCGCCGCCGACAGGAGCAATGGCACCAGCTGCGACGCCGGGAGCGAGAGGTCATCGTGCTGGAGCCGCTGGAACGACTGCACGGTAAAGCCCGTCCCCGCCGACAGCACGTCGCGCACACGCTGGCCGCGGTACGGCGTGGCCCATTCGTAATTGAGCGGATGCCGGTAGCCGCTCGGCAGGATGTTGTCGTTGGCCGTCGCCACGAAACCACTGGGTGGGTTGTACGTCATCGGCAGCGAATCGAACGGCAGGAAGCCGTTCCACTCGTATGCGCCGGTTCCAGGTACCGGCAGGGTGCCCGACCAATGGCGCTGGGGCATCAACCCGGCGGCCACCCAGCCGATGTTTCCGTCCACGTCGGCGTAAACGAGGTTCTCGGTGGGCAACCGCCATCGCGCCGCCGCCGCCTTGAAGCTGGGCCAGTCGCTGGCGCGGTTGAGTGAAAGCGACGCCATGTAGCCCGCCGTCCCGGGTTCCGAGCCCACAAACCGCAGCGCAAACGCGCGATGACGTGCCGTGTCTTCGCCGACGATCGGTCCGTGCTCCGAGAACTCGGTGACCAGCACGCGGGGGGACTCGCCAGCCACACGCAGCGTGTCGACTTCGCGCCGCAGCGACTTCCAGCGCGCGTTGTTCAGGTAGCAGCGCACACCCGGGGCCGCATCACCCGGGCACGGACCGACGGACTCGACGTACACGTCCTGCTGGTCCATGCCGACGATGGTGAACCCGAATGCCACGCGATCATTGTGCCCGGCCGCCACGCCGGGCACGCCGGGCTCGCCGGCACCTATGACATTCCACCCCGGCCCGACCAGGTGCGTGAGATAGCGCAGCGCGGGATTCTGCACGGTGCGATGCGGATCGTTGGCGAGCAGCGGCTTCCCCGACGCCGTCTTTGCGCCGCTCACCACCCAGTTGTTCGAGCCCTGGATGCGCGCATAGGAGATGGGCGCCTCCGCCTTGATCACCGCGGAGATGGCGTCCTCGTCGATGCCGGTGAGGTCGAGGCCGCGCACCGGGTCGATGGCTCGCGGCGGATCGAGCGGCCAGATGGACTGCGTCCGCTCGACGCCAAGGAGGTGCACCAGGTGCGCGCGCGCCGCCTCGCCGCTGGCGTTCCCTGTCATCGAGAAGGCCGCCAGGCGTTGCAGTGGCACATCGGGTGTCCACGGCGTGGGCTCGATGCCGAGCAGCGAGAACTCTATGGGCAGTGCGTTGCGCATCCTGGCGTCGGCCATCGCCGCGTTCACCCCCTGCACGAACGCCTGCAAGATTGAACGGGCATCGGGTGCATAACTGGCGTACTCGGCGTTCCAGTCGCCCCGGTAGCGAAGCGCCCGCGCAATCCGGTCCTTCTCCACGAACGTCGGGCCGAGCACCTCGGCCAAGCGCCCCTCGCCGGCGCGGCGCCACATCTCCATCTGCCACAACCGGTCCTGCGCGGCCACGAAGCCCTGCGCCAGGAACAAGTCGTGCTGCGTGCGCGCGTAGATGTGGGGAATGCCCCAGGTGTCGCGTCGCACCTCGACGGCGCTGTCGAGCCCGGCGATGCGCACCGTGCCGTCGAGCACGGCCAGCCGGGCGCGCGCCGAGTCGAGGAGAGCGGAGGGAGCCTGCGCGGCGAGCGGAGCGGAGGCGAGCAGGAGGGCGACCAATCGCTTCACGAGGGGCCTCGGTTGAAAAGAAGCTGTGAGCTCTACGCAGTACGCTCTACGCCGTCCGTTCTATCGACTATCGACTATCAACTATCGACTATCAACTATCGACTATCGACTATCTGATCAGATGCCCTATCCGCTTCCACCGGATATCCGTGAGCGGCGACAGCGCGCGGTCGCTCTCGGCCTGTGGAACGTAGGTGTAATAGATGAACAACGGACGCCCGCGGACATTGTCGCGCGGCACGAAGCCCCAGTAGCGCGAGTCCTTCGAGTTGTAGCGGTTGTCACCCATCATCCAGAAGTACTTGTCGGGGACCACCAGCGGCCCCCATTCGTCGTGGGTGGGTTGCGCCGGCGCCGGGCCAAAGCGGGAGTTGGCGAGCGCCACCTTCTTCTGCCAGTCGAACAGCGGGCTGACCTCGTTCGGGTCACCCTTGGGGTTCTGGTCGGCGCCGTACCCCTGCCGCTGCGGAATGCCGTTGACGTGCAGCACGCCGGCGCGCATGAAGATCGTGTCGCCCGGCATTCCCACCAGCCGCTTGACCAGCGTCGGCGTGGGATCGTTGCCGATTTCCGCCTCGTCAGGCTGGTAGGGTGAGACGAAGACCACCACGTCGCCGCGCCTGGGCTCCGCGTATCCCGGCAGGTTGTACTTCGTGAACGGCACGTGCGGACCGTACCTGAGCTTGTTGACGAACAGCCAGTCACCGATCAGCAGCGACGGGATCATCGACCCCGACGGAATGCGATACGCTTCGATGAAGAACGCGCGGATGAACAGGAAGATCGCCAGCGTGCCGGCGATCGACTTGAAGTTCTCCCACGCGCGTCGTGAAAACGGCTTGGAACTGCGGCCACCATTGCGGGCAGCGGCCACGACACTCTTGGGCTTCTCGGCGTTCTTCTTGGCCACGGATCTCGTGCTGGGGAAGTTGGGGGCTAACCTGATGAAATGTGCGGCGCGCGCCGTGCGGTTCAAGGGCGCCGCCCTGCGGCGTCAGTCGCCCAGCGCCGCCAGAACGACGCAGTCCTTGCCGCGCGCCTTCGCCGCATAGAGGTTGGCGTCCGCGAGTTTCAACAGCTCGTCGACGAGCCGCTTCCCCGGCCGGCCCGTGACCGCGCCGATGCTCGCCGTCACTCGGACCGTCTCGTCGCGGAGGGACCGGATGACGTTCGCGCGAGCGCGCTCGAGCACGACGGCAGCGCCGGTTTCGTCCGTTTCCGGCAGCAGCAGGGCGAATTCGTCACCGCCGAGGCGGGCTACGAGGTCGCTGTCGCGAGCCGCCTCGCGCAGCGCCGACGCCACGGTGAAAAGAACCTGATCGCCACGTGCGTGGCCGAAGCGGTCATTCACCTGCTTGAAGTGGTCGAGATCGAGGTACGCCACGGTCACTGGACGTCCATGGCGGTTGCAGAGCGCGATCATCCGCGAGGCTTCCTCGGAAAAGGCCCGCGTGTTCAGCAGCTGGGTGAGGTCGTCGATGCGGCTGCGTGTGTGGGCCAGCGCGAACGCCCGCCGCGACACGACCACCAGCACGCCCACGAAGCTGAACGAGAGGCCCTGCGTGATCGTGTTCGCCACCCAAACGAGATTGCTGGAGAAGCTCAGTCCGCCCAGGTAATTCGACACCAGCCAGGTCGCCGCGCTGAGCCACGCCGCGGTAATCGTGCTGGGGAAGCCCATGCGCCAGGCCACCAGGCAGATCGGCAGGAGGTAGAGCGGGAAGAACCGGTATTCGACGCCGGTGATGTAGTCGAGCACGCCGGTGAGCATGATCCACACGGCGCCGCCCACGAACAGGACGAGCCGTTCGCGCAGGGAACCCGCCATGGCGTCGTGCCGTTGCAAGCCGAGGGTGCCGGAATGAGGGCCGAACAATGCGAAGGGCGCCCTCGCGGGCGCCCCTCAAAGCTACTGCGGGCGTGCCTTACTTGGCGTGCTTGAAGATGTACTTCGTCATCTCGAACATCGTCACCGACGCCTTGCCGCCGAAGAGCGCCTTCAGCTTGTCGTCGGCATTGATCTGGCGACGGTTCTTCTTGTCCTGAAGGTTGTACTTCTTGATGTAGACCCACGTCTTCTTCATGATCTCGGTGCGGGGCAGCGGCTTGTCGCCGACGATCGCGGCGAGCACCGCATCGGGCTGAACCGGCTTCATGAACGCCGCATTCGGCTTGCGCGCTGACTTCTTCTTCGCAGCCTTCTTCGCGGGCTTCTTTGCAGCCTTCTTCGCGGCCTTCTTCGCCGGCTTCTTCGCAGCCTTCTTCTTCGCAGCCATTCTGAGATCTCCTGGTAAGGATGTTCGCGGTCGGCGCTCTCCCGGTAGAACACGCGCCCCGACGACTCGAAAGTAAGACGTTTCCCTCTGAGCGCAATAGCGTTTCCCTCTGGAGACGCGGAACTTCCCGGCCGCACGGCCGCCGCGCCAAGAGGGAAAACCGCCGGTCAGACCCCCGGAAGCACGCCCCACGAGCGCAGCAACGCCATCATGCGCAGGTCGGCCGGATCGGCCGTCGCGTCGTCGGCCGCTGTCTCGTCGCGGTCGTGTGGCGTCTCGAGCACGCACGGGACCGCCACCGAGCGCGGGTCGGCAAGCAGCCAGCGAAAGGGCGCTTCGCCGATCTCCCCCGCTCCCAGCAGGGCATGGCGGTCCTTGTTCGAGCCGAGTGGGTGCTGGCTGTCGTTCAGGTGAAAGAAGGCGGGCGCCTCCCCGATCACCTGCTCGAACCGGTCGAGCACCGCGCGCAGCGACTCGGGACTCGACTTGATGTCGTGCCCCGCCGCGAACAGGTGGCAGGTGTCGAGCCCGTATCCGGTGCGATGCCGCAGCTCCGAGGGAACCTGGGCCAGCATCAGCGCTATTTCCTCGGGGGTGCGTCCCATCGTCTTCCCCGCCCCGGCGGTGTTCTCCACCAGCACACGCGCCGTGCCGGCGACCCCCTGCACCGCGGCGCGGATCGTCTCGCCCACCCGAATGGCGGCCTGCTCCGGGTCGCTCGTCCCCGCTGAACCGGGGTGGAAGCAGCATCCCAGCGCGCCAATGGCCTGCGTGCGTTCGAGCTCCTTGGCCAGCCCGGCGCGGGAGCGCGTCGCCTTCTCTTCCTCGGGCGACGCGGTGTTCAGTACGTAGGCGGCGTGTACCAGTACGCTTCGGGGTTCGATGCCCCCCTCGGCCAGCGCCGCGTGGAAGCGGGCCACCTTGTCGCCCTTCATGCCCGCCTTGTCGCCGTAGTACGTGGGGGGCGCGGTGAACACCTGCAGCGCGGTCATCGCCGCCGCACCCGCGCGACGCGCGGCCATGTGCATGCCGCCGGCATCGCTGGGATGTGACCCCAGCCGGCGCATCATTTCCCGGTGCCTGTTCCCGTGCCCGTACCCGTGCCTTTGCCTGCCCCTCCGTCGCCGCGCAGATCGATCATTCGCGCCTCGCCGAGGTACTCCACCGATATCGCGCTGCGCTCGCGTTCGATCTCCCGCAGGCGCTTCACCACCTCGGCAATGCGCCGGGTCTGCTCCTCGATCACCACCATGGCGTCGCCGGCTTCCTCCTTGTCCAGCACGCCGGCGCGAATGAGCGAGACGTTGGCGAGGAGCGCGGCCAGCGGGTTGTTGATTTCGTGCTGGATCGTCAGCGTTGTCTCGCCAATCCCCGCCAGGTACCGCGCACGGCGCAGTTCCTCCTCGGCGGTCTTCCGCGCCCGCGATACCTCGATGCGCCGCTCGGCGATGCGCACTCGGGCCTGGAGGTTGTCCGGGGTCACCGGCTTCGACATGTAGTCGTCGGCCCCCGCGTCAAGCACGGCGGTCAGGTCCTCGGCGCCATCGCGCGCCGTCACCAGCAGCACGAAGGTCGTGTCACCCTCCGGGTGCGCCCGGATCCGCCGGCAGACTTCGAGGCCGTCGAGGCCCGGCATCAGCCAGTCGAGGATCACCAGCGGCGTGACTTCACGCTCGAAGGTCGCCCAGGCCTCCTTGCCGTCGTTCGCCGAAATGGGCTCGTGACCGCAGGAGCGCAGCACCTCCTCGTACAGCAGACGCATGAAGGCGTCGTCGTCGGCAAGCAATACGCGCACTCGGGACCCACTACTTGAGATAGTTGATGGTAATGTGCCTGTGATATCCAAGGGACGCGAGGGGGCCCGGCGCTGAACGGCCGCCCACGACGTGGTTATCTTTATGGATCGGCCCCTTAATCTTCCCGCCCGAGGCCCAAAGTCATGCACTCATCCAGCGCCCCCATAAACGGTATTCGTCGCGTCCCGCCCCCGGTCAATGACCCGATCAGGTCGTATGCCCCCGGATCACCGGAGAAGGCGGAGCTGAAGCGCCGCCTCGCCGCCATGTCGGGCGAGTGCCCCGAGATCCCGGTGGTGGTGGGCGGCAAGGAAATTCACACGGGCGAACTCACCGACGTTCGCTCGCCGCACGACCACCAGCACGTGATTGCCCGGTTCCACCGGGCGCGCCCGGAGGACGTGACGGCGGCCATTACCGCTGGTGCCGAGGCGCAGAAGGAGTGGGCGTCGTGGCGCTGGGAAGACCGCGCCACCGTGATGCTGCGCGCGGCGGAGCTGCTGTCCACGACGTGGCGATCCACGCTGAATGCGGCCACGATGCTTGGCCAGTCCAAGACCGTCTACCAGTCGGAAATCGACGCCGCCTGCGAAATGACGGACTTTTTCCGGTTCAACGCGCACTTCGCGCAGGAACTGTACACCGAGCAGCCCGTGTCGGCGCCGGGCATGTGGAACCAGAGCGACTACCGCCCGCTCGAAGGGTTCGTCTATGCCGTGTCGCCGTTCAACTTTACGGCCATCGGCGGCAACCTGACGTCGGCGCCGGCGCTCATGGGCAATGTGGTGCTGTGGAAGCCGGCGGGCACGGCCGTGCTCTCCTCGTGGTACATGCACCAGTTGATGGTCGAGGCCGGGTTGCCGCCGGGCGTCATCAACTTCCTCCCGGGAAACGCCGCCGCCATATCCGAGGTGGCGCTCTCGCATCGCGACCTGGCCGGCGTGCACTTCACCGGCTCCAACGAAGTCTTCAACTCCATGTGGGAGACGATCGGCAAGAACATGGGGCGCTACCGCTCGTACCCGCGCATCGTCGGGGAGACGGGCGGCAAGGACTTCATCGTCGCCCATCCGTCGGCTGACGCGAAAGCGGTGGCCGTCGCCATCGTGCGCGGCGGGTTCGAGTACCAGGGGCAGAAGTGCTCGGCGGCCAGCCGCGCCTACATCCCCAAGTCCCTCTGGAAGGCAACGCTGGCGTACGCGCAGGAGATGATCGCCGAGATCAAGATGGGCGACGTCGCCGACTTCCGGAATTTCATGGGTGCCGTGATCGACAAGAAGTCCTTCAACAACATCAGCGAATACCTGGCCGACGCCAACAAGAATGCCAAGGTGCTCGCCGGCGGCAAGGCGCACGGTGAGAAGGGGTGGTTCATCGAGCCCACCCTCGTGCAGACGGAAGATCCGTCGTACCGCCTGCTTTGCGAGGAGATCTTCGGCCCGGTGCTCACCTGCTACGTGTACGACGACGCCAAGTGGCTGGACACGCTCAAACTGGTGGACAGCACCTCGCCCTACGCGCTCACCGGCGCCGTATTCTCGCGAGACCGCAAGGCGATCCTCGAGGCGCACACGGCGCTGCGCAACGCGGCGGGCAACTTCTACGTGAACGACAAGCCGACGGGTGCAACGGTGGGCCAGCAGCCGTTCGGCGGCGCACGCGGCAGCGGCACCAACGACAAGGCCGGCTCCAAGATGAACCTCATGCGCTGGGTCAGCGCGCGCACGATCAAGGAGACCTTCGTGCCGCCGACGGATTACCGGTACCCATTCATGGATGAGGAGTAGGGCTCGCAGGCAAGCCACGTGAGCGTACAGCAGCCGTAAGCTGTACACTCTATGCCGTCCGCTGTCCGTCATCTGTCGTCCTTCATCTGTCGTCCGTCATCCGTCATCATCCGGTCGCCACGTGCCCACCATCCGCTTCATCACGTCCGATGTCTTCACGAACTTCCGGTTCGGCGGCAACCAGTTGGCCGTCATTCCGGACGCCCGCGGGATCCCCGAGGACCTGCTCCTCCCGATCTGCCGGGAGTTCAACTATTCGGAGACGACGTTCGTGTACCCGGCCGAGCAGCCGGCGCACACGCGACGGGTGCGCATCTTCACGCCGGGGGGCGAGGTGCCATTCGCCGGGCATCCGACGGTGGGCACCGCGGTGGTGCTCGCGGCCATCGGGGAAATCCCGCTGACCGACGGGGAGACCCGCATCGTCTTCGAGGAAAACGTCGGCCCGGTTCCCGTGGTCATTCGCGACTCGCACGTCGGGGGTGGATGGGCCCAGTTGAGCGTGGCCAAGCTTCCCGAGGTTGGCCCGCCGGTGCCGTCGCGCGGCGTGATCGCGCGCATGCTGGGGCTCGAAACGGGCGACCTGTTGGGCACCTCCGAGAAGCCGCAGGCTGTCTCGTGCGGACTGCCGTTCCTCATCGTCCCGCTGACGGGCGTCGACGCCCTGGGCCGGGCGCGCGTGAAGGTCGACCGGTGGGAGGAGACGCTGGCGAACGCCTGGGCATCAATGATCTGGGTGTACGCCGCCGATCCCGATGGCGGTGAGCTCCACTACCGCGCGCGGATGTTCGCGCCGGGCATCAGCGTGCCCGAGGATCCGGCCACGGGTTCGGCGGCCGCTGCCTTCGCCGGCTACCTTGCCGCGCGGTCGCGCATCCGCGGTGGCACGCTGCGGTGGACCATCGACCAGGGCGTGGAGATGGGACGTCCGAGCCGGTTGGAGATCGAAGCCGACAAAGCCGACGGGGCGGTGACCGCCATTCGCGTCGGCGGCTCGGCGGTGCTCGTCTCGGAAGGGACGATGGCGATCTGAAGGAAAGAATACGACAGAATACGACAGAGGACGCGGAGATGAAGAAAGGGAGCCCGGAGATTCGGACTCCCTTTCTTCATCTCTGTGTTCGTCTGTGTTCTTCTGTGGCCAGCAGTCGATCGACGGCGTATGTGCTAGGGAAGGCGCCCGAGCTCGCGCGAGGGCCGCCCACCGGCGTCGAAGACGCGCATGCCAGTCTGCCAGAGCACCGCATGGTCGCGACCGTTGCGCTTGGCCACGTACAGCGCCTCGTCCGCACGCGCCGTGAGCGTACGCACGATGTCCTCGGTGCCTGCTTCGTCCGATGCCACCCCAATGCTGATCGTGATCGGCATCTGCCCGCGTACACTCGTGAAGGCCCGCGTGCGGAACGCCTGCAGGACGCGGTCGGCCAGGTGCACGGCGCCCGCGGCGTCGGTATCGGGGGCCAGGATCGCGAATTCCTCCCCGCCGGTGCGGGCGACCACGTCGCCGGCTCGCGCCGTATCGCGCAGCAGCGCGCCGATCTCCTTGATCGCCTCGTCGCCGGTGAGGTGCCCGAAGTCGTCGTTGATCTGCTTGAAGTGGTCAACGTCGAGCGCGAGGATGGCAATCCCCCACTTGGCGCGGATCCCGCGCGACACTTCGCGCGCCGCAAACTGCTCGAACCCACGACGGTTGAAGCAGCCGCTCAACTGGTCGGTGAGGATGATCGTTTCCAGGTGCCCGCGCAGGTGGTTGAACGCGCGCCCGATCTCCGTGATGTGGTCGGGGAATTGGTCGTGGCGGTCCTCATACGGCTGGTCGAAGTCACCCTCGCTCGCTCGCTCGAACAGGTGCGTGAGGCGACGCATGCGATCGCCCTGGTGTCCCAGCAGCCAGGCGTACACCAGGGCGCCCGTGCAGAACAGCGCAAAGGTCCACAGCTGTTCGCTGGGCGCGGATAGCGTTCCCGCCCTGCGCGCCATGGCGATGAGCGTCGTGTAGCCGATCGCTACGCTGCCCAGCTGGATGAGCGTCATCCGCCAGCCGAAGTACAGCTGGGTGAACTGGACCAGGAACACCGAGAGGATGAGCGTCCGGTCGTACTGATCCACCGGGGTCAGCAGCAGGGCGCACAGGTAGATCACCACCACGTCGGCGACGTTCATCATGCCAACCAACTGCCAGGACGCCTGCCGCCGCACGCCAAGGCGCCACCGTAGCGCCATGACGAACAGGATGTAGGCCAGCGCCGCTGCGCCAAACGCCTGCGTGGTCCCGTCTTCCCCCAGCCTCGCAACGGCCAGCGACTGTCCCGACACCACTCCCAGCGCACGCAGCAGCAGCGCGGTACCGGCGATGATCGCAGCGAGCCCGATCCGGTACCTGCCCTGCCAGTACAGGATCTCGCCGCGTAATGCGGCGTCGCCAGATGCGTGGGTGCGGTCGATCACGAGAACCAGGATGAAGTGGCGGGGAACCCTTGGTGATTTGACGCCCTTTCCCTGGTTTCCGCAACCCTCGCACCGATCACACAGGTAGGGTGCGGGGTGCGCGGCCCTGGTGCGGGGGAATGAGTGGAGTCGTGGGGCGCGGGAAACACGGCATCCCTCGTACCCCTCCCCCAACCTCCACTCCTCACCCTATACCAAGCCCTCGCACCCCGTACCCATCCTGCCTCTCGGGCTAGAACCTCGCCTCAACGGACAGGTCGATCCGAAACGCCTTCTGCGGGTACAGCCCGCGCGCCACATCGAACCGGATCATCCCGTCGAGCACAGAGGCCCCCACGCCCACTCCGCTCATCGGGCGCCCGGGCCTGGAGAAGTTCGTCCGGTCACCGGCCCAGCCCACGTCGCCAAAGAGCACCGGCTTCACCGCGCGGCGATTCAACGCCAACTCGCCACGCCCCATCCAGAACGCATTGCCGCTCATGGTACCCGGTCTGTTGCCGCGGACGGTCTGCAGGCCACCCAACTGGAAGGCGCGCTGCGCCGGCGCCGTGCCGGCCGTGCTGCCGGCCGATGTGGTGATCGCCAGCTGCGTTCCAAGCGGAAGGCCGTGCGACACGGTAAGGTCGAGCAGCCCCCGGCCATACTCGAAATCGCCAGCCGCCCCCTCTGCACGGAAATCGGCATTCGCCCGGAATCCGCGCGTGTCGAGCCCCCATCCCCTCTGAAGGCGCACCGAGGCGCCGTACTGGATCGCGCTGTCGGCCGTGATGTTCGGCAGCACGCGATCATCCTGCGCGCCGCGAAGCAGCGTAAACCGCGTGTTCATGGGCGCGTTCCACTGCTGCTCCGCGAACAGTCGCCACTCGGTGCGTCCGAACCTCGGCGTCACGCCCGTCACTTCACCGCCCCACGCGCGATAGTAGAACCCTTCGTCGCCCGCGTACAGCAGGGACGCCAGCCCCGCGCCGAACGACAGGGGGCTCCCGAAGTCGCCGGCCACCGCCAAGCGCCGGAAGAGCGTGCCGCGCATCGTGGACCGCCCGTTGGTGCGTTCCATCGACAGGTCGCCGTTCAACTGCCGGTCGGCCCACGATCCGCGCGCACCGGCAATGGCGGTGTAGCCGCGGCCGAGCGTCATCGACGACTGCAGGCCCGTGCTGAAGCCCTCCACGCGATTGTAGCGGGTGTACGGCAGGCCCCACTCGATCACCGGCTTCTGCGGCATCCACCCCGCCTGCAGGTTGAAGTCGAGTGCCTGCTTCAGCTCCTCGATCTCGCCGGTGCCGAAGACCGACTCGCCGGCCTCGAGCAGCGATCCCTTGAACTCGGGCGAGTTGGACAGCTTGGTGCTGTCGCACGGCAGCTGCACCGCCACCGCCAGCGTGCCGTTGTAGCGCGTGCTCGTCCGGGTAAACGTGTCGCCCGCCGCGCAGTCGGCCGCGCGCTGCTTGCGGCGTGCCGTGTCGCGCACCACCAGGAACTCTTTCAGCAGCTTCGCGCGCGTCACGGAATCGACGCCCATCTTCCTGAGCGAGTCGCGCACGTAGGCGTACCGCAACGGCGGCTTTCGCATGCCGGGAATGGAGTCGAGCCCGTTGACCTCGTTGTAGCGAAAGCGCTGCTCCATCTGCACCGGCACGCGCATGAGGCTCACCTGCGCGTTGGCCTCGAGCACCTGCAGCTTGGGAAGCCAGAAGCGCTGGTTGTACAGCCCGTACTCCAGGCTGATCGCATCGACGGTCACCTTGAGGGGCGTGATCAGCGGCCTCACGAGCAGCGGGACGTCCTTCATGTCCTGCTTGGTCTCATCCATCGCCCAGATGTCGATGGCCACGCTCAGGCGGTAGACCGCGCGCACGAGGTGCGCCGACGTCTGGTCGAACCAGAACGACCCGACCGCCAGGTTCCACTTGGGCGCGCGCGCCTCGACCTTGATCTCGCGCAGCGTGATGCGGCGCTGGTCGGGAAGCGTCATGATTACGGAGTCGCCCGTCTCGTAGGTGTAGTAGGCTTCGGACCCTTCGGCGATGGGGTGCACGAGCTCCCGTTCGTTCACTTCGGTTTTGGCCAGCCCACTGCCGATCCACAGGTCTTCGCGTCCGGGGTAGTACGGCAAAGGTGGATATTGGGCTTGCTCCACGCTCTCGCTCTCCTCATCCTCCGTTGCCACCGGCATTGCGGTACGCGATCCCTTCACCGTCACGAATGCGCCGTACTTGCGGTGCCACTTCACGTTCGACACGTCTTCGTGGCGCATCAGCACGCGCTCGCGACCGAGCGCGCGCAGGCCCATGCCCACCGAGAAGCGCTGGTAGGCGCGCGCGTCGTAGCTGACCAGCAGCGAGTCCTGCGTGAGGCGCGCCACGCGCGCGCGAAGAAGCAGGTCTCTTGCCACCGGATCCTTGAACGCCGTGCGCCGCAGGTCATCGGTGACGGGTACACGCCTGGCCGCCGGCCGGTCCTCGTCGTCGTTGCCGCCGCCAATCTGGATGCCGAAGCTGACGTTGCGCTCGTACTTCTTGATGGTGTCGTTCTTCGCGCGTGCCGTGGTGCTGTCGATGGGGCGGCGCTCGACGCCGGCCTTCACCGTCACCTGGAAGGTCGCGACGAAAACGAACGGAAGGACGTGCAACAACATGCGGAAACCCCCGGGGATCGACCGGTCGTGGTGTGTCTGGAATTGGTACGTCGGGGGTGCAAGCGAGGTTTCGTGAGAGACGAGCCTATGGCCTCCGCTGTGCGCGCTTCAGCGCGACGGAGTCCCGCCGCGCCCTCGCCTCCGACGCGCTGGCGTGCGCACGGCTGCGTGCGTCAGCCCGGCGTTCGCGATCGATCGTCCGCGCATCCTGCATCAGCAGTATCCCGAGCAGCGCGGGCGCCAGCAACGCCGCCACGCCGCCCGGGAAATGCGGCGGCTTCGACACGTCACCTCCCAGCCGGCGCACGATCTCGGGGAACCGCCGCTGCAGCCAGACGGTCACGATGATGATGGCCACGCCGAGTGCGGCGAGCAGCACCGGAAACGCGAGCGTCAGCTTGAAGACGTCGTTCGCCAGCCACGCGAGGTAGCCGAACAGCGCAATGATCCCCAGCACGGCCAGCACGCGGCGCCGCAGGATCACCGCCCCGGCCAGCACCACCAGCGAGGCCGGCAGGAAGGCGTGCCTCAGCGATGCATCGCCGCCAAACAGGTTCACGCCAGCCATCACCGCGGCGATCGACGCCGCGATCCAGAGCCAGAATCCGTAGTCGCCGTCGCGCCGGCGCTGGTCGAGGGTGTACGCCGCCGCCGCCACCAGGCTGGCCACCACCATGAAACGCCATCCGACCACCACACCATTGATGTCGGTCGGCGTCCAGTCACGCATCATCCGCTCGGGAAGCGTCACGCAAACGACGGCGATGGGAATCATCAGCGGTGGGAACGGCAGCTTCCGCAGCGCAAAGAGCGCCGCCGCCACGGCGGCCAGCTCAATGGCCAGCGGCTCACCCTGGCACGCCGCGAACGGTCGCACCGGCGTGGAACACATGAGCCCGAGCTCCGGCGTCCACACCCCGATCCACCGCAGCAGCGCACGCATGGCCAGCGGCGCCATGGCCACCGCCAGCAGCACGGCCACGCCGCGCGCGGTGGCGAATCCCTCGCGCTGCAGCACGTGCGCCACCATCAGGAAGACGGCGGCGTAGGCAACGGCGAGCCCAAAGACGCCGGAGTCGCCCAGCACGCGCCAGCGATCCACCATGAACCAGCCGAAGGCGAAGAGCACCACCAGCGCCCCCACGCCGTAGGCGATGGTGATGCCGTTGAACGTCCGCGCCGCCTCGCGCGGCTCCCGGCCGGGCATGCCAAGCGCGAGCAGCGCATCCCGCTGCTCCTCGGTGATGATGCCCCGGTCCACGCCCTGCTGCAGCAGTTCTGGTGCGCTCACGGCTCCTCCAACGAGAAAGCTCCCTGAACAGCTTACCACGGATCACACGGAGAATCACGGATGAAGTCCGTCGTACTCTGTCGTATCCTGTCGTATTCCGTCGTGCTCTGTCGCACTCTGTCGCACTCTGTGGTTCTCTCGTACACCGCAAAACGTACCGCGTACAAGCTACACCTGCCGTTGCCGTCAAGACGTTCACCGCACCATCCTACATCTCATGCCGAATACTTCCGACCTCGCCCCCGAGGAGTTCGCCCGGCACGCCCACCGCCTGGCCGACTGGATCGCCACTTACCTGCGCGACGTCGACCAGTACGACGTGCTCGCCGGCACCACGCCCGGCGCCATCCGCGCCCAGCTCCCCAAGTCGCCCCCGGAGAGCGCCGAGTCGCTCGCCGCCATCATCGCCGACCTCGACCGCATCGTGCTTCCTGGCGCCACGCACTGGAATCACCCCGGATTCCTGGCCTACTTCGCCAACACGGCGTCGGTGCCGGGCATCCTCGGCGAGATGGTCACCGCCGCGCTCAACCTCAATGGCATGCTGTGGCGCACCTCGCCAGTGGCCACCGAACTCGAGCAGGTGGTCACCGACTGGCTGCGGCAGCTCTTCGGCATGGGCGACGGCTGGTTTGGCATGATCACCGACACGGCGTCGATTTCGACGATGTACGCCCTCGCCGCCGCGCGCGAACGCGACCCGGCGCTCGCCATTCGCCAGCGCGGCATGGCCGGACGCGCCGACCTCCCGCGGCTGCGCGTCTACTGCAGCGAACACGCGCACTCGTCGGTGGACAAGGCCGCCATGACCCTCGGGCTGGGCCTCGAGAACGTGGTCCACGTGGCCAGTGACCGCGACTTTCGCATGCGCCCCGACGCGCTCTCCCGCGCCATCATGGCCGATCGCGCACAGGGGTTTCGCGCGCTCGCCGTGGTGGCAACCGCCGGCACCACGAGCATGACCAGTGTCGACCCGATTGCCGACCTCGCGGCCATCTGCAAACGGGAGAGCCTGTGGCTGCACGTCGACGGCGCCTACGGCGGCTCGGCGATGGCCGTGCCCGAGATGCGTACGCTGTTTGCCGGCATCGACCAGGCCGACTCGCTGGTGGTGAATCCGCACAAGTGGCTCTTCACCCCCATGGACTGCTCGGTGCTCTTCACGCGACACCCCGACGTCCTGCGCCGCGCGTTCTCGCTGGTTCCGGAGTACCTCACCACGCCGGAAGGTGACCAGGTCGTCAACTATATGGACTACGGCCTCCAGCTTGGCCGGCGGTTCCGTGCGCTCAAGCTCTGGATGGTGGTTCGGGCTTTCGGCGCCGACGGTATTGCCGCCAGAATTCGTCACCATTGCCAGTTGGCCCGCACCTTCGCCGATTGGGTGAGCACCGAGGGAGAGGGATGGGAGGTCTGCGCTCCGGTCCCCTTCTCAACCATATGTTTTCGGCATGTTCCGGCCGG
>JBBTFF010000136.1:0-6994 GCA_038041995.1 Gemmatimonadota bacterium | reverse complement strand
GTTCGATCCCCTCCCCAGCTATGGAATCTACGTAATGGCCCCGCCGGCGGTTGTCGCTGGCGGGGCCATTACGTTCCGCGCCACGCCTCGCCTTGGAGACGTCCGTCGACACGCGACCGCGGAGCGCGGCCGAACCGCGGAGCGCGACAAACCGCGGAGCGCGACCGCGGAGCGCGACATTGCTCATGACGCCTGGCCGTCGCATACTTTGGTCGTCTCAGCGCAGCGCCCTGTCCCCCCGAAACCACAGAGTGCGTGTGTCCAGTTCGGCCGACCTATCGGCCCCAGAATTCGGAGAAGACAGATGACTGAAGACCTGACCCGCCGGGAATTCGTGAAACTCGGCGTCGCCGGCGCCGCTGGATTGGCGATCGCACCCAACCTCGCCGGCGCCGCGCTGCCGTTGCCGGGGCGCCCTCTGGGCCGGACCGGCCACGTGGCGGGCCTGTTCAGTCTCGGCGGCCAGGCGTCCATCGAGCAGGCCGAGAAGCACGATGTGTCGATCGCCATCATCAACCGGGCCATCGACCTCGGCGTCAACTACATCGACACGGCGGCGGCGTACGGTCGCCCGCGTGACGCCTCCAGGCAGCGGTGGGAGCTCGACGGCATCAGCCAGACCTTCGTCGGCGAAGTCATGGCGACCCGCAGAAAGGAGGTCTTCCTCGCCAGCAAGACCGACGATCGCACGCGCGATGGATCGCTGCGGCTGCTCGAGCAGAGTCTCAAGCTGCTGAAGACGGATCACCTGGACCTCTGGCAACTGCACAACATCGCGCGTGACGAGCAACTCGACCAGATATTCGGCAAGGACGGCGCCATCGAAGCGCTGATCGAGGCCCGCGACCAGAAGATGGTGCGCTTCCTCGGCATCACCGGCCACTTCGATCCGGCGGTGCTGGCCCGGGGCATCGCGCGGTTTGACTTCGACACCATCCTGATGGCCCTCAACGCGGCCGACACGCATCGGCTGTCGTTCCAGCAGGAGCTGCTGCCGCTGGCGAACAGGAAGAAGATGGGCATCATCGGGATGAAGATTCCGGCGCGCGACCGGCTGTTCAAGCCCGGCGCGGTGACCACGATGAAGGACGCGATGAGCTACGTGCTGACCCTGCCGGTCACCACGGTGATCATCGGGTGCAAGACGGTGGAGCAGCTCGAGGAGAACGTGGCCATTGCCAAGAGCTTCTCGCCGCTGAGTGCGGCCGAGATGGCGCGGATCGAGGGCCTGGCGGCCAACAACGTGGCCGATGGCACCTGGTTCAAGAAGCCGGTCGCGGCAACGGGCAGCGTCGAGGACGACCAGAACATGGAGTGACGACTCGCGCTACTTGCCGGCCGTCGAATCGTGCACCGTCAGGTCGATGTACGAACTCGTCGGCTTGACGCCGGGTGCCAAGTTGCGCGGCAGGCGGTACGGCTTGGGCCCGAGCGACTTGGTGTACTGGAACATCGAGCGCAGGTCCTTGTCGCTGAACTTCTGCGCATCGTGCCAGGGCATCGGCATCTTGCCCTCGCCGTGGTCGGCGGTGCGCATGATGTCCACCCACTCGTCTTCGGTGTGGCGCTGGACGATCTGCCGGAGGTTCTTGGAGTAGGTCGTCCCCCACGGACCGTAGAAGCCCACCGTGCTCCCGGTCATCCGGTCCTCGTTCGGCACGTTCCCCTTCTTCTCCACCCAGCCCTCCGTGTGGCAGTCGTGGCACCCCGCGACGACCGTCAGGTACTCTCCCGCGGCCACCGGATTGGCGGCGGTGACGAACGGCTGCGCTTCCTGCACGCGCGCACGGGCCGTGGCCCTGGAGGCGGTGGAGGCCGCGACGAGCACGAGGGCGACGGAACTGACGGCGAACAGGGCGAGGCGCGACCGCGTCATTACGGTGTTCTCCCAAGCGTTGATTGATGTGATGGGCGCGCGGCGCGTCCGCGCACGGCATACGGGCAATTACAGGCGGATTCCGGTTTCGTCAGGGCGGCCCGGGAGTGCGATTCACCGCCAGCGCGATTTCGCGGTCCAGCACGCGGTCCAGGGCGGCGCGCACGTCGCCGAGCTTGGTGGGCTTGCTCACGAAGTCGTCCATGCCGGCTTCGAGACAGCGCTCGCGCTCGTCGTCGAGCGCGCTCGCCGTGAGCGCGACGATCTGCAGGCGGCGATTGCTCCCTTCGGCCGCCCGGATGCGCCTCGTGGCCTCGTACCCGTCGAGGAGCGGCAGGTGACAGTCCATCAGCACGGCGTCGTAGGGATGCATCAGCGCCTTGTCCACGGCCTGCATCCCGTCGATGGCGATGTCCACCTCGCAATGCAGCGACTCGAGCATCTTGCGCGCGATGATCTGGTTCACCACGTCGTCCTCGACCAGCAGGATGCGCAGCCGCGCGCGCGCCGCCGAGCGCGGCATGGGGAGCGAACTCTGCCGGGTGGCGTCGTGCGCCGTCGAGGCCTGCTCGGCCAGCAAGTGCTGGGTCAAGAGCGGGAGGTCGGGTGCGCCGGGCGTCTCCCGGGCCAGCACGGCCTCGATCATGGCCTGCAGCGTGTCGGTACGCAGCGGCTTTGGCAGGTAGCCATCGTATCCCACCTGCTGAAAGCGAGCGGCGTCGCCGCGCAAGGATGCCGACGTGGCGAGAATGAGCCCGATAGGCTGGAGCGTCGGATCGGCTCGTACGGCGCGTCCAACGCTCTCACCGTCGGCGCCTGGCATGAGGTAGTCCACCACCGCCAGTCGGTATGGATCACCCTCGACGCTGGCGCGCCGGATCTCGGTGATCGCGCGTACCCCGTCGGCGGCGACGCCAACGCGCATGCCCCACGACGTCAACCGCTCGCGCAGCACGCGAAGCCCGACGTCGTTGTCGTCCACCACCAGCGCGCGCACGCCGCGCAGTTCCGGGGCAGGTGCCGGCACGGGCACCGAGTTCGGGTCGACCGGGAGCGTCAGCTCGAACCGGAACGTCGAACCCGTGCCCTCGGTGCTGTCCACCGTCAGCGTTCCGTTCATGAGGTCCACCAGCCGCCGGCTGATGGAAAGCCCGAGGCCCGTGCCGCCGAAACGGCGCGTCGTGGATGAGTCGCCCTGCTCGAACGGGTCGAACAGCGTGGCCAGCTGATCGGGGGGAATGCCGATGCCCGTGTCCTGCACGCCCACCCGCAGGCCGGCGAAACCGGGCGGAGCGTCCCGTCGTTCCAGGTCGATCAGCACGTGTCCGCGCTCGGTGAACTTGACCGCGTTTCCGGTGAGGTTCAGCAGCACCTGGCGAATGCGTCCACTGTCGCCGATGACTCGTCGCGGGGCATCTGGCGCGATGCGCACCACGATCTCGACGCCCTTTTCACGCGCGCGCGGCGCGAGCAGGTCGGCGACCTCGGCCACGGCGACCTGCAGGTCGAACGGAATGGGATCGAGCCCGAGCTTGCCCGCCTCGATCTTGGAGAAATCGAGGATGTCGTTGATGACGCTGAGCAGGTGCTCGGCCGACCGTTGCGCCGTCTCGAGGTACGAGCGCTGCTCGGTGTTGAGCGGGGTCTCGGCGAGCAGCGAGGTCATGCCGATGACGCCATTCATCGGCGTCCGGATTTCGTGGCTCATCGTCGCCAGGAACTCGCTCTTGGCGCGCGACGCGGCTTCGGCCTGGTCCTTGGCGGCCACCAGCAGCGTCTCGGCGGCCTTGCGCAGTTCGCGCTGGCGCTGGGCGCGCCGCCGGTTGATTGCGGCAATCCCCGCGTTGAACAGCAGCACCGCGGTCAGCGTGATAAACAGCCAGCGCAGGATGCGCAGCTGCGCGAAGGCCTCGGCGGCTTCAATCTCGAAGATCAGCCCGGCATCGATTTCCGGAATGTACGTCCAGGCGCCGACGACGATGGCGCCACGATAGTTGCGGTAGCCGCGCATGTCGACGTCGGTGGCCCCGCGCGTGACCTCGGCGGCGGCATGCGTCAGCGGCCAACTGGCCGGCGTACCGCGCACTCCACGTGTCGTGGAGAGGCGGACGCCCGGATCGCGCGCGGCCAGCCGGAAGGCCACCGAGGTCGAGTCTCCGACGACCAGTCCCGCGTGGTGCAGGGTGCTGTCGAAGCGCGGCGAACTGGCAAAGACGCCATCGCGTCGCACGAGGTAGGTGTCGCCGGTGCTCCACGTACGGCTGACGTCGAGCCGCACGGCCATGGGCGCGTCGAAGAGCAGGGCGCCGACGATGCGATCGTCGTCGTCACGCACCGGCGTGGCGATGGTGACGATCGGGTCACCGGTGCGCCGCTCGGACGCGCCGATACGGGCCGGCGAGGAAAGCGGCATCGGGGCGCTGACCACCGTGTTGCCGCCGAAGGCGCGGCGCAGGCGCGGGGTCTCCGTCCAGCGCGCCATGGCCGCGGTGCGCGAAATGCCGGACGACGCGACCACGCGTCCCGTCGTGTCTACAAGGAACCAGTCGAGCCAGTCGGCGACCTCGAGCGCGGTGCGCATGCCGTCGAGCGTGGCAAGGGTCTGGTCGCCGCGCGCCGGATCGGCGAGCGCCAGGCGAAGCGATGCATTCACCGGGCGCGCGGCGGCAATGGCGCGGCTGGCGCGCACCAGGTCGCCGTGCCATCGCACGATCTCGGCGCGCCGCGCGTCCCGGCGTGACACCAGCAGCGCCTCGTCGTCGGCGCGGATGCGCGACTCGAGGAGGACCAGCGACACCGCGCCCACGACCACCGTGAGTGCGAGCGTGGTCCAGACGAGGGCGCGCGCCGCGGCCGGCGACGAGAAGAAGCGGGAAATCGTTGATGGCATCGCGAAAATGGAAGTTCGCCTGCGTGTGGAAACCGGGCAAGCCGGGACCGCACTGGCGCGGGCGGTGTGGGCCGTTATTGTTCACGCATTGCCGCCAGGGGTACTCCGGCGTCCGCCGGAGTTGAGAAAGTCCCTTGGAACCTGATCCGGATCATTCCGGCGTAGGGAGTGCGGCGTGTCGTGGCGGTTTCCGCCGCGCCACCTGCCTGTTCGGGTGCCGCCGTTTCCCTGGCGCACCCAACCGGGTCCCACTTCCGGATCGCAACCGTCCAACGCGAACCGGCCATGCAGCCACTCGTATTCGTCGTCGCGGCGCTCGTCGCCGCCCAGCAACCCTCCGCTCCCGACTCGACGCGCCGCGCGCGCACGGACACGCTGGAACGCGTGATGGTGCGCGCCGTCCGGGCCGGCGGCGCCGTCCCCGTGAGCGAGCGCACACTGTCGCGCGAGGAACTCCAGCGCGGCTATTCCGGGCAGGAAGTGCCGCTGCTGCTCACGCGCATCCCGGGCATCACCGCGTACTCCGAGAGCGGGTCATTCACCGGATACAGCTACCTGCGCCTGCGCGGCCTCGACCAGAATCGCGTGAACCTGACATTCGATGGCATCCCGTTGAACGACCCCGAGGACCAGGCGTTCTACTTCTCCAACGTCCCCGACTTCGCCAACAGCGTGCAGTCGGTGCAGGTCCAGCGCGGCACGGGCACCAGCGCATTCGGGACGGCATCGTACGCCGGTTCGGTGAACTTCCAGTCGCTTGACCTCGGCGCAGCCCGTCGCGGCGGCGAGCTGGCGCTCTCGGGCGGCAGTTTCGACACGCGCCGCGCGGCGCTCCAGTGGCGGTCGGGGCTGGTCGCCGGGCGCTGGGCGGTGGCGGCCCGCGCCACGTCGCACCAGACCGATGGCTTTCGTCGCCACTCGGGAAACAACGCGTCGTCCGGCTTCCTGTCGGCGGCGTGGTACGGCAACCGTGACGTATTGAAGTTCACGGCATTCGCCGGACTCTCCAAGCTGCGCTCGTCGTACTATGCCTCCGACGAAGCCACGGTGCAGGCTGATCCGCGCGCCAACGCGATGGGGCTCGACGAGCGTGACCGGTTCTCACAGATATTCTTGAACCTGCAGCACGTGCGCGCGATCGGAGAGCACGCCGTGCTGACGACCGCGGTGTACCGCCAGGGGGCGGGCGGCTGGTTCGACGTCAAGGTCGATCCCGACCTCTGGCGCTTCAACCTTTCGTACTCATGGTACGGCGCGCTGAGCACCTATTCGTACCGGCGCGGGGCAGTCGCGTTCGACGCCGGCGCGCACGTCATGCAGTACCACCGAGACCACTACCTCGGCATCTGGCCGACGCTGGATGATCGCGTCTACGACAACACCGGCCACAAGAGCGAACAATCCGTGTTCGCCAAGGTGCAGCTGACGCAGGGGCGGGCCACCTGGTTCGGCGACCTGCAGCTGCGCCGCTCGGCGTTCCGCTATACGCCCGACAAGAACGCGGGCGTGGCCGGGCCGTCGATCGACTGGGGATTCCTGAACCCGCGCGCCGGCGTCACCTGGCGCCAGAACGACGCGTTGTCGCTGTTTGCGTCGGTGGGCGCGGTGCGGCGTGAGCCGACGCGTGACGACATGTTCGTCGGTGCCGACAATCTCGACGCCAGCAACGCGGCCTCCATCGTCCCGCTCGACCACGTGCGCCCGGAACAGGTCATCGACTACGAAGCGGGCTTCCACTGGGTGCGGGGAGACGTGCGGGCGAGCGCCAACCTGTTCGCCATGGAGTTCAGGGAGGAGATCGCGCCGGTAGGCGCGCTGAGCCTCACCGGGTCTCCGCTGCGCGTGAATGTCGGCGCGTCGCACCGGCGCGGCATCGAGGGCGAGGTGCAATGGCAGGCCACGACGCGCCTCCTGCTCGGCACAACGCTGGCCGTCACCGACGCACGGATTCATCGCTACACCGACGCGGCGAGCGGCACGGTGTACCGCAACGCGCGGTCGCGGCTGACCCCGGTTGCGGTGGCCACGCAGACGGCGACGTGGCGCGCAGGGCGCGGTGTCACGCTGCTGGCCGATGCGCGGGCCGTGTCGGGATCATCGCTCAGCAACACCGGCAACCGCGCGGCCGTGCTTCCGGGCTACCTGCTGGCTGACGCCGCCGTGGCGTGGGCACGCGGCGCTTCGCAGGTGACGGTGCGCGTGAACAACGTGCTCGACCGGCTGGCGTA
>JBBTFF010000135.1:0-5120 GCA_038041995.1 Gemmatimonadota bacterium | reverse complement strand
CGAGTTCGCGAATGGCCCGCACGGCGGCCGGGTTCTTGGCCACGCCGCCGGTGAAAGTGAATTCGTTGTCTACGCCCCCCGAGCGCGCCAGCAGGCTCATGGCGCGAATGACGATGGCCCGGTGCAGCCCGGCCAGGATGTCCTCGCGCTTCTCGCCCAGCGACAGCCGCTCGCGCAGTTCCGCGCCGGCAAAGACGGTGCAGGTCGAGTTGATCTTCACGGCGCGCTTCGAGAGTTCGGCCAGCGGGCCAAGCTCGTGCAGGCCAAGATTCATCTCGTCGGCGATGTAGCCGAGATAGCGCCCGCATCCGGCCGCGCACCGGTCGTTCATCTGGAAGCCGGTCACGATGCCCTCGGCATCCACCTGGATCGCCTTGGTGTCCTGCCCGCCGATGTCGAGCACCGTGCGCGTTCCCGGAAACATCGCGTGTGCCCCGAGCCCGTGGCACAGGATCTCCGAGCGGATCTGCTCCTTGGGGAACGGCAGCCGCGCGCGGCCATAGCCCGTCCCCACGGTCGCCGCCGGCGTGAGATCGTAGGCCACCGCAAACTCCACCGCGTCGGCCAGCCGCGGATTGCTCACCCGGGAGAGCGCGTCACCGATGTGGTCGCGGAAGTCGAGGTCCATCGGCTCGTTCTCCACGCGGATGATGCACTTGTCGTAGACGCCGATCAGCCGGTCGAAGCTCACGCCCGCGGGATCGCCGATCTGCTCGGCGATGCGCATGAACGCCGAACCCACCGCATCGCGAAAGAAGTCCGATCGCAATACCGGCGGCGCTCGGAAGCGCGTCTCTTCCTCCACGGTGATGCGGCGGCAGATCTCCTCGATCGCCTCGCGGAAGGGCGCCACCAGGTGCCGCGGCGCCGACTTGTCCACCTCCTCGAGCAGCAGATGCTCGAGGCGCCGCAGCTGGTGGAGCAGCTGCTCCATCACGAAGGCGCGCCGCAGCAGGTACACCGCCTCGGCCGTCTCGGTGGCCTGCACCTGCTGCTCGATGAGCCCGAACCGCGCGTTGATGAACGCCTCGGTCTTGGCCACGGCGGCGGCGAGGTCGTAGTTGGATCGCGAGTTCGTGATGCCGCGCCCCAGCACGTCGCCGTTCCCGTCGAGGATGACCGCCTTGGTGGTGGTCGACCCGAGGTCGATGCCGATGACGCAGGTCATGTGGGCCTCGACGCGCGGCGCGCGTCGATCATCTGGAAGTAGCTCTCCAGCCGGTTCTTGATGTTGGCCGCCGAGAAGTAGCGCGGGTCCACGAGGTCCGACTCGATGAACGCGCCGGGAATGCCGGTGCGCTTCTCCACCTCGCGCAGGATCATCAGCTGGCCGGCCGAGAACGAGTTGCACGACTTCACCGAGTTGATCAGGAAACCGTCGGCCTGGTACTCCCGGATGTAGTTGACGATCATGTCGACGCGCGCCGGCAGGTTCAGGTTCGTGTAGCAGCCGCTGCAGTAGTCGGCCAGCGTCCCCAGCGGGTCGCTCGGGTCGTGGCGAAAGCCGAAGTCGTAGGTGCCGCCGACCTTCGTGTACGTCGATGCCACGACCACCGCCTTCTCGTCGGCAAACATCTTCCAGAAGTCGCGGAAGTGGGTCCAGTTCGGCGGCCCCTCCACCACCAGCCGGTACTTCTCGCCGACCAGCGATCCTTCGGGGGTGATCGGCCCGAGCCCGAGCAGCGCGCGCTCTTCCACCTCTTCGCGCAACGCCCGGTAGTAGTCCACCCCTTCCTGCGTGCCGCGGAACGCGCTGAAGATGGGCCCCACGTAGTAGACGGTGCCGAAGTAGCCGTCGATCGGGCTGGGGCGCAGCTTCCCCGACTGCAGCACCGCCACCAAGTCGTCCTCGGCCATCGCCGAAAGCGTGAGGTGGTGCCGCAGCTTCTCCTCGTCGTACTTCCGCCCCGTCGCCTTCTCCAGCGCGGGAATCACCGTGTCGCGCAGCTGGCGCAGCATGTACTCGCGATGCTCCGGCTCCAGCTTGCCGTCGCCCTGGTACGGCACGTGGAACATCACCGTCGGGCAGTCGTACTCCTCGCGCAGCAGCTCGAACCACTTCATGAAGGTGTAGCACCCCGTGTACGACAGCAGCAGCAGGTCGGGCTTGGGCAGCTTGGTGCCCGACGGGCCGATGTTCCCCTGCCGCATCATCCCGATGTCGCACTTCACGTAGGTGCAGACGTCCTCGGAGTGGCCCGCACGCTCCGCCTCTGCGATGTAGTCGCCCGACAGTTTTCGCATGCCCGACTGCAGCGCGTTGATCTCGGGCAGCACGGGGAGCGCGCCGAACGACCGGATGAGTTCGGTGAGGTTCCCCGGCACGAACGTGTAGACCACCGGTTCGCCCGTGGCCGGGGCCTGCGCCAGCCGCTCGAAGTGATTGGCGATCATCTCCTTCTGCATCACCATCGAGCGGTCCTTGAGTGCTTCAGCCATCAGGCGGCCCCCCACAGCTTGATCGAGTCGGCAAAGGTCCCCGCCTGCTCGCGAAACTGCTGGAACTGCCCGGTGTTCTCCGCGTACTTGAACGCGATGCACGGAATGCCGGCCGTTTCGGCGCCGGCGCGGAGCATCGGTTGGTCGAGCAGCGCCGGATCGCAGAAGCTCGGCGTGGCGAAGATGATGCCGTCGGCGCCGGCGGCGGCCACCCGGTTCTTCATCAGGTTCCGCTTGCCGAGCGGGTTGATCTCGTAGAGCACCGACGAGGCCATGTCGTTGGTGATGAACGCGCCGGCCAGCGCGCGCACCGGGTCGCCGTCGGAGGGCACGTCGTGCGTCAGGAAGCGGTTGCCGAGCAGGAAATCGTCGTCCACGATGTAACAGCCAGCGCGCTCGATGCTCTTGATGAGCCCGAGCGGCGGCTGTTCGCAGAAGGCCCCCACGATCACCACGCGGCTGTTGTCACGCGGCCGCTTCGGGTCGGCCTCGACCGCGGCCAGGTACTGCCGAGCGCGAACGAGGAACTCCTCCGGCGGAATGCTCTCGGCGGCCCGGAGCAGGAGGTAGAGTTCCTCCGTGGGCACGTCCCACGGCCGCTCCCGCCGCAGCACGTAGAGCGCGCGGATCATCGAGCGCGTCTCGTTGTACAGCACAATCGAGTGGCGAAGCTCGCCGTCGGTCGGCCGGTGCCCCGAGACCTCACCCAGGTCGTCGAGCAGTCGCTGCACTTCGCCCGTCCAGAACACCGACGCCGCCACCGGATCCGGAATCTGCGGCACGTCGATATACCGCACGTAGACATCCGGGTAGAGCAGCTTCCACATCCCCGACAGGTTGCGGATCACGTCGCAGGTCGACGGGAAGAGCACCGCCGAGAGCATGTCGAGACGCCCCGACTGGGCCAGCTCGATCACCGAGCGCGGCAGGTGGCAGATGTACGACTGGTAAAACGCGTCGCCGCGGATGATCTCCAGCCGGTCGCCGGCGCCGTGGATCCCGACCGGCAGGAAGCCCGTGGCGTGCAGCACTTCCCGCGGCGCGTACACCGGGAGGTAGCCGCCGGCCTTCCCGTTCGGATGCTCGTCCAGCCATCGCCGCACGACGGTGAAGTCGAGGTCGTCGTAGATGTCGCGCGCCCACTCGACCACCTCGCCGCGCGTCATCAGCGTACCCTCGTCAGTCGCAAGGTGGGTCCGGCGCCGCCTATTCCGAACGGACGTTCGATAGAATATACTTGACCCAGGCTGGTCCGCCGTCAAGGGGGGTTTCCCCGCATCCCGTGTCCGGGGCCGGGGGCCGGCCAGGCGCATCACCCGTCGGGCGTGGAGGATGTGGACGTGAGCTTCCGCTTCAGGGAACTGTGCATCGACAAGGTCGGTGTCGTCGGTTCGGGCAACATCGGCCCAGACATCGCGCTCTTCTTCGCCAAGGCGTTCCACGCCTACGACGTGCCGGTGGTCGTGGTCGACGTCTCCGAGGATGCCGTGGCACGCGGCCGGGCCAAGGCCGAACAGAAGATCGGCAAGGGCCGCGAGAGCGGCGCGTTCAAGCCCGAGGCCGCCGAGGCCATGCTCCGCGCCCTCACCTTCACCACCGACGACGCGCAGCTCGCCGGCGCCAGCCTCGTGATCGAGGCGGCGACCGAGGACCTCGCCATCAAGCGGAAGATCTTCGCCCGGCTCGAGTCGCTGTGCGGACCATCGACCATTCTCGCGTCGAACTCCTCGCACATCGAGCCAGAGGAGATCTTCCTTCCACTCGCACCCTCCACCCGTTCCCGCACCGCGGTCATCCACTACTTCTTCCCGGCCGAACGCAACCTGCTGGTGGAGATCGTCCCCGGGCGCGACACCGATCCGCAGCATACCACGACGTTGATGGGCCTGTACGAGGAGATCGGCAAGATCCCGGTGCGTGTGGGCGGACGGTTCGGCTACGCCGTCAATCCGGTGTTCGAGGGGCTCTTTCTCGCCGCCGCGCTGGCCGTCGAGGAAGGGCTGGGCACCATCAAGGAAGTCGACACCGCCGCCAGGCGGGCGCTGGGGCTTGGCGTGGGGCCGTTCACCGCGATGAACCTCACCGGCGGCAATCCCATCACCAATCACTCACTCGACGTAATGACGTCGAAGCTGGGTCCGTGGTTCCGTTCGCCGCGCCTGTTGAAGGAGGCGATGGCGTCGGGCAAGCCGTGGGACGTGCCAAGGCGCGACGAGCAGGTCGAGGTTCCGCCCGGGCAGGAGCGGAAGATCGCCGACGCCATGCTCGGCGCCTACTTCGGCCTCGCCGGGGAGATCCTCGACAGCGGCATCATCACGCTCGCCGACCTCGAGCTCGCCGTGGAGACCGGTCTGGCCATGCACGCCCCGTTCTCTCTAATGAATGAACTGGGCGTCGGACGCGCGCTCGAGCTCGTGGCCGCTTATGCGGCGGGCCATCCTGGATTCCCCGTGCCGCGGTGCATCGCCACCCACGCGCGCGACGGCCAGCCATTCCGGATCAATCACGTCATCCGCCGCGACGACGGCGATGTGGCCGTGCTCACCATCCGCCGCCCACGCGTGCTGAACGCCCTCAACGACGACGTCTACGCGCAGTTGGCCGCGCACGCCACGGCGCTGGCCGCTGATCCCATGATCGCCGCCGTGGTGCTCACGGGCTTCGGCCCCAAGGCGTTCGTC
>JBBTFF010000134.1:0-15458 GCA_038041995.1 Gemmatimonadota bacterium | reverse complement strand
GTGTCCACTAAAGAGACATCTATTTTCGAGAGGGTTTTCGTCATGGTTGGCAAGAACTGGATCGCCGGTGCGCTGCTGGCGGCAACGGTGTTTGCGCCAGAAGCGGTGCAGGCGCAGGATCACGACAAGCTTCTGCTTCCCATTCCGAGTGCCCTCGCGCCGCAGGGCGGGCTGTACGGTCGCGCTGCGCCGGGTGTGAGCGCCAGCTCGCCGCTGGCGTTCGGTCCGAACTGGCGAGATGTCTTTGCCGGCGTCGGCTTCCAGGCGAACACGCGCTACGGCGGTGATTCCGACGGCTCGGCGTCGGCCGGTTTCGGCCTCGGCAACAGCCTCGATGCCATCGGCATGGAAGTGGTGATCACGTCGCTTTCCACGGTTCGTTCGGGGCTCTTCGACCGCATGGTCGTCGGGTTCAAGGCGCACCGCCAGCTGCCGATGAGCGCGGCGATTGCCGTCGGTATCGAGGGCGTAAAGCTGGCGGGCGACAACTTCGAGACCACCGAGTCGGTGTACGGCGTCATCTCGAAGGTCGTGGCGCTGCGCAATGATGGAGATGAGACGGCGGCGTTCAGCGCAATGACCATCAATGGCGGCCTCGGCAATGGCCGCTTCTGCGCCGAAGAGACCGTGAATGGCCGTGCCCAGACGGCGGATTGCGGCGTCAACTTTTTCGGTTCGGTGGGGCTTCGTGCCACCCAGTGGGCCGGCCTGATCGCCGACTGGACGGGTCAAGACCTGAACCTCGGCGTTTCGCTTGCACCGTTCTCCAATTTCCCGCTGGTCATCACCCCCGCACTGGCAGACGTGACGGGGAACGCGGGCGACAAGGTGCGTTTCACGCTGGGCGCCGGCTTCGGCCTGCGTTTCTAACTGACGAGGACTAGATCAACATGAAGCGAATTCTTGCGGCCGGAGTCTTGGGCCTGGTGCTTGGTGGATCGGCGTTGGCACAGGGTGGATCGGGATCTGACCATACAGGCCCGGGCGGTGGAGGATCGGGGTTGGGTGGTAACGTGGGCGCGTTCATGCCGCTGCCGAATGGCATGGCACCCGGGTCAGGGATAAATGTGGGGAATAGGATGGCGGCAGCCACCGGCAATAGTCCGATGGCCCAGGCGAGCCGGGAAGTGGGCGGCGCGCTGACCGGCACTGCCGGGGCGGTTGGCAACCTGACGGCGTCGTTGATCGCGGGCGGCGTCCCGTCGGGTCCCTCCACCTCGCTGTCCCAGGCCCTTGGCACATTTAGCGGTGCGCCGACGCTTGCCAACCTCGTGCTGGCGGTTCAGGCATACAATGATGCGGTCCGGGCGATGCCAGCGGGAACCAGGGCGTCGCCGGCGTTGCGCATGGTGCGCCTGGCGCTGCTCAGGCTGGGCAGCAGGACTGGCGCGCCGGCACCGTAGTTGGGGTGACGGTGACCCTGCAGGTCGCGTAACAGGGTTCAGCTGCGCTGCAGACCATCCAGGGCGGGCCGCCGGTCAACTCGGCGGCCCGCCCTGTTTTGCGGGGGCTTCAGCGCGAGCGAACGCCAAGGGCGACGAGCAACTGGGGACCGCTGCCGCGTGCGGAGGCGCTGGTGTTTGCCTGCGCGCGAATTTCGGCCGTCAGCGCAAAGGCGCCCACCGATCGCGCGAAGGCCAAGCCACCAGCCACGCCGAGACGAATGCCTGCTTCGGACCGGGAGCCCGTGTTGCACGCCACCCTGCCGTTTGGATCGTTGGTTCCCGCAGTACCGCATCCTATGCCGACGCTGAGTACTGGCCCGGCGTACGGCCACCAGGCCGCGTCGCCACGCCGCAGGTGCACCAGCGGCACGAACTCAAGCGAGTTTTCGTTGACACGCGAGATGACGCCGCCGAACGGCCGGCTGAAGATGGCCTGCGAAAAAGCGGCCTCGAGATCGGCGTCAAGCTTCGCGACGGTCACTCCGAGCGCACCGTGCAAACGCACCCCGTGTGCAGCGGCCTGTTGCTGCCGTCCGCTGGTGGTGGTCCACCACCCCACGCCACCGGAGAGCGCCTGCGCGGGGAGCGCGAAGGGAAGGGCAATGAACGCCATGATCGAGAGTGGCCTGATCACGCTATGGTCTCCGTGCGCTGGAGTGGGCAGGTGGATAAACTAGCAACCATGAATATGGAGCGCGCCGCGCGCGAGCGAACGCCCCGCATGGCCATCGTGCACGAGTGGCTGACCACCCTTGGGGGGTCGGAACTGGTGCTGAAGGAGATGCTAGCGGTCTTTCCGCAGGCTGACCTCTTCGCGCTGGTGGACGTGATGGCGCCGAATGACCGCGAGGCGCTGGCACTGACGGGGCGCAGGGTCCGGACCACGTGGATGCAGCACGTGCCGGGAATCGGCCGGATTTACCGATACCTGTTGCCGCTGATGCCGAGTGCGGTGCGCGGGCACAGGCTCGACGGCTACGATGTGGTGATCTCGAACACGCACTCGGTGTCGCACCGGGTGCGAGTGCCGAACGGCGCCACGCACCTGGCGTACTGCTGTTCGCCGATGCGCTACGCGTGGGATTTGCGCGAGCAGTACCTGGCCGAGGCGGGGCTGAACCACGGGGTGACGGGGACGCTGGCACGCATGATGCTGGAGTGGATGCGGCGCGGCGACGCGCGCGCGGCGCAGCGGCCACAGGCGTATGCGGGCATCTCCGAATACATACGCGCACGAATTGCGCGCTGCTACGGCCGGGAGGCGACGACCATCTACCCGCCGGTGGACGTGGACTACTTCACGCCCCATCCTGAGTGCGGGGTGGAAGGGGCGCAAAGCGAGTTTTATCTGGCGGCTAGCAGGATGGTACCATACAAGCGGCTGCCGCTGATCGCCGAGGCCTTTTCGCGACTGCTGCCGGACCGTGAGCTGGTGATCATTGGCGACGGGCCGGAGATGAGGCGAGTGCGTGCGGCGGCGGGGACGAACGTGCGATTGCTGGGCACGCAGCCGCGGGAGGTGCTGCGCGACTACTTGAGGCGCGCGCGGGCCTTCGTGTTCGCGGCCGATGAGGACTTTGGGATCCTGCCGGTGGAAGCGCAGGCGTGCGGCACACCGGTGATTGCCTTGGGTGTGGGCGGGGTCCGGGAAACAGTGCGGGACGGGGAGACGGGGGTGTTCTTCGGCGAGCAGACCGCAGAGGCGATTGCGGGTGCGGTGCGTCGATTCGAGTCGGTTTCTGGAGGGTTCTCGGTAGCGTGTCGTGCGAACGCCGAACGGTTCTCGGTGGCTCGGTTCCGTCGCGAGTTTCGGGCGTGGGTGGAACGGGAGATGGGTTCGAGTTGACTCTCACGGAGACCGGAGTAACAGGGAGGTCACGGAAGTCTCTCACGAAGACCGGAGTCTTTCGGAGGGTCACGAAGGCTGCAACGACTTTCGAGGGGGCTTGGCGGAGAGTACCGTCCGCCGAGCCCCCTCAAGTGTTTTGCCGTCCTCCGTGAAACTCCGTCCGCTCCAGTCTTCGTGAGAGCCCTCAAGAAACCTCGGCGCACAGACGACTACGCCGTGCGCGCCACCATTTCGGCGGGGGCCATGCCGAGCAATTCCTCGGCGGACATGCGCAGGCACTTGGCCATGCCGTGCTCGGTGAGGGCGTCTTCCACCAGCCGGGCGCCCAGGAAATAGCCGGCGCGCTCGGGAATGACGTACCGGTCCACGGTACGCGCGTCATCGCTCATGCCGCCCGACAACCAGCGCAGGCGCAGGCCGAGTGCGGCGCTGCCGAGTTCTTCGGCGACGGACCGGAAGAGGATGGGCTCCATTTCGCGCGTGCGCACATACTGCCGCCGCTGGAAGCCGAAGTACTCCCACGGTGCGTGGCCGGGGCTGAGCAAGCGCGCCGCCTGTACCGCGAGTCCTTCGTTGACGAGATGCTCGCGCAGCGCGACATGGCGTCCCGTTTCCCAATACGAGTAGTAGCCACCCTGGCCGGCGATGAACTCCCGCATGGCGCTGCGACTGCGCGGCGAGGTGTAGCGCACGGCGTGCGCCATCTCGTGCGACAGCCACATCGGGAGCAGTTCCGGCTCGAGGCCCAGGCCGCGAGTGGACGTGTTGGCGACGCCGGTGAAGTGCTCGAGGCAGGCAAAGGCGATGCCCTTGCCGTTCACCACGAGTTCGCCGGCGTTGGCGCCGCCCACGCCGATCATCAGGAGCACGTCGACGCGCGAATCCACTTCAAAGAGCGCCGCGCACTGTTGCTCAGCCGACGTGGCGAGTGCCGCGACGTCCACGCGATCGAGCATGGCGCGAAGATCATCGCGGTCGGCATAGACGGCTTCGCGCACGACGTCGAGAAAATGCGGACCGCTGGGGTCGAGGACGTAGTTGTGCCAGTACGCCTCGAGCAGAGGGCGATGCGTCTCGAAGTATCGCTGGTACGCCGCGACCGGATCGGTGCTTTGCAGGACCGACAAGAAGTCCGGAACGAGATTGATGAGCATCGAGTGGGGTGGCGGCGCGTCGCAGTAAACTGGCCAGAAAGAGTTTTGCGACGTGCGGCAAGATAGGACCGCACGTGAGTGCGAACAAGAGCACGTGGCTCCGAGCCAATAGACGCGCCAACTCCCGGAGGCGTCACCACGCCTCCGGGGTGCAGGGGGCAGAGGCACAGTGAAGTGCAGGGAAAAAGGCAGAGTGGAGTGCAAGGGAAGGGGTGCAGGGGAGACTCCCCCGCACCCTTCGCCCTGCACGTCACTATGCCTCTGTTCCCTGCACCGAGGACTACTTCGTCCCGAACAGCCGATCCCCCGCATCACCAAGACCGGGAAGGATATACCCGTTGGCGCTCAACTCGCGGTCGAGTGCCGCGGTGAAGATCGGGAGGTCTGGGTGCACGGCGTTCAAATACGCGACACCCTCGGGAGCGGCGACGAGGCACATGAAGCGCAGGCGGCTGGCGCCGGCCTTCTTGAGTTGCGTGACGGCATCGGCGGCCGAGCCGCCGGTGGCCAGCATGGGGTCGAGCACGAAGACGTCGCGTTGCGCGATATCGGGCGGCACCTTGAAGTAGTACTCGACCGGCTTGAGCGTGTCGTGGTCGCGATACAGCCCGATGTGCCCCACCCGGGCCGATGGCATCAGCGCGCGAATGCCGTCGACCATTCCAAGCCCGGCGCGCAGGATCGGCACGAGGACTGGTCCGTGTCCGGCAAGGCGACGTGCCTGCATGGTTTCGAGCGGAGTCTCGATGGTCACCGGTTCGAGGGGCAGGTCGCGCGTGGCCTCGAACGCCATGAGCATGGCCAGTTCGTCCACGAGCTCCTTGAACAGCTTGGTGGGCGTCGAACGGTCGCGCAGGAATGACAGCTTGTGCTGGATGAGCGGGTGCTCTATGACGGTGAGCGCCGGCGGCGGCGAGGACGTTGGGGAGGTGACCATAAGGCGAAAAGCTAGTATCTTCGCCGACATGAAAGAATACCAAGCCGTGATCCTGCGCCTCTCGAGCCGCGTACGCGATGACGAAGATGCGCTGACCGACCTGCTGAACGAACGCAGTCGCGGTGGCTGGGAGCCGGCCATGATGACGCAGGACGACCAGCGCATCACGGTGGTGTTCCAGCGACGGGCGAATGCCGACGCGACCTGATTCCCGGCACGCGCCATGCAGCTGACGGTCCAGGGTGCGGCTCGCGAAGTGACCGGGTCGTGCCACGTCGTACAGGCGCACGGCCGCACCATCCTCCTCGACTGCGGGCTGTTTCAGGGACGGCGGAGCGAGGTGCAGCAGAAGAACCTGGCCCTGCCAGTGCCCATCCATCAGATCGACGCGATCATCCTGTCGCACGCGCACATAGACCACTCGGGTCGCTTGCCGCTGCTGGTGCGCGAGGGGTATACCAAGGCGATCCATTGCACACGCGCGACGCGCGAGCTGTGCGAGCCGATGCTGGCCGACTCGGCACACATCCAGGAGAAGGACGCGGAGCACCTGGCGTGGCACAAGCGCGAGCACTTTGAGCCGCTGTACGCGCTGCGCGACGCCACGCGGACGATCGAACTCATGGTGTCCCATGCCTATGGCGAGCGGTTCGAGGTGGCACCCGGGGTCCTTGTCACCTTCTCGGACGCCGGTCACATCCTGGGATCGGCCTCCGTCACGCTCGAGGTGACGACCGGGGACCAGGTGAAGCGACTGGTGTTCAGTGGCGACATCGGGCGATCGGGACTGCCCATCCTCAGGGATCCCCAGCCTCCAGGTGCCGCGGACTGGGTGCTGATGGAGTCGACGTACGGCAATCGCGATCACGAATCGGTGGAGGGGGCACGTGCCACGCTGGCGCGCGTGGTGCGAGAGACTGCGGCACGCGGCGGACGCGTGCTGGTGCCGGCCTTTGCCGTGGGGCGCACGCAGGAACTGGTGTACGACCTGCACCAGCTGGCCGATGCCGGAGAGATTCCGCGGTTGCCCATCTACATCGACAGTCCGCTGGCGACGCGGGCGACGGAGGTGTTCGAGCGCAATGCCGACATCTTTGACCAAACCGAGGGCTTTGTGCGGAGCCACAACGGCGAGTCGTTGTTCCAGTTCCCGTTGTTGCACTACACGCCGGGGGTCGAAGACTCCAAGGCGCTGTCACGCGCCACCGGGCCGATGGTGATCATTGCGGCGTCGGGAATGGCCGAGTCGGGACGCATCCTGCATCACCTGCAGCAGGGTGCGGGGAACCCGCGCAATACGATCCTGATTGTCGGGTTCCAGGCGCAGCATACGCTGGGGCGACGGATCGTGGAACGTCAGCCGATGATCAAGGCGTTCGGCGTTGAGGTTCCCCTTCGGGCGCAGGTGGTGGTGCTGAATGGGTACAGCGCGCACGCAGACCGAACTGAACTTGCCGCCTGGTTGCAAGCCGTGCGCGCCAAGTCACCGCGGCTGAAGGACGTCTTTCTGGTGCACGGTGAGCCGGAGGCGCAGGACGCCTTTGGCGAGCAGTTGCGTGAGCGCGGATACCGCGTGCACATGCCCACGGCGGGGACGCGCCTGTCGCTCGGCTAGGGTTCCGGGTCAGCTCTCGCGAAGACCGGAGGAATACGAGAGCTGCGGAGGGACTATAGGACACGGAGGCTGCAACAACTTTGAGGGGGGTGTGGCGGACAGTACTCTCCGCCACACCCCTTTGAATGTCTTCCTCCGTGACCTCAATGCTCCTCCGGTCTCCGGGAGAGACGGTTCCCGTGAGAGGGTCCCGTGAGAGGGGTACCTGTGCGGGATGTGCGAACGCATTTTACGACGATGCGCATTCCCGTTGTTTCGTATCACCTGCCGAATGGTCTCTTCGTGACACTTTCCGAGGATCATTCGGTGCCCGTCGTGGCCGTGAACCTGTGGTATCACGTGGGTTCGGCAAACGAGCGCGAGGGACGCACCGGCTTTGCGCACCTGTTCGAGCACATGCTGTTCCAGGGATCCGAGCATGTGGGTGCCAACGAGCACTTCGAACTCGTGCAACGGGCCGGCGGCACGCTGAACGGCTCGACGTGGCTGGACCGCACGAACTACTTCGAGACGATGCCGTCGCACCACCTGGAGCTGGCGCTCTGGCTGGAGGCCGATCGGATGGGCGCGCTGCTGCCGGCCATGACGCAGGAGAAGCTCGACACGCAGCGCGACGTGGTGATGAACGAGCGACGCTGGTCGGTGGACAACCAGCCCTATGGCACGTGGTGGGAGCGACTGCCGGCGCTTTGCTACCCACCGACGCATCCGTTCCATCATTCGCTCATCGGCTCCATGGAGGATCTGACGGCGGCAAGCCTCGCCGACGTTGCCACGTTCTTTCGCACGTTTTATACGCCAGACAACGCCGTGCTGACCATTGCTGGCGACTTCGACGCCAACGAAGCGCGGGCGATGGTGGAAAGGCACTTTGGCGCCGTCCCGCGCGGCACCGGGCGCCCACCACTGCCGCCAATGGAGTTGCCGCGCACGTTCGGCGAGTGGAAGCGCGAACTGGTGGAAGACGATGTGATGCTGCCGCGCCTATTCCTCGCATTTCGCTCGCCCGTGTTTGGCTCGAGAGATTTCTACGCGGGGAGCGTCTGCGCCGCCGTGCTTGGCATGCGGCGCGGAAGCCGGCTGTATCGCGCGCTCGTTCGCGAGCGTGAGGTGGCACGCGAGGTGAGCGCATTCACCTGGGACCTGGCGAAAGGCGCCGACATGCTTGTCGTCGATGCGACCGCACGGCCGGGCACGGATGCCGCGACGCTCGAGGCCGCGGTGGTTGCCGAGATCGACCGGCTGCGCGCCGAGGGGGTGCGTGCCGATGAAGTGGAGCGGGCGCTGGCGCTGATCGAGACCGACTACGTGTCGTCGATGCAGGCGGCGGGCGACCGGGCCGACGCACTCTCGAAGTTCGCGACGCTCTTCGGGGATCCGGCGCGCGTCAACGAACAACTCGACCGGTACCGGACGGTGTCGGCGGACGCGGTGACGGCATTTGCGCGCGGCTTTCTTGGCGAGGACAATCGCACCTCGCTGGTGTATGTGCCACGCGTCGCGGCGGCGGGCGCGTGACCAGCGCGGTGCGTCCCAAGACCGGCGCCGCGCGGCCGTATGAGTTTCCGGCGACGACACGCTTCGCGCTGGGAAACGGCGTGCGCGTGGTGGTGGCTCCGATGCCGCGCCTGCCGCTGGTGAGCGTTCTCGCGGTAGTCGATGCGGGGGCCGCTGGTGACGGCTGCGGGCACGAGGGACTGGCGATGCTGACAGCCATGGCGCTGGCCGAGGGGGCTGCAGCGCGAAACGGGCCGGCGCTGGCCGAGGCGTTCGAGCGACTGGGAACCGGCATCGAAAGTGGTGCCGGATGGGATGATGCAATCGTCCAACTGACGGTGACGCCGGCGCGACTTGACGATGCGCTGGCGCTGCTGGCGGACGTGCTGGTGGCGCCGCGCTTCGCCGAAGGGGACGTGGCACGGCTGAAGGCTGAGCGCCTCGCGGAACTGTTGCAGGAGCGCGTGGAGCCGCGCGCGCTGGCTGACGAGCGCTTTGCGCGCGCCGTGTATGATGAGTCATCGCGGTACTCGCGAGCGGCGGGCGGCACGCCGGCATCGGTGCGCGCGCTTGATGTCGCGCACGTGCGCGCGTGGCATGATGCCCGGTACAACGGCGCGACGACGACGATCATCGTAGCCGGGGACGTGACGCCCGAACGCGTGCGGGACATCGTGGAGCGGCGCCTCGGCGCCTGGTCGCGGCCGGCGCTGCCCATGGCGGCGGTGGTGGTGAGTGGGCGGTCGCGGGTGACTCGAGTGCACGTGGTAGCCAAGGCCGATGCGCCGCAGTCGGAGTTGCGCATTGGACACGTGGGGCTGCCGCGCGCGCACGGTGATTATTTTCCGGCCGTCGTGCTGAATGCCGTGCTGGGCGGACTTTTTTCGTCGCGCATCAACCTCAACCTGCGTGAAGTTCACGCCTACACGTACGGCGCACATTCCGCCTTCGACTGGCGGCGCGCGGCGGGACCGTTCGTCGTGGGGACGGCCGTGAAGACCGAGGTGACGGATGCCGCGGTACGGGAGATCCTGCTGGAGATCGACCGCATACGCGAAGCGGAAGTGAGCACGGACGAACTGGAACTGTCCACCAAGTACCTGGGGGGCGTCTTCCCGATCCGTTACGAGACCACAGGTGCGGTGGCATCGGCGCTGGCGATGGCGACCATATACGGGCTGAACGACGACTACTTTGACACGTACGGCGAGCGCATTGCGGCCGTGACGTCCGCGGACGTGCTGGCCGCGGCGCGCGCGCACCTGCACCCGGATGCGCTGCAGATCGTGGCGGTTGGTGACGCGGCCGCAATTGAAGGACCCCTCGCCGCACTGCGTCTCGGCGAACTCATGGTGACAAGTGCCGACGAAGGAGATGGCGCATGACGGAAGCAACCGGAACGGTAAGCAGCCAGCGCATCTATTCGGGGCGCATCGTAACGCTGAACGTGGATCAGGTGCGGTTTCCGGATGGTCACATCGGAGAGCAGGAGATCATTCGGCATTCCGGGGCGAGCGTGATCGTACCGTTCCTGAGCGATCCGCACGGCGACGATCCGCAACTGCTGCTGATCCGGCAGTATCGCTATGCCGGCAATTCCTACCTGTATGAACTCCCCGCCGGGCGGCCCAACCCGGGCGAAACGCCACGAGAGTGCGCAGCGCGGGAACTGCGCGAAGAGACCGGATGCGTGGCGGCTCACCTCGAGCCGCTCCTCGACGCGTATACGACCCCGGGATTCACCGACGAGCGCCTGCACCTGTTCGTGGCGCACGGCATCACCCATCAGGAGACGGAGTTCGACGCCGATGAGTATGTGGAGGCGTTCCCGGTCACGATGTCGCGGGCACTGGCGATGATTCGTGGTGGCGAGATCGAGGACATGAAGACGATGCTGGGAATTCTGTTTGTGGCTGGGTATTACTGCGGAGGATAGGGTGTGGGGTGCGGAGTGGCGGGTTCTGGTAAGAGGTGGTGAGTGGAGGTTGGGGGTGGGGTACGGGGTGATAGTGTCCGGAAAAGAGGACGATTACTTCCCACCAGCCAGACAAATTCGAAGACATATTTCACGGTAAGTTGTTTATTTTAAATAGCTTACCGTTTCCTAATTCCTGGTTTTCACGTGGTATGAACCCTGCACTACTCCTCGGTAGACGATGGCCTCGAGCCACACGGAGGAGCAGATGCGACAAGCGGCCCTCAAGCTCAAGCAGGCAAAGCCTGTTGGGCGCGCGGAACTGCAGGATCTTGATGACAACGCGCTGGTGACCTCCTATCTGGGAGGTACCAGCCGGGCGTTCGACCTGATCGTGGAACGTTACCAGTCGAGGCTGCTGAATTTCGTGTACCGGACGGTCGGTGACCGGGAGCGGGCGGAAGACCTGGTACAGGAAGTCTTCGTGCGGGTGTACCGACACCTGGCGCGGTTCGACCGTTCCAAGAAGTTCTCGACGTGGATCTATACCATTGCGTCGAACCTTGCGAAGAACGAACTCCGCAACCGGGCGCGCAATCCTCTGGTTCTCTTCCAGACGATGACGTCGGGATGGGAGGATGAGGACCGCCCGCTGGAGTTCGAGGATCCGGGGGCCCGTCCGGATGATGCCTTCGAGCGCAGGCACCTGCGGGAATTGGTCGACGCGGCCGTTCGTCGTCTTCCGGTGCATCACCGGCAGGTCTTTGTGCTGCGTGAACTGGAGGGACGTTCGTACGAGGAGATCGCCGAGATGACCAAGTGCAATCTGGGTACCGTGAAGTCGCGGCTGAACCGGGCACGATCGGGGTTTGCGGAAATACTCGGACCGGTGATTTGAGACGGCAGACGGCAGATGACGGATGACGGATGACGGATGACGGATGACGGATGACGGATGACGGATGACGGAACTCTGGGTAGGGCGGCGGGTATCGTGGTCGATGCCTCGCCGCTCTTTCAGTGCTTGCCGCCAGTTTCGGCGCCAGCACACCGACTTTGTGGACGGATTCCTCTCCGAGGGGACGTCTTGCGCCATGCAGGCGCACCTGATCCGTTGCCCCTCATGCGCGACGCGTGATGTCTGGATGCGTCGTTCCCTGCTGGCACTGCAGGCGCTCCCGAGAATCGAGCCTTCGGCCAATTTCCGGGAGCGTTTGTATGAACGCCTGGCGATCCCGACGGAACGCCCGCAGCTGGTGAGCATTCTGGGGCGATAGGTCGGCAAGGCAGGCGTCGGCGGGGTATAATTCTCCCCGATGCCGGCCGCCACCGCACGCATGCTGAAAAACGCCATCAACGCCGGGTCCTTCGACCCGGTGTATGTGCTGCACGGGGACGAAGAGTTCCTCAAGGAAGACCTGTTGCGGCAGCTGCTTGCACGCGCGGTTGATCCAGCGATGCGCGAATTCAACATCGACGCACGACGCGGCGCCGAACTCGATGTCGCAGGACTGCGCAGCGTGCTCGAGCAGCTGCCGATGATGGCCGACCGCCGCGTGGCCGTGATTCACGATGCGCCGGCGCTGAAGAAGGCGCCGATGGGCGTGCTCGACAAGTACCTGGACGCTCCCTCTCGCGACACGGTGCTGGTGCTGGTGGTGCCCGCCGGAGAGACGCCGGAGAAGAGCTGGCTGGCACGCAGCACGAGCGTGGAATTCAAGCCGCTGGGCGACGACCAGGTGCTGAAGTGGATATCACATCACCTGCAGACGACCTTGCACGGCAGCATCGAGGCGAGCGCGGCGTCGTTGCTGGCCGCGCACGTGGGAAACGACTTGGCACAGTTGGCCGGAGAACTGGATAAGCTCCTGAGCTACACCAACGGTGCGCCAATCGACGAAGCGGCGGTGCAGGCGGTGGTGGGCATCCGGCACGGGGAGACGCTGGCCGACCTGCTGGATTGCGTGGCGATGCGCGACGCCGCGGGGGCGCTGGCCATGCTGCCGCGGGTGCTGGCTCAGCCGAAGAACTCAGGCGTGTCGGTGGTGATCGCGCTGACGTCGCAAGCCTTCGCGCTGGCGTGGGGATCGGCGGCGCGTGCCGGTGGGATGAACCCGGGGATGCTGTCCCGTGAGTATTTCACCGTGCTGAAGGAAGGCGGTGCATTCACGGGACGACCATGGGGAGAGGCGATCCAACACTGGATGAAGGCGCTCCCACACTGGGATGCGCCACGCTGCGACCGTGCGCTCGACCTGCTGTTGATGACCGACCAGGCGCTCAAGGACACGAAATCGTCGTCGGAGGAGCAGGTGGTGGAGACGTTGGTGCTGGCGCTCTGTGTGTGAGGCAGAGTACGACAGAGTACGACAGAGTACGACAGAGTACGACAGACAACGACAGAATACGACAGACAACTGCCAATGCGCGCGCTGAATACCTTCCTTCTTCTTCTCACCTTCGTCGCTTTCCCCGCGTTCGCGCAGGGGGCGGGCGACCCGTTTGCGCGGGCGCGCCGGCTGGTGAACGACGGCGAGGCGAAGGCGGGACGTGCGGTGGTCGATTCAATGCTCGCCGCGGCCCTCCCGAATTCTCCGGCGTATGCCGAAGCGCTGTACTGGCGCGGTGTGCTGGCCGAAGACGGCGAGCTGGCGCGGACGGACCTGCTGCGCGTCGCTATTGAATTCCCGTTTTCGCCGCGCTCCAGCGATGCACTGCTGCGGCTGGCGCAACTGGAGTTCACGCGCGGTGATCGCGTGACGGCGCTGCGCCACCTTGAACAACTGGCGCGCGAGCATCCCGACGCCCCGGCGCGGGCGGCGGGGCGCTACTGGACGGCGCGCCTGCTGCTCGAGGACGAAAAGCCCGCGGAAGCGTGTGTCGCGCTGCGCGAAGCCCAGCGCCTGGCGGCAGCCGGTGACGTGGAACTCGTCAACCAGATCGAGTACTACTCCCGCGGCTGCGCGACGACGGACGAGAAGGCGCGCGCCGACTCGGCGGTGGCAGACTCCGCTGCGAAAGCCAGAGCGGGACGGTCGAGCATGAAGGAGCGGTGGTCCGTGCAAGTCGCCGCCTACGGCGACAAGAACAATGCACTGGCGCTGGTACGCAAGCTCAAGGCGCGCGGTATCGACGCGCGCGTGACTCCCGACAAGCCGTGGCGGGTGCGCGTGGGGCATTATGCCACGCGCGCCGAGGCGGCCGAAGTCGCCCGGCGACTCAGTTCGTCCCGATCCCGGGTAATGATCGTGGAAGCGGAGAAGCGGTGAGCCGCGATCAGGCGACACCGCTCATGCAGCAGTATCGGGAGATCAAGGCGCGGCACCCGCATGCGATCCTGTTCTTCCGCATGGGCGACTTCTACGAGATGTTCTTCGAGGACGCCGAAACGGCCGCGCGTGTACTGGGGCTCACGCTGACGAGCCGCAACAACGGCGGCGCGGCCGAAGTGCCGCTGGCCGGCGTGCCGGTGAAGGCGGCGGGAGAATACGTTCGCCGGCTGGTGCAGCAGGGATTTCGCGTCGCCATCTGCGAGCAGGTGGAAGATCCCAAGCTGGCCAAGGGGATCGTCAAGCGCGAAGTCATCGAGACGGTCACACCGGGCGCCGCTTACAGCGATGACCTCCTGGACGGCACGCGGAACAACTTCCTTTGCGCGGTTCGTGTCGACGGGAAGCACCTCGGCGTTGCGGCCGCTGACCTGTCGACGGGCGAATTCCGCCTGGTGCGCGGGACACGTGATGACGCCAACGCGGTGCTGTGCCGCCTGACGCCGCGCGAGGTGCTGGTGGTGGCCGGCGACGTGGCGTCTCAGGACACGCTGCGCGGGCTCGACGTGCTCCTCACCGAACGCGATGCGTGGGAGTTTGACGCGGGACTGGCGAGCGACGCGCTGGCGCAGCACTTCCGGGTGCAGTCGCTGGAAGGATTCGGCATTGGCGCCGAGGATGCCATGGTCCTTGGTGCAGCGGGAGCGCTGCTGCGCTACCTGCGCGAACTGCAGCCCGGTGGCGTGCCGCATCTTGCGCGCCCGACGATCGAGCGGCCGGGCGGCACCATGCCCCTGGACGAGATGACGCGGCGCAACCTCGAGCTGGTGGAATCGATGCGCGGAGGCGACACCGCGGGCACGCTGCTGGGCGTGCTCGACCGGACGCAGACGCCCATGGGGGCGCGCCTGCTGCGGCAGTGGATACTGGCACCGCTGACGGAACGCGAAGCCATTGACGCGCGACTGGACGCCGTGGGCGCGTGGGTGACCGAGACGACGGCGCGTACGGCGTTGCGCGAGGCGCTGGATGGCGTGCGCGACGTCGAGCGGCTGTCGGGAAGGACGGCGGCGGGGCGGGCGACGCCACGCGACGTACGCGCGCTGGGCGATTCGCTGTGCCGGCTGCCGGCGGTGCACGCGGCGCTTGCGCGCGTGCACCCCGCGGGGCTGTTGGTCACCGTGCGTGAGGCGTGGGACGACGCGGCGTCGGTGGCGGCATTGATCACGACGACGCTGGTGGCGCGGCCACCGCTCACGATCGGTGACGGCGAGACGATCGCGCCGGGGGTGGATGCCGCGCTCGATGACTTGCGAGCCGTCGCCACCGGCGGCAAAGATGCCATCGCCCAACTGCAGGCAGAGGAAAGGGCACGAACGGGCATCAACTCACTGAAAGTCGGCTACAACCGGGTGTTCGGGTATTACATCGAGATCACGAACGCCAACAAACACCTCGTGCCCGCGGACTACCAGCGACGGCAGACGCTGACCGGCGCGGAACGCTACGTGACGCCGGCGCTGAAGGAGTTCGAGGAGAAGGTGTTGCACGCCACCGAGCGCACCGAGGAACTGGAGCGGCAACGCTTCGAGGAGCTGCGCGCGAAGACGGCGGCGGAAATCGGGCGCCTGCAGCAGGTGGCGGCAACCCTGGCCCAGCTGGACGTGCTCTCTGCGCTGGCCGACGTGGCGGCGCGCGAGGGGTACGTGCGGCCCGAGGTGAGCGATGGTTTTGCGCTGGACATCACCGGCGGGCGGCACCCGGTGGTGGAGCGCAT
>JBBTFF010000133.1:0-6237 GCA_038041995.1 Gemmatimonadota bacterium | reverse complement strand
GATAGTGCCGCAACGCACCGAAGACCGTGGTCACCTCGGCGTCGATCGGCACCAGGCGCGCGACGGGCTTGCCATGCTTGGTCACCACCAGCGGCACGCGCGTGTCGCGCACGGCGTCGAGCATCTCCAGGCAGTGCGCCTTGAAGGCGGTGGCATTCACCACACTCTCCCGTACGACGCCCTCGCGTACTACCCGGTTCTTCTTGCGCACGGTCGGCATCTCGTCCTCCGAAATTGCAAATGACCATATAATATGGTCATTTGCCACGCTCTTGGCAAGCCTGACTACCCGTTCGCCTTCTCGAACTCCGCCTTCAACCGGTCCATCATGGCCCCGCGCTTGTCATACAGCCGCTTCAGCTTGCGCGGCTTCTTCTTCGCCAGCGCGTAGCTCGTCATCAGCGGCAGCGCGATCGTCGCGTCCACGTAACAGGTCACCGCATCCGGCAGGCGGTCGGGGTCGATCTTCCCCCAGCTCACCGCCTCGGCCGGCGTCGCCCCCGACAATCCGCCCGTGTCGGGGCGCGCGTCGGTGACCTGCAGGAAGAAGTCGTGCCCCTTCTCGTCGATCCCCAGCACTTCCTGGATCTGCGGCTCGGTCTGCAACGCGAAGTTCTTGGGGCTTCCGCCGCCCATGATCAGCACCGCGCTCTTGCCGCCCTGCCGTTTGGCGTGCAGCACGATCGACGCCGTCTCGTTGACGTCGCGGCTGGGGTCGATCACGCACTGGTACCCCTCGAGCTGCAGCGCCGCCACGTTCATGCCGATCGACGAGTCGCCCGGCGAGCTGGTGTACACCGGCACGCCGCAGGCCCAAGCTGCACTTAGTAGCGACTTGTTACCAATTCCCAGCGCCTGCTCGCGCGCCGCGATGTACTTGCCGCACAGCCAGTGGAACTCGGCGCTCGACATCGGCTTCTGGAACTCGGGCGAACGCAGGATCTTGCGGAAGAAGGCATCGGTGCTCAGCAGCACGTCGTAGTCGAAGAAGATGTCGTAGATGCGCACCACCCCTTCCTCGCGCAGCACCACGTCGCTCTCCGACGCGTTCCCCCGGTGCATCGCCAGCCCCAGCCCGAAGTGCGTGTCGTGGTACAGGTTGGCGCCCGTGCTGATGATCCAGTCCACGAACCCGGCCTCGATCAGCGGGATCAGCGCGCTCATCCCCAGCCCGGCCGGCGTCAGCGCCCCGGTGAGCGTCAGCCCCACCGTCACGTCCTTCGCCAGCATCTTGTCGCTGAACAGCTGGCACGCCTCGCGCAGCCGCCCGCTGTTGTACGCCTGGAATGTCCCCTCGATGAGTTGCACCACCGTTTCGGTGCCGTCGATCACGCGCGGATTGATCCGCGCGCCTCGCAGAAACCTGTTCCCTGTCTCTGTCCCCACCTTCACGCCCTTCGCCTCGCGTCGCTCGGCGGCCTTCTTCTGCTTCGACTTGTCGCCGCCGGCGTTTGCCCTGCCGCCGCCGTGGCGACTGGCCTTGAAGCCGCCGCGTTCCCTCTCGGTCATTTCGTGCTCGTTGTTCGTCGTGATTGCGCGCGCTTGCCGACGTCCGCCGACCGCTTCGCCTCCAACTCCTTGCGCTCCACCTGGATCTCCCACGCGGCGCGCGCCTTCCCCGCCGCCTCCGCCATCTGCGCTTCCCACGCCGCCGCGATCACGTCCGCCGCTTCCTTGGGGTCGTCGGTGATCACCAGCAGGTCGAGGTCCCCGGGCGAGATCTTCTTCTCCCCCAGCACCCGCGACTGGATCCAGCGCACCAGCCCGGCCCAGTAGTGCGTGCCGAACAGCACCACCGGAAACTGCGAGATCTTGCCGGTCTGGATGAGCGTCACCGCCTCGAACAGCTCGTCCAGCGTGCCGAAGCCGCCGGGAAAGATAACGTACCCGATGCTGTACTTGATGAACATCGTCTTGCGGACGAAGAAGTACCGGAAGTTGATCAGCGTGTCGATGTACGGGTTGGCCCCCTGCTCGAACGGCAGCTCGATGTTGCACCCCACGGAATGCCCGCCGCCGGCCTGCGCGCCCTTGTTGGCCGCCTCCATGATTCCCGGCCCGGCGCCGGTGATGATCGAGAACCCCTGCTCCGACAGGAGCTTCGCCGTCGCCGTTGCCGCGGCGTAGTAGGGATCGTCGGGTGCCGTGCGCGCCGAGCCGAAGAACGTCACCCCCTTCTCGACGCTGGCGAGCTTGTCGAACCCCTCGATGAACTCGCCCATGATGCGCATCACCCGCCACGTGTCGGTGCGCGTGAAGTCGTCGCCACGCTTGGGAGCGAACTCGAGCAGCTTCTCGTCCTCGGTCACGACGGGCGTGACGTCGCGGATCGCATCGTCGATCCGCCGCTCCTCCTTCATGCGCTTCGCTCGCGCCAGCCGCTCGGCGGGCGCCGGGCGCCCCGCCGCGAGGTGCCCCTCGACGAAGCGCTCGCGCACCCCGGCGAGTGCCGCGTGCTCGGTCGCGCGCCGCAGCTGCGGATCAACGGCCTTGGCGCGCGTACGGCGCGGCGCCCCCTTCTTTTTCGGTTTCGCCATGGTCTCGGTCACCGGGAATCGTCGCGCACCCGTGCGCGCCGCAGAGCATGCAGTTTACTTTCCGCCGTGACCTGCCGCGACCCACGCCCGTGAGCGTCATCGTCCTGGTCGCCGATGGCGCCCGCCCCGACACCCTGCGCGCCGCAATGGATGCGGGTATCCTCCCGGCGCTCGCGCGACTGCGCGCCGAGGGGGAACTGCACACCATCTCGTCGGTGTTCCCGTCGGTCACGGGGCCAGCCTACACGCCATTCCTGATGGGGCTTTTCCCCGGAACCGCGGGCATGCCGGGCATCCGCTGGTGGGATCGCTCGCGCGCCGCCACGCGATGGCCGGACTTCGCCCGGAGCTACGTGGGCATCGAGGCCCGGCATGCCGACGGCGACCTGACCACCGCGCAGCGCACCCTCTTTGAGCACGTGCCGGCCTCGCTGGGCGCACTCACACCCATCGGCCGCGGACTCGACCCGGCCCAGCGCGTCGGCTACAACTGGACCTTTGCCGTGCGCGCCGCCTGGACGCACTTCCGCGGCGACGTCCGCGGCTGGCTGATGATCGACCGCGACATCGGCGCACGCGCAGCCGAGCGCATCCGGCGCGAGCGTCCCGACTTCGCGTTCTGCGTGCACCCCGGCATCGACAAGACTTCGCACGCCGCAAGCCACACGCACGCGGCGGTCACCGACGCCATGCGCATTGTCGACGACACCGCCGCGCACATCCGCGCCGACGCCGAGCGCGACGGACGCTGGCGCGACATGCATCTGTGGGTGGTGAGCGACCACGGGCACTCGCCGGTCGCGCACCACGAGCACCTGGCCGGCATCCTCGCGGATTGGGGACTCGGCGTGCTGGCGCATCCGTGGATCTTCGGGCGCGGCCGTGACGCGGCGGTGATGGTCAGCGGCAACGCGATGAGCCACGTCTACCTCGAACTCGATCGCCCGTCGCGCCCGTACTGGCCCGAACTCGCCGCGCGCTGGGAGCCGATTGCCGAGCGCCTGCTCGAACGGGAGTCCGTGGACCTGTTGTTAGTTCCTCAAACTCCTAACTCCTGCGAAGTAAGAGCCCGCGCCGGCCGCGGCCGGGCGATGATCCGCCGCGCGGGCGAGCGCATCACCTACGAGCCGCTCGACGGCGGCGACCCGCTGGGGCTCGGCGGCCGCGTGGACGCCGCGTCGCTCGATGCCGCGCACGACGCCTGTGCCCGCTCCGACTACCCCGACGCGCTCGTGCAGATTCTCCAGCTCGCCGCGTCGCCCCGCGCCGGCGAACTGATGCTGTCGGCCGCGCGCGGCTGGGACTTTCGCGCGAGGTACGAGCCCATTCCGCACGTCTCGTCGCACGGCGCGCTGCATCGCGAGCACATGAACGTCCCCCTGCTGCTCAACCGGCCGAGCGTTCGGACGCCGCGCCGCACGGTCGACGTGATGCCGAGTGTGCTGGCCGCGCTCGGCATCGACATTCCGGGCGGCCTCGACGGCACGTCGTTTCTGTAGGCGCCACCCGCGCCGGATGCGCGCCCGCGCTTCGCGCTATTGCGTGCCGAGTTCGAGCAATTCGTTCAGGTGCGCGGCAACGGATCGCTGGCGCTCGCGCATGCGCCCCAGCCGCTCCCGATGCAGGTGACGCACGAAGAACCGCCGCACCGAGAGCCAGCGCAGCCGGCGCTGCTCGGCAACCATCGCCGCGCCGATGCCGGCGGCCGGCATCAGCAACATCGTGCCGGCTCCCCACAGCCAGCCACCGATCCAGCCGGCGACCGCGCTCGCGATCAGCGTCCACGCCAAGCCGAAGACCGCCATGCCGAGCACGCGGTATGTCGACGCCGTATCGGGTCCTTCGGGGTTGTGCGTGACCAGCCATCGCGTCGCGAACAGCGCCGGCCAGTAGGCCAGCAGCGCCACCTCGGCCAATGGAACGGCAGCGAGCAGCGGGAGCCGGGCGATCATCCAGCGCGCCGCCGCCGTCCACGACACGTTTTCCCTGAGGGCGTCCGGCGTCATCCCCATCCGCTGCAGCATGCGGGCATGCGCGCGAAGCTCACGCGCCGTCGACCGCCATTCGGCGTCGCCGTGTGACCGGAACCGCTGCAGCACGCTGGCCGTCAGCGTCAGGCGTGATACCGTGCTTTCCGAGTCAAGCGGAGCGCCGTGCTCGGCGGCCCACACCTGTTCGGCCACGTGCACCAGCGCCGTGTCCTCCCACGAGTCGAGGTTGAGCGTCACGCCGCGCATCGCGTCGTCAATGCGCCTGGTCAGCTCGCGCACTGCGCTCTTGTCCTCGTTGCGTGCGGCAAGGTCGCTCCAGTCGAACACGTCTCCCACCACCACGCGCGCCTCGCTGCGCAGGCGGTTGCGGTCGCGAAAGACGAGCCCCACGGGGACGATCGGGAACGAGTGGCCCATGCGACGCGATGCGCCAAGCGCGATGCGCGCCGCGCCCGTCTTGAGCCGGACCATCCGCGAGCCCGAGTGGCTCGTTCCCTCGGGAAAGATGCCGACGGCGGCGCCTTCGGCGAGCGCAGTGTGCACCGCCTCGAAGACGTCGCGGTTCTGCCCCACCAGGGTGGGGTCGTCCTGCACGCGGTATACCGGAATCGACCCGACCGCGCGCACCAGCCATCCGATCTGCGGATGCCTCAGCAGCGGCGCCTTGGCGAGGAAGCGCACCTCGCGCCGGGCGGCCACCACCACGAAGGCCGGGTCCATCAGTGAGTTGTTGTGGTTGGCCACCAGCAGCACCGGCCCCTCGGCGGGCACGCGCGCGCCGCCCACCGTGTAGCGGTAGTAGGCACGCGTGGCGAGCGCGGAAATGCGGGGCATCAGACCGTGGAGGAACACAGTACCAAGAGGTTGGTGGCTGGTGGCTGGTGGCTGGTGGACGGTGCCAGACGGTAGGGCAGCGTCGACCACGGTGGTAGGATACCACCCACCACCAGCCGCCAGCCACCAGCCGCCAGCCACCAGCCGCCAGCCGCCAGCCACCAGCCACCAACTGCCTACCGCCTACCGTTTCAAGCTGTCTGCTCCGCCGGGAACCAGTGCTTCGTCGCCAGGCAGACGTGACAGACCGAGAGCATCACCGGCACCTCGACCAGCACGCCGACGACGGTCGCCAGCGCCGCACCCGATCCCGGGCCGTACAGGGCGATCGCCGTCGCCACCGCCAGCTCGAAGAAATTGGACGCGCCGATGAGGGCTCCTGGAGCCGCCACCGCATACGGCACCTTGAACCAGCGCATCAGCGCGTACGTCAGCGACGAATTGAAGTAGACCTGGATGAGGATGGGAATGGCGATCAGCACCACGTGGAACCAGCGGGTGGTGATGTTCTCCGCCTGGAAGGCGAAGATCATGACGAGGGTGGCGAGGAGCGCCAGCACCGTCACCGGATGGAAGAACTCGACGAACCGCGACTGGAACCACTCCGCGCCCTTGCGCCGGATGAGCACGGCCCGGCTCACCGACCCGGCGGCGAGCGGGATGACGACGAAGATGCCCACCGAGTACAGCAGCACCGCGAACGGCACCTGCAGGCCCGACGCTCCCGTGACGAGGAACTTCACGATCGGGGCAAACGCCACCAGCATGATGAGGTCGTTGACGGACACCTGCACCAGCGTGTAGGCCGGGTCGCCGTCGGAGAGGTACGACCAGACGAACACCATGGCCGTGCACGGCGCCGCCGCCAGGATGAT
>JBBTFF010000132.1:4053-15746 GCA_038041995.1 Gemmatimonadota bacterium | reverse complement strand
CCGCAGTTCCTCGGCGGGCGCCGGGTGACGAGCGTCGAGGATCTCGAGGTTGTGCGGATGGTCCTGTCCGGGGTGACCAACAAGCGACTCGTCGCCCGGCTGATCAGCGGCGGGGTGCAGGCGGTCGGCATCTCGGGCGAGGACGGCGGGTTGATCCAGGCGCACGTCACGCATGCCGATCTCGGCCGGGTAGGCGGGGAGATCACGGTCGACCCGCGCCTCATCCTGCACCTGTGGCGTGGCGGTTTCGTGCCGGTGATCTCGCCACTCGGTCGCGACGCCGACGACCCGAACGGCGGCGGGCTCAACGTGAATGGGGACGACGCGGCGACGGCGATTGCCATCGCACTCGGTGCCGACGAGCTGCTGCTGATTGCCGACGTGCCCGGCGTGCTCGACGACGCCCGGACGACGATCCCGCAACTCGATGGTGTGGCCGCGCACGCGCTCATCATGAGCGGCGTGGCCGGGGGCGGCATGGCCGCCAAGCTGGAAGCCGGTGCGCTGGCGGTGCGCGGCGGCGTACCACGTGTGCGCATCGGCGACCTGCGCGCGATCACCGACGCGGCCACCGGCACGCGTCTCGTGTTGTCACCTGTTCCTGTCTGAGGCCTCCCTGATGAGCACTGCACTCACCGCTGCCACCGACGCCTTGCTGGCCACCTATCGCCGCGCGCCCATGGAACTGGTGCGAGGGGTGGGCGTCGAACTGTTCGACGCAGAGGGGAAAGCGTACCTCGATTTCGTGGCTGGCATCGCGGTGAACGCACTCGGGTATGGTGATGCGGGGCTGAGGCGGGCGATGCACGAGGCCATCGAGGGCGACCTGGTGCATGTGTCAAACCTGTATCGCACCTCGCCGGGAGAGCGCCTCGCAGAGCGACTCGTCGAGAGTTCGTTCGCCGACCGGGTGTTCTTCTGCAATTCGGGGGCAGAGGCCAACGAAGGGGCGTTCAAGATGGCGCGCAGGTGGGCGCGCTCGCACTACGAACCATCGAAACACGAGATCATCGCGTTGCGCGGTGCGTTTCACGGGCGGTTGTTCGGCACCCTGGCCGCCACGGACCGCTGGCAGTATCGCATGCCATTCCGCCCGCTGGCCGGCGGCATCTCGATTACCGAGCGCGACCTGGGCGAGCTGGACGGCAAGCTGAACCCCGAGACCGTGGCCGCGGTGATCGTGGAACCGGTGCAGGGCGAGGGGGGCGTGCGAGTCATCGACCCCGAGTTCCTGCGCAGCCTGCGCGCGCTTACCGCGGAGCGCAACGTCCTGCTGATCGTCGACGAAATCCAGTGTGGCTACGGGCGCACGGGAACGTTCTGGGCGTACGAGCAGTCTGGGATCACACCGGACATCCTGACGACCGCAAAGCCGATGGCCGGCGGACTGCCGATGGGCGCCATCCTGATGACGCGGGCAGTGGCCGACGCAATGCAGCCAGGAGATCACGGGACGACGTTCGGCGGAGGCCCGTTTGTGGCGAGCGTGGGGCTGCACGTCTTCGATCGCCTGAATGACCCGAAGATGCTGGCACACGTCACCGAGAACGGCGCATGGCTGGGCGCATCGCTGCACGCGCTTGCGGCGAGGTCCATGAAGGTCCGCGCGGTTCGCGGCCTGGGTTACATGTGGGGGCTCGACATCACCGAGGCGGCCAAGGATGTGGTGGCGCGCGCACTCGACCTGGGGCTCCTCATCTGCTCGGCAGGGGAGCACACCCTGCGCCTGTTGCCGCCGCTGGTGGCGACGCGCGCCGACCTTGCACGCGGGGTGCAGCTGCTGGAGCAGGCGATCGGGTAGGCCTCGCGTCGTCTCTCTCACGGAGACCGGAGTCTTGCGGAGGGTCACGAAGGCTGCAAAAGACCTTTGAGGGGGCTCGGCGGAGAGGACTGTCCCGCCAAGCCCTTTGAAGGTGTTGCAGTCTTCGGGGAACTCCGTCCGCTCCGGCCTCCGTGAAAGATCCCTTTACCGTCTTCTTGTTGAATGACCTGAACCCCGAGGTCAGTTGCCGATTACACACGTTCGCTTGAACTCCGAGACGAGCCTCTTCGGATCGTCGAGCAACGGCCAGAATTCGGCGAAATACTTCCGCACCTTCTCCCGCACCGGCGGCGCCATTGGCGTGAGCGTCATGTATGTCGAGTCCATTTCGGCGCGCCGGGAGAGGAACCGCTCGATGACTGGCGCCATGGCCTCGGCGGTGCGGCAGTCACCGCGCCAGAGGCGCTCGCGAACGAGGCGGATGGGAAGCGACCTGTCGGGAAAGGCGTAGCGCGCGTCAACCGCGCCCGACCAATCGAAGTCGAAGGGCACCGGATGGACGACGCCAACGGAATCCTGCAGCAGCGTGATGTTGTGCAGTCCACTGACCGACCAATCGGTGTTACCGGCCATGTACTGAAAAAGCTGCAGGTAGCCGAACTTGGTGGCCTCGAGATCGTCGAATGAGGCGCCCTGGATATCGATCTTCCTGGCATTCCGCCGCTGGGCGAGATCGCCGTCGTTCTCCACAAAGAAAGCCCAGCTCTGTACCGGCTTGGTCTTGCCCGTGGAATCCTGGTAGGTGACGTGCGCCAGGCGCGTGCGGTAGCTCCACGGCGTGAGCGCCTGATACATGCGGTAGAGCGCGAATTCCTGCAGGATGTACTGTTCGTATTCGCCGCGCGACGGGCGGCAACTGGAGGCGAGCTTGAGGGTGCGATTTCCCTCGAAGAGCGTGTTCTTCGCCGCCTCTCTCGTCATCTCCACCTTCAGCGGCGGAAAGTCACAGTTGCGCGCTTGTCGGCGGAAATGACCGCGTGTACGCAGTGAAATTGCCACCTTCACTGCCGCGCCCGACGAGTCCTTGTACGACAACTCGGCTCCGTGCATCACGCGGTCGGTGGAATCGCGATCGCGAATGAGCGCGCCGAGTCCGGTGATGATGGTGATTTCCAGCGGGTCGGACTTTCGGAAGAGCCCCTGCGCCCAGGCGGAGATGGGGGCGATCAGCGCGAGGGTCGCAAGGAGGCGGACGCACGGCCTCATCGAATCTCCACGCGCTCCACGCCAGCGTTGGGGATGGCGCGCAAGACGTCGTAGACGACGCCCCGCGTGACGGTGCTGGCGAGGTCCACGCCGTATTCCACGAATCGTGTGCCGTCTTCGGTGCGCGCGGCACCCATGAACTTCCACTGCGAGAACAGGCCATCGAACTCGTTCTCGATCAGCGGGCGCGTCTTGTCCACGTCGCCGCAGAGTACTCGCAGGAGGTGCTGGAATTCGTGGCGAATCACGTCAGGCGCCTCGCTGGCCATCTGCTTCTTGCGCTTCCATGCCCGGTCGGCCAGTGCCTCGAGCTGCTCGGGGGCAAGCGATTTCAACACTTCGTCGTCCATCTTGGCGACGAAGGTACCGGTGCGACTGGCTACGGTCAGCGCGCGTTCCAGTTGCCGTTGCGCGCGCTTTCCCTCGAGGGAGGCCGGTGAACGGCCAAACTCGGTTGCCCAGAGTCCCACGGCGAGCGCGTTGAAGCACACCGAGAGTACCGCAGCCACGCCGGGCTGGACCGCGGCAGCCAGGCCGATGCCGGTCACGCAGAAGATGGCCGCCGCGTCCTTGGTGTCATCGAGGTTGGTGCGGAAACGCACGGCAGCCACGATGCCGGCCAACGAGAAGGCGAGCGGAATGGAGTGCTTGACCAGGACGACAATACCCGCGATGACAATCGGGAGCACCAGGAGCGACTGCACCACGGACTGCGAGAATCCCTTCTTCTGCCGGGTCAAGATGTATATCCACGCCACGGGAAGGGCAAAGAGGAACGCGCTCGTCATGGCGACCAGTGTAGGCAGCGCCGCCGGACCGTCGCTCGTGGAGGAAGTCAGCACCTCAGTCTTGGATGCACCGGTCGCAAGGGCCTCGAAGCCGGTGTCGGACAGGATAAGGCCAAGGCCGCCCACCGAGGCACTGGTCAGCCCGTACAGGGCGACAGCCAGTGCCAGGTAGTACAGCGTTGTCCGCAGGAGAATGTTGTCCCAGACGGGGACCTGCCTGTTGGAACTCATCACGGAAATCCCGGAAAGGGCGAAGGACCTTACGACCGCCTGCAGAACTTGTGACACCACCCGTGGGGTAGCAACAGGCGGCACCCTCTGGCGACGGAGCGTGCCCCTGTCCATCGTTGGCGAACCCTCGTTTCGACTCTTTTGGGGACTTCTTTCGTGATTCGATGCTTCGTGGCCGCCGCTTGCCTGGCGGTCGTTTCTCCGCAGGGCGCTGCCGCCCAGAAACCGGAGGTCGCCGACCGGCCAACACTGGTCGTCTTTGTGACCGTCGACCAGATGCGTGCCGACTATTACCCGCGATTCAGGCCACAGCTGACGTCGGGGCTCAAGCGCCTGTTCGAAGGCGGTGCCTACTACACGAACGGCTTCCAGGATCACGCCAATACCGAGACGGCCCCTGGGCACTCGACGGTGATGTCGGGGCGCTTCCCGGTGCATACCGGAATCATCGCCAATGCGCGGGGCGTGAACACCTCGTCCGCGCCGCTCATCGGCGGCGCCACTGAATCGGGGGCCTCGCCGTTCCGGTTTCAGGGAACGACACTCACCGACTGGATGCGCGCGGCCGACCCGACGACACGCTTCCTCTCGGTCTCGCGAAAGGACCGGGGCGCGATCCTCCCGATCGGCACGGCCAAGGGGGATGTGTACTGGTGGAGCGGCAGTGCCGGGGGCTTCACCACGAGCACCTATTACGCGGACACGCTGCCTCCGTGGGTACAGCGGTTCAACGCGCAAAAGGGATATGCAGCCTACGCCGGAAAGGCGTGGGATCTCCTGCTGCCGGCCGCCAACTACGAGGAACCGGACACGGTTTGGGAAGAGTCGGGTGGTTCCGACTTCGTCTTTCCGCACCCGTTCCCGGCCGAGCCGGCGGCGGTCGGTGGGGTATTCGCGAACTATCCGGCGATGGACTCGTTGACGCTGGCCTTCGCGTTGCAAGGACTGCTGGAGAAGCAACTCGGCGCCGACGCCAGGCGTACCGACCTACTGGCCGTCTCGTTGTCGACCACCGATGCCGTCGGCCACCAGTACGGCCCCGACTCCCGGGAAATCCACGACCAGATCCTTCGGCTCGACCGCTATCTGGGGGCGTTTCTTGATTCGCTATTCAAGCTGCGCGACCAGCGGCGCATCGTGGTCGCGTTCACAGGCGACCACGGAGTGTCGCCGTATCCCGAGGTGCATTCCGGGCGATACGCCAACCAGAATGCCAAGCGCGTGGACCTCAGGCCGCAGGTCGCGGCGTTCGCGGCATCCCTGGCGGCTGTGGGCGTGCCTGACAATACGTGGGCGTTTGACGACGGCGTGTTCTTCGTTCGCAACGCGGCGGCCTTCGACAGTGCCCGGGTCAATGCCGACTCGATCGCACGCGCCTTCGCCGCTGTGCTTCGAAAGGTGCCGGGCGTCCAGCGGGCCGACATGTTTTCATCGTTTGCCAAGGCGAAACCGTCCAAGGACAAGATCGCGCGCCGGTGGCTGCACATGTTCGCGCCCGGAGGGGCGGCGCGGATGGCGGTGACGCTGACGCCGTACAGCTACTGGGCGACCACCAACTACGCCACGCACGGCATGCCACACGATCCCGATGCCAACGTGCCGGTCGTGTTTTGGGGAATGGGGGTCAGGAGTGGTGCCTACCGTGACGAGGTGTGGACGGTGGACATGGCGCCGACGCTCGCGGCGATCCTCGGCATCAAGCCGACGGAGCCGCTGGACGGCGTCGTCCTGAAGAAAGCGGTTCGTGGGGCGAAATAGCGGTGCATCGCGCGGTACGGGAGGGCGGACCCCCTCCGTAGCCGCGGCATTCGATGAACTGCGCTTCGGGCGGGAGAACACGCTCGATTTACGGTCGACTCTTCCCACCGGCCTCGAAGCGACGCGCCGCGCCGAGGCATTCCTGCGCGAGCGGCAGGTGGCGAAGGCCCGCGAAGTGCTGGTGATCACCGGGCGCGGCAACCAAAGCGAGGGTGGCGTGGCCGTGGTTCGCCCGGCCGTGGCGGGGCTCCTGGCCAGGCTGCGCCGGTCCGGGGTGGTGGAAAGGTGGGAGGAACACACCGCGGGCTCATTCGTGGTTACGCCGGCGCCGATCACGGCGTTATTTGAGGCACCGCGCCGGCACGGCGATCGCACGGAAGCGGTCGTAATGGATGATGGAGCATTTGCCGGGCTTTCTGACGGGACCCGAATGGCATTGCGTGCGCTCGCCGTTCGGTCGCTGCAGGTCCTCGGTGGCCCGGTAGACGAATCGTTCGTGCAGGATGAAATACGCCGTCAGTTCTCCGCACTGGGACGATCCATTCCTCCTGACCCCAGCCGCGACGCGCGACTGCGCAACGCGGCGAGGGCCGCCCTGGACGAACTGGACGACGCAGAGTGAAGGTTCTAATCCCCACGCCAATGGACGAATGACCAAGACGCCCGTCTTCCTCGAACAGCGCCCCCTGGGGCGCAGTGGCCACCCGACCTCCATACTCGGACTCGGCATTCGCCGCCTCGGCGAAGGGACCCAGAAGGAGTTCGTGCGCGTCGTGCGCGAAGCGATCGACAAGGGCGTGAACGTCATCGAAACGACAAACGAATACGGCGAAGGACGCACGGAAAAGTGGCTGGGACTCGCGCTGTCTGATGGATATCGACAACGCGTGAACCTCGTGGCCCAGTGCTGCGCGCACCAGCGCGACTACAAATCGTCCATGCTGCAGCTTGGCGAGACATTGTCGCGCCTGAGGACAGATCGCATCGACCTGTGGACCTTTCACGAAGTCATCTACGACAACGACCCGGACTGGATCTACGACCACGGCGGACTGGATGCGATGCAGGAAGCGCGCGAACAGGGAAAAGTGCGCTTCATCGGGTTTGGCGGACACAAGTCACCACACATCCACCTGAAGCTCCTGCAGCGCGGCTTCCCCTGGGACGCCGTACTGATGCCGCTGAACCCGCTGGATGCGTCATTCCGGTCGTTCGAGAAGCAGGTGCTTCCCGAAACCATCCGCCGTGGAGCGGCGGTCATCGGCATCAAGCCGATGGCCAGCGGCGCGCTGATGGGGGTCAAGGGAATGAAGGCCGAAGAGTCGCTGCGTTACTGTCTCTCGCTCCCGGTGAGTTCGGTGATCACCGGCATGGATTCGACCGCAATCTTGCGGAAGAACCTGAAGGTTGTCACCGACTTCGAGGCGTTCCACCCCGGCGAAATGGATGCCCAACGGCACAAGGCTCGCAGCGTGGCAGGCGACGGGCGAGCCGAACGCTACAAGACGACCCAGGAGCAGGATCTACCGGCCGGTCGGCTCGCGCACGGCTTTGCGCTGGCCTCGAAGGGAAGGAAGTAGCGCCTGGCATCCCTTCTACCGTGAAGGGCGAAGGACGCGAAGGAACGCGAAGGACCACGTGGGGGAACTGCGATGCTGTTCCCCCGGTGGATTTCTTGGCGCCGCTTCGCGCTCTTCGCCCTTCGTGATAGCAGGAACTGCTAGATTTGATCAATGAGCCTCTCTGCCGCCGAACTGCGACGCTATGCCCGCCATGTGGTGCTCCCGCAGGTGGGCATCGAGGGACAGGAACGCCTCAAGGCGTCGTCGGTGCTCGTTGTCGGGCTCGGCGGGTTGGGCTCCCCCGCGGCCCTGTACCTCGCGGCCGCGGGCGTGGGGCGGCTCGGGCTCGTGGATTTCGATCGTGTGGACGAGAGCAACCTCCAGCGCCAGGTGCTGCACGGCACCTCGTCGATAGGCATCTCCAAAACGGAATCGGCGCGTGCGCGGCTGCACGACCTCAATCCGCACGTTGAGCTGCGCGTGCACGACGAGCCGCTGACCGCCGCCAACGCGCTGGCACTCATCGGGGCGTACGACGTGGTGGTGGACGGCACCGACCAGTTTGCCACGCGCTACCTGGTGAACGATGCCTGCGTCATTGCGCATACGCCCAACATCTATGGCAGCGTGCACCGGTTCGAGGGGCAGGTGTCGGTGTTCGCGACCCAGGGCGGCCCTTGCTACCGGTGCCTCTTTCCCGTACCACCAGCGGCGGGAACGGTACCGTCATGCGCCGAGGGGGGCGTGCTGGGCGTGGTTCCCGGCATCGTGGGGTCGCTGCAAGCCGCGGAGGCCATGAAACTGATCGCGGGCATCGGAACACCGCTGGTCGGCCGACTGCTGTACTTCGACGCACTCACGATGCACATGCGCGAAATGTCGTTTGACCGGGACGCCGCGTGTCCGATGTGCGGCAACGATGCGACGCCGAGGTTGCTCGACGACTACGATTCCTTTTGCGGAACTCCACCAGGCTACAGCGATCAGGCCATGCCCGACGACAGTATGGAGATGACGGCGAGAGAGCTCAAGGCGAGCCTCGCCGCCGGCGACAAGATCTGGCTGCTCGACGTGCGCGAAGGGTGGGAGTACTCGACCTCTCGCCTCGACAGGGCGACGCTCATTCCACTGGGCGACCTGGCGTCGCGCGTGGATGAAGTGCCGCGCGATGCCGACGTGGTCGTCTACTGCCACCACGGGCTTCGCAGCGCGCGCGCGGTTTCGATGTTGCGGCACGGTGGTTGGACGCGGGTGCGCAACCTCTCTGGCGGCATCGAGCGCTGGAGCATCGAGGCCGACCCCAGCACGCCGCGTTACTAGATGTTTCCGTGGCTGGGAGCGCTCGAACTCAGCCTCGTCGCGGCTGCCGTGGTGTTCGTGCGCCGCGTCCTGTATGGGCACTTCGTGGAGCGCGCCTTCGAGGCGCGTTATCGCGACCAGCGCAACCTGCAGGGAGTGATAGTTGGTGCCGAGGGATTCTCGCTCGCGGGAACGGACGACCGCGCCATCGTGCTGCTGCACGGCTACAACGATTCCCCCCAGACCATGCGGTCGCCGGCGGCGGCGTTTCACGCGGCGGGGTGGACAGTGTACGTGCCGCTCCTTCCCGGGCACGGGCGGACGCTCGGCGCATTCGCGGCGTCGACTGCCATCGACTGGATCGATGCCGGGCGCGGCGCAGTCCGCGAGGCACTGCAGCGCCACCGCCGCGTGGCGGTGGGCGGGCTGTCGATGGGAGGGGCGGTGGCGATCATCGTTGCCGCGGAACAATCGACGGTGCAGGGGGCGGTGCTCTTTGCCCCGTTCCTGCTGCACAGTCGCCGGCTTGGCGCCATTGCCGCCTTGTGGCCGCTGCTGAGCCTGTGGACCAGGTACCTCACGGGAGGGAAGGCGACGCGAGCGATTCGCGATCCCGCAGCGCGCGAGTCGATCATTGCGTACCGATGCTCGACGCCCCGCCTCCTGCGCGAGCTCAAGCGCGTGGTGCGCCAGGCGCGCGCCGCGTTGCCCGCAGTGAAACAGCCGGTGTTCATGGCGCAGTCGGGAGACGACTATCGCATTCCTCCCTCGCAGGCGCAGGACGCGTTCAACGCGCTGGGCTCAACCGACAAGCACTTGCACTGGACCACCGGAAACGGCCACGTGATCACCGTGGACTTCGGGCACGGTGAGCTGTCGGCGGAAGCGGTGCGGTGGATCGAGTCGCGCGTCCCGAAGCGAAGCGCATAAACGGCCGCCGGCCATCGCGCGTACCAATTGCATGGGGTGTGCACCGCGCAGAGATTCCATCGACCGCCCCCACCGGTACACATCGTGATTCGACGCATTCCAGTGATCCTGCTCGTCCTTGCCATCGGCTGCATGCCGCAGCGTGCCAGCCAGGAAGTGACGCCAGTTCGCCTGGCCGAACCCGTGACCTTCACGATCGCCCTTCCGGACGACAGCGCACACGCGCGCGACATCGCGCACGACAACCCGTTCTTCACCACCAATCGCATCGACTGGCCGGGGCCGAACGCCTATCGTGCGGCGAGTGGCGAACCAGGGCCACTGTATTGGCAGCAGCGCGCCGATTACCGCATTGCCGTCACGCTCGACACCACCACGCGCCGAGTGAGCGGGTCGGTGAGCATCACCTACACCAACAACTCGCCCGACTCACTGCGCTTCGTCTGGCTGCAGCTCGATCAGAACCTCTACCACCCGGGAAGCAAGGGTAGCGCGCTCTTTCCACCCGACTCGCGCTGGGGTGTACGCGGCTTCAACGGCGGGTACGACCTCTCGCAGGTCGCGGTCGACGGCTTCGCCGTGGCACCGCACGTGAACGACACCATGATGCGGCTCGACCTGCCGTCGCCACTCGCGCCGCGCGGCGCGCAGGCCCTCATCACGATGTCGTTCTCGTTCAACGTGCCGGAGCACGGCAGCGACCGCATGGGACGCGATGGCAATCTCTACGAGATTGCGCAGTGGTATCCGCGCATGGCGGTCTATGACGACGTGCGCGGGTGGAACACCGATCCGTACCTGGGGCAGGGGGAGTTCTACCTCGAGTACGGCGACATCGATTACGCGGTAACTGCGCCTGCCGGATACACCATTGCCGGCAGCGGCGTGCTGCAGAATGCCGGCGAGGTGCTGTCCAGCGTGCAGCGCGAGCGCCTTGCCCTGGCGGCCAGGAGCAGCGATCAGGTGGCCATCATCACGCGCGGCGAGGCCAGGGCCACACCGACGGCTGGCACCAAGACGTGGAGGTTTCGCGCCGAGCGCGTGCGCGACGTCGCGTGGGCGGGGGCGCCGGATTTCCAGTGGGACGCCACCAGCTGGAACGGCATACTCTGTCAGGCGTACTTTCAGCCCGAGCGCACCAAGGGGGCGTGGGACCGGGGCGCCGAGATGACGCAGTGGAGCATCAAGACCTATTCGGAACTTTTCCATCCGTATCCATATCCGCAGGCGACGAGCGTCGCCGGACCGGTGGGCGGCATGGAATACCCGATGTTCGTGATGGTGCACTACGGCGAGAATGGCGATCCCAACAGCGTGTTCGGCACCATCGACCACGAACACGGGCACGAGTGGTTCCCGATGCTGGTAGGGAGCAACGAGCGCCGCTATGCGTGGCAGGACGAAGGGTTCAATACTTACATCAACGCCTTCTCCAACGAACGCCGATTTGCCGGGACGAGTGAGTACGCCGGTTCGCTGGCCGACTGGAAGCAGGTCGTTGCCGCGGACATCGAGTCGCCCCTGATGACGGCACCGGACCACATCGACCCGGAAGCGCTGGGCGCCATCGGCTACCGAAAGCCGGCAGTGACGCTGCTGACGTTGCGCAACCACGTCCTCGGTGCGGAGACCTTCGACCGCGCGTTCCGTGAGTACACCCGGCGTTGGGCGTTCAAGCATCCCACGCCGGGCGATTTCTTCCGGACCGTCGAGAACGTGGCGGGGGCCGATCTGAGCTGGTTCTGGCGCAGCTGGTGGTACACCACGGACAAACTCGACCTGGCGATCACCAGCGTGGAAACGCGCGGTGAAGGGGCGGCACGAACGGTTTATCTGGAAGTGACGCGCAAAACGGGAGTGATCTTTCCGCCGGCGGTACGCGTGAAGTACGAGGACGGCACGACCGAGGACCTCAGGTTTCCAGTGGATGTCTGGGCTCGCGGTGCGTCGGTATCGCTCGCGGCGCGCGCGCGCGGCAAGGTGACGGGCGCGCGACTGTGGCCGGACGCCACCGTGCCGGACTGGAATGCGGCGAATGATGCCTGGGGAGAGGCACCAAAGGCCGACACGCCACGGCCGGTTACGAAGTAGATTGGA
>JBBTFF010000132.1:0-3953 GCA_038041995.1 Gemmatimonadota bacterium | reverse complement strand
CTGGGGAGAGGCACCAAAGGCCGACACGCCACGGCCGGTTACGAAGTAGATTGGATAGTTGATAGTCGATAGTTGATAGTCGATAGTTGATAGTCGATAGTCGATAGTTGATAGTTGATAGTGGTGACCGAAACGGAGAGAATCGAGATGCCCACGATCACCTGCGCCAGGTGTGGCGAAGCAAAAGAAGGATTCGAGCGGGCGCCGTTTCCCGGCGCAATGGGCGCGCGCATTCTCGAAGGGACCTGTCAGGATTGCTGGCAGCTGTGGCTGAAACAGCAAACGATGCTCATCAACCACTACGGCCTGAACGTGATGGATCCGCAGGCACGGCAATTCCTGACTCGCAACATGGAGGCTTTCCTGTTCAAGGGCGGCCGCCAGGACGAGGTCGACACGACCAAGCAGGGACAGATCACGTACTGAAGCGAAGCGGCGGGTAAGACGGCAGGTCGTCCCGCCATCATGACACCGGCTTGACATTAGTTGCTGCGTGTTACTTATTCCGCGCGCGATGTCTTCCCCGAAATCGCGCCGTCGCGGCGGCGCCACCATCGATCTCGTTGTTTGCACCGCCCGTGCCGGACGGCTGCACGTGCTGGTGGTGAAATCCGCAGCCGGCAAGCCGGTGCTTCCGTTCGTGTGGAGCGTCGACGGCGAGGCGCTCGAACAGACGGCGCGAGAACTCGCGAAGGACATCACGGGGCATGGCATCCCCTGGCTGGCGCCGGGCGTGGCGATTGCGAGCAAGAAGCACCCTGCCGATGCGGCGCTGTCGGTGCCGTTCGTCGGCGTCATGAGCGCAACGATGCCGACCCCCGGTGGATCGGCCTGGTATCCGGTGGACGTGCTGCCCGCACTGGCCCCACGCCAGAAGGCGATGGCCGAGGGCGCGCTGGAAACGTTGCGCCTCCATATGGACGTGGCCCCCGTGGCGTTCCGGCTGCTCCCGCCGGTGTTCACGCTGAGCGAACTCCAGCAGGCCTATGAGCTCCTGCTCGGCCGGCTGCTCCACAAGGCGAGCTTCCGGCGCGCGCTGCAGGCTGCCTACTTGGCGGAGCCGACCGACGAATGGCGCAGCGAAGGCCGAGGGCGCCCGGCCCAGCTGTTCAAGTTCTCCCCCCGCAAGCGCCGGGGCGGCCACCGCAGCGTCCGTTTCGACCTGATCGGCCACTGACCGGACCGGTCGGTGCGGCGATCCGTACCGTTTCGGGACGAAATGGTGACATGGAACTTCTGGCGCGGGTATACGTATTAGTTGCAGAGTGTGTCTAAGACACAATACGGAGGCAACGATGCTGACGTACCTGGATTCCCTGTGCGACGCGATGGTGGCGCGTGACATGGTGCGATTGCGCGCCCTGATCGACGACCATCCGCTGGCGCGGCTGCTGCCGGCCGATGCGACGTCCGAGGTGCGCCGGTTCGTCGCGGGAAAGGCGTCGGTACACGCCGTGCCGATGGTGATGCTGCGCTTCCGTGACCGGACGGCACGGTTACTCAGCGAAGTTCCGCGCGCGGAACTGCCAGCGGACGAGTCGTCTACGCCTCAGCGGCTGGCGGCGACTTCAAGGCGCCGCGGACGCCGCCGCGCCAACCAGATGGAACTGCCGCTTTCGGCGTAGCGCACTACCGCACCCAACACGAAGCGCCGGGCGCAGCGGCCGGGCGCTTCGTCGTGTGTGCCTTCAACCAGGGGCAGTGCAGGGTAGGTGTTCGCCCTACGTAAGGTGGTGACACGGATTGCAGGGTTACGCCGACCACCCGGGACTTCGCGATCGTGCATCTTGAACCGAGACCTCAGTGTGGAGGAGACAGTTCATGCGCACAGACTTCCGCATTCCCACGCGCGCGGCCCTCGGGGCGGCACTGATCACCGCGATGTTGCTGCTGGCAGTGGGCGGATGCAACATCGACAAGACGCTCGGGACCTCGGCGATCCCGCTGACACCGGCACGCAACCTCGCGGGCACGTGGAAGACGTTCGCTCCCGTGACGTTCTATTACACGAGCGACTTCTGCAGCGATACCAAGGAGACGGTGGCGGCGGCCGACTGGACGGTAACCTGGATCATCACGACCGTGTCCGGTAACGAGAACAAGGTCAACATCCAGATGACCTACGCGCCGTCCAACTATCGCCGGCTCACCAGCAGCTGCGGGAACTTGAACAGTGGTTATGTGCCCTGGGTGACACTGCAGTTCTTCACCGGGACGGTCAGCAGTTCGTCGCTCACCATCAATGACCTCAACAATGACATGAACTACTCCGGCGCGTTCACGTCGACGTCGCTGGACGGCACATGGGTGCACTGGGAATGCATCATCTACTGCACCGGCGAGTTCACGCTGGCCAATCAGTTGAAGCTGATAAAGCAGTGACGCGCGCGCCCGGTGCATGCCGTACGGCCTCGGGCGAAGCGAATGGGGACTTGGCAATGGGCGGACACGAACGACGGCACTGAGGCCGTGCCGTGTGCTCGAACCGGCGTCAGGCCGCACCGGCGATGTAACGGGCAAAACGCCCGCAGTTCATGCACTTGAGCGTGACGTGGCACCGCGGCGGTGGCGGCGCCTGCAGAGGATCGCGCTCGATGTCGCCAGAGCATGACGGGCAGCTGAGCGGCTGGCCGTTACGGTCGTTGGCGATGAGGTTCAGCGCCTGAGCCGGGTTGAACGAGTTGGGACGGGGCTTTCGCATTACGGCTCCGTGAAAACATCAGTGGTGCTTGACCGGCGGGTGTGCCTACACCCAATCAACAAATGTAATCACCCCCGGAAGCCCCCCCCTGTTTTCTGGCGTTCGCGGCGCGTCCCTGACGACGTAAGCCATTGCCAGTACGAATGTTCCACCAATGACTCGTCTGGACGCCTGCGATAAGGTCACGAAACTGACATCAGACTGACGTTGGGCAAGCGGCGGGATCCAAGGGCAGGTGTCAATTCGCCAGTCGGGCAGGATGACCGAAAAGGAGAAGCGCCAGTCCCCCAAAGGGACCGGCGCTCCCAGGCGCCGGGCGGCTAGACGAGTACGGGGAGCGCGCGGATCCTCTCCTGCCACTCCTTGGGACCGCTTTCGTGGACGTTATTGCCTTCGCTGTCCACCGCGACTGTCACGGGCATGTTCTCGACGTCGAACTCGTAGATGGCCTCCATGCCCAGTTCGGCGAAGGCGACAATCCGCGAGTGACGAATGGCCTTGGCTACCAAGTATGCGGCGCCGCCGACGGCCATCAGGTACACGGCCTTGTGTTTCCGGATGGCCTCGAGCCCCACAGGGCCACGCTCGGACTTGCCGACCATTCCGATCAGCCCCGTCTTGGCAAGCATCATCTCGGTGAACTTGTCCATGCGCGAGGCCGTCGTAGGGCCGGCGGGGCCCACCACTTCATCGCGCACCGGGTCCACGGGACCGACGTAGTAGATGACGCGATTGGTGAAGTCGACGCCAGCCGGCAACGATTCACCTTGCGCAAAGATGTCAGCGATCTTCTTGTGTGCCGCGTCGCGTCCGGTGAGGAGCTTGCCGTTGAGGAGCAGGCGGTCGCCGGCCTTCCAGGTCTGCGTTTCCGCCGGTGTGAGCGTGTCGAGGTTCACGGACCGGGCATTGCGGTCGGGTGCCCACGTGACGTCTGGCCAGTCACTGAGCTTCGGTACCGGGAGCTGCACGGCACCCGAGCCGTCGAGCGTGAAGTGCGCGTGTCGGGTGGCGGCGCAGTTGGGGATCATGGCCACGGGCTTGGATGCGGCGTGCGTGGGATAGTCGGAGATCTTGATGTCGAGCACCGTGGCGAGGCCGCCGAGCCCCTGCGCGCCGATGCCGAGGGCATTGACCTTGTCGAACAGCTCAATGCGCAGTTCCTCGATCTTGTTCTGCGGACCGCGCGCCTTGAGCTGTGCCATGTCGATGTGCTCCATCAGCGATTCCTTGGCGAGGAGCATCGCCTTCTCGG
>JBBTFF010000131.1:0-10259 GCA_038041995.1 Gemmatimonadota bacterium | reverse complement strand
GCCGGCATCGTGCACATGCTGTCGATTTCCGGGCTGCACGTCGCGATCATCTCGGGGGCGATGCTTTTGCTGCTGCAGGCGGTGCGTCTTCCGGCGGCCACGGCGCGCTGGGCCGGACTCTCGCTGGTCGGCGTGTACGTGGTGCTCATCGGTGCGCCGCCCCCCGCCGTGCGCAGCGCCGTGATGATTGCCGCGCAGGTGGTCTCGCTCGCCGTCCAGCGCAACACGTCGCCCTGGGCCGCGCTCGCCTGGGGCGGGGGAGTGCCCCTGTTGTACCAGCCGCGCACCGCCGTCGACCTCGGCTGGCAACTGAGCGTCAGTGGTTTTGCCGCGCTGATCGCCGGACGCACCGTCGCTGAGCGCGTGCTCCCACCCCGGCTGGATGGCTGGCGAAAGAAGATCGGCACCGAGTTGGTGGTCAGCGTAGTCGCCTGCTTCGCCACCGCGCCGCTGGTGGCGTGGCACTTCGGGCGCGTCAGCCTCGTGGCGCCGCTCGCCAATCTCGCCGCCGGGCCGGTGATCGCCGTGCTGCAGCCGACGCTCTTCCTGGGACTCGCGCTCGCCTGGTGGCCGGCCGCCGCGTCGCTGGTGGCTGACGCGTCGGTCCCGATGGTGCGGGCCTTCGACCTCGTGGCCGCCGTCGGCGCGTCGCTGCCGCTGGCCACCCTGCACGCCGCGCCCACCCTGGTGACCGCCGTGGCGCTCGGCGTCGCCTGCGTCGCGGTGCTTGCCGCCTGCGTCAGCCACTTCTGGGCGCGTCCGGCGCTCGTGGCGCTCGGCGCACTGTCGGTGGCAGCCTTCGTCCCGGCGCCGTCGGGCGACGCGATGGAGGTGCACATGATCGATGTCGGACAGGGCGACGCCGTGGCCGTGCGCACGCCGCGCGGGCGCTGGCTGCTGTTCGACGCCGGTCGTGGCGATGACAAGCGCGATGCCGGCCGCACCACCATCGTGCCGTACCTGCGCGCCCGGGGCGGGGCGCTGGCGCTGTTCGTGCTCTCGCATCCGCACGCCGATCACGCCGGCGGGGCCGCTTCCGTGTTTCGCGCCATGTCGCCAACCGGCTTCCTCGACGCCGCCTTTGCCGGCGGGAGCGCGCCGTATCGGATGTCTCTGGAGGTGGCGCGGAAATCGGCCATCGCCTGGCGCCGCGCCCGATCCGGCGAGATCGTCGATGTGGACGGCGTGCGGTTGCGCATCCTCGCGCCCGATTCGGTGTGGACCGTCGGCCTCAAGGACCCGAACCTCGCCAGCGTGGTGGTGCGGCTCGAGTATCGGGGCGCCACCATGCTGTTCACCGGCGACGCCGAGGCCGCCGAGGAGCGGTGGCTGCTCGATCGCGCGCCGGCGCTGCTGCGCGCCGACCTGCTCAAGGTGGCGCATCACGGCAGCGGCACCAGCAGCACCGAGGCCTGGCTCGACGCGGTGCGGCCGCGCGCCGCGCTGGTGTCGGTGGCGGCGCGGAATTTCTACGGGCATCCCGACCCGGCCGTCATGCGCCGGTTATCGGCGACCGGCGCGGTGGTGCTGCGCACCGACCAGCTGGGCACGATCGTTGCCTCCACCGACGGCGACGGCTGGACCGTACGGGCCGGCGGCGTGCGCTGGCGTCTTCGGCAAATACCCCCGTGAGGCAACGCGCGTCACACCCACGGGGAAATTTGTCGGGCCAGTTGATATTCATGGTCACCCATATAGTTTGCGCAGGTGCAGTTCGTAGGCGATTCCACCACTCTTCCCCCACCAGAGGCCTGACATGGCACGTCGCATGACGCCTGTCGCCGGACTCGCGATCAACCGGATCCTCGGTGCCAGCCGTGCGCTGGCGCATCGCGCATCCCGCCTCTCAATCCCCTCCATGGAGTACGCGATGAACGCTATTGCTCGAGTAGCGGTCCGACGCGTGTTGCTCTCGTCGTTCGCCGTGCTGGCCGTTCCGTTCGTGGCACTGAGTGCCCAGACCGGAACGATCGCCGGCAAGGTGGTCGACAGGGCTTCACAGCGGCCGCTCGAAGATGCCCGGGTCGTCCTGCCCGGCACGACCCTCGAAGCCCGGACCAACGCCGACGGCGCGTTTCGCTTCGCCAGCGTGAGGCCCGGTCGCGTGGTGATCGGCGTCTACCGGCTCGGCTACAAGGCCATGTCCGACACGATCACGGTCGTGGCCGGCCAGACGACGACCCACAACTTCCAGATGGCCGCCTCGCTCGTGACGCTGTCGGAACTCGTCATCACCGGCACGGCGGGCAACCAGGAGCGCAAGGCCCAGGCCGCGCTCGTGTCGTCCATCACGGTGAGCAGCATCACCGCGACCGCGCCCATCTCCTCGGTGAGCAACCTGCTGCAGTCGCGCGTCCCCGGCGTCGCCCTCACCACGCAGTCGGGCTCGGCGGGCGCTGGCACGACCATCCGCATCCGCGGCGCGTCGTCGATCAACCTGTCCAACCAGCCGCTGCTCTTCATCGACGGCATCCGCATCCTCGAAGGTCAGTTGTTCAGCGGCCAGTTTGGCCAGGTCTATGACCGCATGAACGACATCAACCCGGACGAAATCGAGAGCATCGAGGTCGTCAAGGGGCCGGCCGCCGCCACGCTGTATGGCGCCGACGCCAGCGCCGGCGTGATCCAGATCATCACCAAGAAGGGGCGCGCCGGTTCGGGAAGCGCGGGCTTCCAGCAGTCGGTGCGCGTGGAGGCCGGGACGTCGGAGATCACCTGGACGCCGCCCGACAACTACGCCCTCTGCACGGCCTCCACGGTCGCCTCGACGAGCACGAACCCGCTCTGCCGCGGGCTGGCGGTGGGCGCCCTCGTGCGCGACAACCCGCTGATGCGCGTGGGCGCCTTCCGCAAGGGCTCCGACAAGGTGGTGAGCTGGAACGGGCGCGGCGGTGGCCAGAACTACGGCTACAACCTCTCGTACGGCGAAGACCGCACGCTCGGCACCCTGCCGAACAATAATTACCAGCGCCACAACGTCCGCACGAACTTCAACTACGTGCCGACCGACAAGATGACCATCGACGCCGGCGTCGGGTTCACGCAGAGCGAGACGCAGCTGCCGGACAACGACAACAATATTTACGGCTGGCTCGGCGGCAGCCTGCTCGGCAACCCGCTCACCCGCAACGACGCCGGCACGTCGTTCGACGGCTGGTACGGGGCCAACCGCCACTACAACGCCATCGCCGGGATCACGCGCACGCTGAAGACGCACCGCGTGACGACGAACCTCACGACGACGTACCTGCCGGTGCCGTGGTTCACCAACAAGGCCACGCTCGGCATGGACTTTCTCGGCGATGAGCAGGACAGCTACTTCCCGAAGAACGACAGCTCGTGGTACGGCGGCGCCCTGAACACCGGCAGCAGAAACCGGACGTTCCGGTACGGCGAGCGCTACACGTTCGACTACCTCGGCAACGTGAAGCGGGAGTTCGGCCCGCAGTGGGAGACGAACCTCTCGTTCGGCCTGCAGGTGATCTCGACCCGCAACACGTTCAACAACGCCACCGGCCTCGGCTACGTGACGAACGCCAACAACTCCATCAACTCGGCGGCGACGACCACCGGCTCGAGCGGCTTCACCGAGCAGCGCCAGTACGGCTACCTCACGCAGCTGCAGATCGGCAGCTCGAACAAGCGGTTCGTCCAGCTCGGCGTGCGCATCGACAAGAATTCGTCGTTCGGCACGGCGTCCCCGGCGTTCGTGCTCCCGAAGATCGGCGGCAGCTGGGCGATCTCCGAGGAAAAGTTCTTCGATCGGTACGCGCGGTGGCTGAACACGCTGCGCCTCCGCGCGGCGTACGGCACCACCGGGCGCTCGCCCAACCCGGGTGACGCGCTGACGACGCTCGTCGCCGCCTCGTACAACATCACCGGCACCACCGGCGCCGGCGCCATTCCGGGCAACCCGGGCAACGCCGACCTCAAGCCGGAGCGCGGCGAGGAGTTCGAAGCCGGCCTCGACGCCGGGTTCTTCGACAACCGCCTCTCGGCCGAGCTGACGTACTTCCGCAAGACGACGAAGGACCTGATCATCGCCAGGCCCATTCCGCCGTCGCTCGGCTTCAACAGCAACCCGCTCGACAACATCGGGTCGGTGCTGAACAGCGGCCTCGAGCTGGCGCTGAACCTCGACGCGCTCCGGTTGCGCGACGTGCAGTGGTCGGTTCGCGCCGGCGTCAACACGCTGCACAACGAGCTCACCAGCCTCGGCACGGTGCTGCCGTTCAACCTCGGTGGTGCCGGTCGTACCATCGTCGGCGAGCAGCTGGGCGTCTTCGTCTCGAAGAAAATCAAGTCGATCGACGTGGCCAACAACAAGGTGATCGTCCACGACGCGCTCACACCGATGGGCAACCTGTGGCCCACGCTCGAGTGGAACCTCACCAACACGGTGACGCTGTTCAAGAACCTCCGTGTCTCGGCCATGGTCGACGCCAAGGCCGACTTCCTGGTGCAGAACTTCACGGCGTACTTCCGCGAGACCCAGCTCGTGCGCTCCAACCTCCGGCTCGACACGCTGGCGCTGTCGAAGTACGAGCGCCTTCGCCGCTTCGGAAACCTGACGCCCGGCCAGCCCGCTTTCGTCACTGACAGCGGCAGGTCCACCACAGTCAGCGACGTGAGAGACGCGTACCTGGAGAAGGGCGATTTCATCCGCCTCCGCGAACTTTCGGCGAGCTACACCGTGCCGTCGGCCTGGCTGAAGCCCCTGCGTTCCATCTCGGGAGCCACCATCACCTGGGCCATGCAGAACGTGAAGCTCTGGACCGACTACACGGGCTCCGACCCCGAGATCAACGCCCAGGCGGGCGCGTTCTCGCGGCAGGACTTCCTGACGATACCCAACCCGCGGAAGTCGATTCTCCGCGTGAATCTCAACTTCTAACCGCGAGATGATCACGATGATTACGATCCGACGCGCGGTTACGCGCACCATCGCCGGCGCGGCGCTCCTGACCGTGTCCGCCGCCTGCTCCGAGAAGTTCGTGAACGTCACGAACCCGAACGTCATCGACGCAGCCACGGTCGACCCGACGTCCGGCGCCACGATACTGGCCCTTTCGGCCCAGCAGAACTACGTGGCGGCGCTGGGCTTGCTGGCCGTGTACGGCGGCTGGTTCACGGAAGAGGGGAACGTTTCCGACACGTTCCCGACGCGCAACGAGTTCGGGTTCCGGCTTATCTCGGACCTGAACGTCTCGCTCAATGGCGACGTGTGGCAGCCGATCTCGCTCGCGGCAGCTTCGGCCAAGATCGTGCTCGACCTGGACCTGTCGACGCCGACCACCAACATCAACATCGCGCGGGCCGCGACGTTTCGCGGCTTCTCGGTGCTGCAGATGGCCACCGACTTCTGCACGACGTCGCTGTCGTCGGGGCCGGAACTCACGACCGCGCAGGCGCTCGATTCGGCGATCTTCTGGTTCGGCAAGGGCGTCGACGTGGGCAAGGCCAACGCCTCGGCCGACGGCATTGCCCTGGCGAATGCGGCGCTCGTCGGCCGCGCCCGCGCCAAGCTGCAGAAGGGCGACAAGGCGGGGGCGGCGGCCGATGCCGCGGCGGTGCCCGCCGGGTTCAACTACGATTTGCGGATGACGGACGACGCGTCGAACCGCAATCGACTGGGGAACCGCATCTACACGTTCACGTTCGACCGCACGTCGATCAGCGTGGCGCCGTGGTATCGCACCAGTGACCCGCGCGTGCCGTACCTGACGCCGGCTGAAACGAAGCTCAGCCCGCAGGACGCCGTGCCGGGCGGCCTTTACCAGCAGACGAAGTTCAACAGCTACGCCGCGCCAATGCGGCTGGCGTCGAAGCTCGAGGCGGATTACATCGTCGCCGAAGCGGGTGACGCCACGGCACAACTGGCGCTCATCGCGAGGCGACGGACGGCCAACGGCCGGCCGGCGTACGCGGGTGCGACCGACGCGGCAAGCGTGATGGCCGAGTTGTACAACCAACGCGCGTTCGAGTTCTACCTCGAGGGCAAGCGCGTGGCGGACTTCCGTCGTTCGCCGGCCTCCGTGACGAGCATGACGCCAGCGGGCGGAGTGTACTTCAAGCCGGGCTACGCCAACGTCGGCGCCGACAAGTGCTACCCGCTGCCGCGCGTCGAGCGCGACAACAACCCGAACATGAACTAAGAGAACGACAGAGAACGACAGAGTACGACAGAGCGTCCGGTGGAAGCCGGGCGCTCTGTCGTTCCCAGGGCCGCGGGCCGTGGGTATTCACGGCGTGCGCTGGCGCCTGCCGTGACTGCGGGCGAGTTTTCAACCTCCAACTCTCCCCCGGGTTCCCGTGATCAGGCACTCCGACACCTCGGTCGTCACGATCGACCGGTTCATCATCGAACAGGAAGCCAAGTCCCCCGAGGCCACGGGCGAGCTGTCGGGCATCCTGTACGACCTGGCCCTCGCCGCCAAGATGATCGCCAACAAGGTGCGTCGCGCCGGGCTCATCGACATCCTCGGCGACGCGGGCTCCGACAACGTGCAGGGCGAGCACCAGCAGAAGCTCGACCTCATCGCCAACGAGATCATCGTCAAGGCCATGGACCACGGCGGCCGGCTCTGCGCCATGGCGTCCGAGGAAGAGCAGGACGTCATTCCCATCCCGGGCGAATTCCGGTGCGGCAAGTACGTGCTGCTGTTCGACCCGCTCGACGGCTCGTCGAACATCGACGTCAACGTGCCGGTGGGCACGATCTTCTCGGTGATGAAGCGCGTCTCGCCCGGCACCGGCCCCGGCACGATGGAGGACATGCTGCAGCCCGGCGCCGAGCAGGTGGCGGCGGGCTACGTCATCTATGGCTCGAGCACCATGATGGTCTACACCACGGGAAACGGGGCGCACGGCTTCACGCTCGATCCCTCCATCGGCGAGTTCCTGCTCTCGCACCCCGACATTCGCATTCCCGAGTGCGGGCGCTACCTCTCGGTGAACGACGCGTACGAACAGTACTGGACCGAACCCGTGCGCGCGCTGATGCGTCGCTACCGCGGCCTCGACCTGCAGCGCGAGGCCATGAGCGTGCGCTACGTCGGCTCCCTGGTGGCCGACTTCCACCGCAACCTGCTCGGTGGCGGGATCTTCGCGTATCCGCCGAATACCAGAAACCCCGAGGGTAAGCTGCGCCTCCTGTACGAATGCAACCCGCTTGCGTTCATCGTGGAGCAGGCGGGCGGCGCCGCCACCGACGGCGTGAACCGGCTGATGGAGGTGGAACCCCATGACCTGCATCAACGCTCGCCGCTCTTCATTGGAAGCAGGAAGGACGTGGAGATTGCCGCGAAGATCCTGGGGACCGCGCACTAGATGAGCGAACCGGTCGTTTCCCCCTCGGGCATCCCCATCGCCGCGGTGTACGGACCTCCCGGCGGTACTCCCGATGAAGCGCTTGGCGAGCCGGGGCAGTTCCCGTTCACGCGGGGTGTGCAGCCCACCATGTACCGCGGGCGCCTCTGGACCATGCGCCAGTACGCGGGCTTCGGCACGGCCGCCGAAACCAACACCCGCTTCAAGCTCCTGCTCGCCGCCGGACAGACCGGTCTTTCGGTGGCCTTCGACCTGCCGACGCAGATGGGCATCGACAGCGACAATCCACGTGCCCTCGGTGAAGTGGGGCGCGTCGGGGTGGCCATCGACACCGTGGAGGACATGCACCTGCTGCTCGGCGGCCTGCCCCTCGACACGGTGAGCACATCGATGACGATCAACGCCACCGCCGGCACCCTGCTGGCGATGTACGTCGTGGTGGCCGAGGAGCGCGGAATTGCGCGCGGCAAGTTGTCGGGCACGATCCAGAACGACATCCTCAAGGAGTACGTCGCGCGCGGCACGTACATCTATCCACCTAGTCCATCGCTTCGGCTGATCGCCGAAACGGTCCGGTTTTGCGCGAACGAGATGTCGCAGTGGAATCCGATTTCCATCTCGGGCTATCACATGCGCGAAGCCGGGGCCACGGCGGTGCAGGAAATCGCCTTCACCTTCGCCAACGCGCTGGCCTACGTGCAGGCGGCGGTCGACGCGGGGCTCGAGGTTGACCGCTTCGCGCCGCGGCTCTCGTTCTTCTTCGCCTGCCACAGCGACCTGTTCGAGGAAGCCGCCAAGTTCCGTGCCGCGCGCCGGCTGTGGGCGCGACTCATGCGCGAGCGCTACCAGGCCAGCGACGCCTCGTGCCGCATGCGCTTCCATGCGCAAACCGGCGGCGTGACCCTCACGGCGCAGCAGCCGCTCAACAACATCGTGCGCGTCGCGGTGCAGACACTTGCTGCCACGCTCGGCGGCACGCAGTCGCTGCACACCAATGGATACGACGAGGCGCTGGCCCTTCCCACGGCCGAAGCCGCCACGATTGCCCTGCGCACGCAGCAGATCGTCGCCTGCGAGAGCGGTGTCGCGCAGACGGTCGACCCGCTGGCCGGCTCGTACTATGTGGAAGCGCTCACCGACGAAGTCGAGCGGCGCGCCGTGGAACTGATGGCGAAGGTCGAGGAACTGGGCGGGTCGGCAAGGGCGATCGAGGCCGGGTTCCTGCAGGAGGAAATCGGCAAGAGCGCCTATGCGTACCAGCTGGCGATCGAGGCGGGGGAGACCGTCATCGTCGGCGTGAACAAGTTTGCCGACGGCGCGGAATCGCTGGAGATCCCGGCACCCAACTACTCGCAGCTCGAAACCGAGCAGGCGTCGCGTGTCGCGTCGGTCAAGGCGTCACGTGACGCGTCAGCAGTGGGCGCGGCGCTCGGCGCGCTCGAGCAGGCCGCGCGCGCGGGGCAGGCCATCCTGATGCCGCTGATCATCGACGCCGTGCGCGCGCGTGCGAGCGTAGGCGAGATCAGCGATGCCTTGGAGCGGGTGTGGGGCAGGTACAGGCCGTAGGCGGCAGGCAGTGCGCAGACGGCAGTCGGCAGTAGACAGTCGTCGGTCTACCGCTACCCGCCATCCGCCAACCACCATCCACCGGCCAACAGCCACCAGCCGCCAACCACCAGCCACCAGCCGCCAGCCGCCCACCGCCTTGTACTCCTCCTGCCTCTACTGCCACGGCGACCTCGGCAAGAACGAGAGTGTTGGGCATTTCCCGGTGGGTCGCCGGCTCGCCTTCGACTCGGCGAACGGCCGACTGTGGGTGATCTGCGGCGCCTGCCGACGGTGGAACCTCTCGCCGCTCGAGGAGCGCTGGGACGCCATCGACGAATGCGAACGGCTGTTCGAGAAGACGCGACTGCGCATGAGCACCGACAACATCGGCCTCGCGCGCATCGCCGAGGGCACGGAACTCGTGCGCGTGGGTGCCGCCATGCGTCCCGAGATGGCGGCGTGGCGGTTCGGAGCGCAATTGGCAGCTCGTCGCCGGCAGTACCGGTGGCTCGTGGCCGGCGGTGTCGTGGTGACCGCCGGGCTCGTTGTTGGCGTGACAACGGCTGGTGTGAGCGTCATTGCCGGAAGGTGGGCGTGGAACGTCATGAAAGGAGGGTACGAGCGCGTCACGCGGCTGACGCTGCCGAATCCCCAGGCCGGGCGGAAGGCGTCCGTGGAAGCGCGCTTCGCCGAGCACTCGCCGGCCGCGGCGGAGGCTTGGCGACGCGAAGCCCGCACCTTGGATATCAAGCCGCCGACGCCGACGGTCAGCATTGAGACCAAGCAGGCGCGCGACGCCCGCATCGTGATCGATCCCGACGACGATGTCCTGCAGCTGACGCTCCCCGTCGTCGGCGGATCAAACGTCGGCTATACCGGAGTGGACGCCAGAAATGTCGCGCCAAAGCTCCTCGCCAAGGTCAATCGTTCGGGTGGGAGCAGGGAAGACGAACGCCATGCCGTGGCGATGCTCGAAGGCGTGGCGAGCGATCGAGCTCCCGATCTCTTTGCGGCGTTGCTGCGGCGGTATGCGAGCCAGTGGTCGAAGTCCAAACCGATCAAGGATTTCGGGACTCCGGTGAACCTCGCTCTCGAGATGGCTCTTCAGGAGCAGCGCGAGCGCGAGCTCCTCGCCGGCGAACTCCTCGAGCTCGAGTTTGCCTGGCGCGAAGCCGAAGAGCTGACCCGCATCGCCGACTCGCTGGGTTCCACGGCCATCGATCGAGCTCTCGCGCGCTTGAAGGCGAAGATCACGGGGTAGCCGGTTGGTGGTTGGCGGTCAGCCGGCGGGCAGTGGGCAGTGGGCAGCGGGCAGTGGGCAACCTTTCGCCACGCCGAGCCGCCGCACTGAGCGGGCCTCTCCCATTTGTCATTTTCCATTC
>JBBTFF010000130.1:0-19622 GCA_038041995.1 Gemmatimonadota bacterium | reverse complement strand
CGCCTCCTTCCCCGTCACCACACTTGAACTATTGTTCACACGGTCGAAGACCTAGTCGCCTTCGGCACCGGATCGAGCGCGACGCAGGTTCAGGCGATGGCCGATGGCGATACGGTGAAGGTCCTGCTCGCCACGCTGCCCCGCTCCGCCAACGGCGCCGTGCCGTGGATGCTCATTGGCGGCTGGCCGCGCATTCTTCGCGACGGGGTGAGCATCGCGGGTGAATCCGCGACGCTCGAGGGCACGATTGCGAGCAACACGGACATGCGGCATCCGCGCACGGCCGTCGGCTTCTCGCGTGACAGCTCGACGCTTTACCTGCTCACCGTGGACGGGCGAACGGAGAAGAGCGTGGGGATGACGATCGTCGAGCTTGCGGACCTTCTCCGACGCCTTGGTGCCTGGCAGGCGATGAACTTCGACGGTGGAGGCTCGGCGACGATGGTCATCGATGGCCTGCTGGCGAATGTGCCCTCGGACCCGACGGGCGAGCGGGCGGTGGGGAATGCGCTGTTCGTGGTGAAGAAGCCCTGACGGCGACACAACCGGATCTCGCGCACCCGCCCATCGAACGCAGCGACCCATCCGATTGCCGCGCCGCCCCTCGCGGCATACGTTAGCCGCACGTCGAGCGAATCAACAGGAAGAACCTTGGCCTTCGATGGCGGAGCCCACTAACATGCCGCTGACATGGCGTCACCTCACTGTTCCGGTGTTGCTCAGCTCTCTCGCCTGCTCCGGCGCGACGCGAAGTGCCGTGCGCGGGCCCGCTCCCTCTGGTGACTGCTGCCTGGAGGTGGGCAGGCGCGTTGCGGTGAACTACCGCGTCGCCGCAATCTCGACGCGGCGATTCACCCATGCCGAACTCTGGACGGCGCTCGATCCATCGCTGCGGTCGAGGTCGCTCGCCGTAGCCACGTTCGGCGTATCGCTCCACGAACGGGCGCTCCGCGCGATCACCTTTGGCACGGGTCCCGTCACCGTCTTCTTGTGGTCGCAGATGCACGGAGACGAGTCGACGGCGACGATGGCGCTCGCCGATCTCCTTTCCTGGTTCGGCGAGTCGGAGCGCGAGCGCGATGCGCTGCGCGACCGGATTGCTTCGCGCCTGACGGTCGTGATGGTTCCGATGCTCAACCCCGATGGCGCGGAGCTCTTTCAGCGCGAGAGCGCCGTTGGCATTGACGTGAACCGCGACGCGCGCCGCCTGTCGACGCCCGAGGCGCGCGCGCTCAAGGCGTTGCGCGACTCGATCAAGCCGGCGTTCGGGTTCAACCTCCACGACCAGAACGCTCGCACGCTGGGAGGTCCCAACGGGCAACGGGTGGGTATCGCACTCCTGGCGCCGGCGGCCGATGCCGAGAACGGCTACGGGCCAACGCGCGCCGCGGCGCGGCTCGTCGCGGCCCGGATACGCACCGTCCTCGAACGCGAGATTCCGGGACGCGTCGCCCGGTACGACGATGCCTTCAATCCGCGCGCCTTCGGCGATCTCATGCAGCAATGGGGGACGAGTACGGTCCTCATCGAGAGCGGTGGCCTTCCCGACGACCCGGAAAAGCAGCGCTTGCGCACGGTGAACGTCATCGCGATCCTGACGGCGCTCGACGCGATCGCGACCGGTGACTACCGCACGGCCGACCCCGCCGCGTATGTCTCACTTCCGGTCAACGGGCGTTCCGCCGTCGACATCCTCGTGACCGGGGCCGCGCTCGTCATACCGGGCCAGCCGCCGATGCGGCTGGATATTGCGATGAACTACGAGGATGCGCTGCGGAAGGGGCGGGCGCGGGTGCGTGAGGTGGGCGACCTCGAGGGCGTGGTGGCCTTCGACACGGTGAATGCCTCGGGTCTCTACCTCCACCCCGCGCCGTCGATGCTGACCGAGCAGCGCGGACAACGGTGGTTGCGCATCAACGCACCGGTTCAGCTGTCAATCCGTCGCGGTCCGGATCCGGGAAGCGCGCTGGTGCGCGAGATCGGCGGCAACGAGTGAGGTGCAGCAGAGAACGACAGAATGCGACAGAGTGCGACAGAGTACGACAGAGGGGCTGACAACGATGCCGGCCCCTCTGTCACACTCTGTCGTACTCTGTCGTACTCTGTCGTACTCTGTCGTACTCTGTCGTACTCTGTAGTAATCTCACCGCGCCCAATGCCTGGCCTTTCCGCCACTCTTCGCGTCGAACAGCAGCGGATCGATCGCCACGTCTCCCTTCCAGTCGTGGTACTCCTCGAGCTGGCGCCGTTGCCCGCCCTGCAGCATTTCCACCCGCGTGGCCAGCCATCCCTTGCCGACCTTCTCGAAGTTGTCGAGCCGCACGTCGAGCGGCGGTCGACCGGCAGGACCGGCAAGAACCATCCGCACGACGACGAGGCGTTCGATCTCCACCCAGAATTGCGCGCTCGTCGAGTCGCCCTCGGTGGTCGTCCCGACTACCCAGGCGCGACGACCGTTCCAGGTCGCCGAGCGCACTTTCGACAAGTCGATGCCCCACGGTCCCACATCGCGCGCCGTACGCTCCGCCGGCTGCAGGTACGCGCCCTCGATGAGCGGCAGGAACGGATTGCCGCTGGCACGCACCGCCGCCAGCGTGTCGCCCCGGATGACCCACGTGGAATCCCAGGTGGAAATCGACGCATTCCCCGCGGACAGGGGTGCCACGTCGATGCGCAGCTGTGTGCCCCGGTCCGGCGAGAAACACAGGGTCTCGAACCACGTTTGCACGGTGTCCCGCCCGTCGCGCATGCGAATGGTGGTTGTCTGCGTAAACGTCAGGGTCTTGTACCAGCCGTCGCCGAACGCCGTGCGCATGCGGGCGAAGACCTCGGTGCCGCTGGCGGGGAGCGGCGACTGCGCGGGTGCGACGCGTGCGGCCGCCACCGCGATGGCGCAGGCGACGAGAGAACGTATCATACGTTGCATGCAAGCCTCGAGCGGACGAAGATGATGGAAGCTACGACACGACGTCCCGGTTTGCCTCGGAGCTACGCAGCGATGGCGCGTGGAGTGTGCGCCGCGCTCGCCGCGTGTGCGCTCGCTGCCTGCTCCTCAGGCGCGGGGGCGCCCGCGGCACCGTCGACACCGTTGACTCCGGCTGGGACGACCCCCACCTGCGTTGCCTCGCCCGGTGGCGCGGGTGGACCGATCCTCGATCCGTCCGGTCCGTACTTCCATCAGGTCGTCGTCGCCCAGACCACCGACGGCCTCTCGATGTCATCGCCGCGCCAGGTACTCGACCACGCGTCCGTCCCCGACGGCGTTCGGCGCGCCGACGGCTCGGTGCTCATCTACTACGTGAACGGGGCCGTGGGCTACACCTACGTGGCCCGTCTCGAGGGCGACTCGGCGCGCGTGCTCGGCCCCATCACGCTCGACGGCATCGCCAACCCGCTCGGCGTCGTCGATCCCGACGCCGTGCTGCTCGCCGACGGCCGGATCCGACTGGCGTTCTTCTGGGGATTCGGCGCCCCCGGCACCAACATCGTGCGCGCGATGTGCATCGCCGAGTCGGCCGATGGCCTCAACTTCACCACCCGCGGCACGGCGCTCGCCTTCACGCCGACCGAGATGCTCACCGATCCTTCGCTGCTCGCGCTTCCCGACGGCACGTGGCTGATGGCGATCTCGGCGGGACAGAATACCCTCCTCGCGCGCTCGACGGATGGACTAACCTTCACGCGCGAGGCGACATTCACGTTCGGCGGCGTGCCGGAGCTCGCGCGCGCACCGGACGGTGCGGTGCGATTGTACGTCTGCCGGGGTGGCATCGTCGCCTACCGCTCATCCGACGCCGGGCACGTGTGGACGCTCGAGCGCACCGTCGTCAGCTCGCCGGTCAATGGGCACCCCATCGTCTGCGATCCGTCCCTCGTGGCCGGGGCGGGGCTGTTCGTGTTCAAGACGGGCGGTTGATCGCGCCACCGCGGGAATCACGGCGCTCTGTCGCACTCTGTCTTACTCTGTCGCCCTCTGTCGTTATCTTCCGTGCGTGTCGTCCCGCCGTCTCCTCGTCGCCGACCTCGGCGTCATGCCCTACGCCAGTGCCCTTGCGCTGCAGCGCGAGGCGGCGATGGCGCGCCTCGCCGGTGGCATTGCCGATGACCTGCTGCTGCTGGTAGAGCATCCACCGGTCATTACGCTCGGGCGCTCCGCCAAGGCCGGCAGCCTGCTCGCGTCACCCGACCTGCTCGCGGCGCGCGGGGTGGAACTCTTCGAGGTTGAACGCGGCGGCGACGTCACCTTTCACGGACCGGGCCAGCTCGTTGGTTACCCGATCGTCGACCTGACGCAGCACAGGCAGGACCTGCACTGGTACCTGCGGCAGCTCGAAGCAGTGATGATCCGCTCGCTCGCGGCCATCGGCATCGCGGCCGCGCGAAACCCGGGCAAGACCGGTGTGTGGGTGGGCAACCGCAAGATCGCCTCCATCGGCGTGCACGCGCGCCAGTGGGTCACCTGGCACGGGTTCGCCCTCAACGTCACCACCGACCTGTCGTACTTCGACCTGATCGTCCCCTGCGGCATCCAGGACGTGACGATGACCAGCGTCGAGCGCGAACTGCTTGAGGCCGCCGGCGGCGCCTGCCTTGCGCCGTCTCCGACGCTCCTCGACGATGTGCGCGCGAACACCGTGGCCGCCTTCTCCGCGCTCTTCGAGCTTGTGCCGGAACCGGCAGATGCCGCCACCCTCCTGGCGGCCGCCACGGCGACGCAATGATGCGACGCATCCTCCCCGCAATCGCGCTGCTCGCCGCGTGCGGCGGCGGACCTCCTCCGGCGCCGGCACCGGCCCCGATGGCTCCTCCACCGGCCCCGCTCCCGCGCGCCGCAGAGCCGCGCAACTACGCCACCCTCGACACGAGCTTCGCGCGCCTCACGATCTTCCTTGCCACGACGCGCCGCGCCGCGGCAAGCGAGCGTCCCGGCGATCGCTACGGCCCGGAGGACGCCGACTCGCTGCAGTTCGCCTCGATCGGCGTCAATGTGCCGTCGTACCGCGTGCGGGGTACCGGCGACCTGCCGCGCCCCGGCAGCCTGCGAGCGAACGCGCTCACGTACCGCCCCGATCCGCAGCGCGATTTCTACGTGACCTCCACCATTCCGGTGGACAGCAATCGCTTCGTGCAGCGCCTCAGCGCCGACCTCGCGCTCTCGCGCTCCCGCGATCTCCTGGTCTTCGTCCACGGTTACAACGTCTCGTTCGAGGACGCCGCCGTGCGTGCTGCCCAGGTGGCCGCCGACCTCAACTTCGACGGCTCCGTCGTGCTCTTCTCGTGGCCGTCGGCGGCCTCGGTGACCGCGTACGTGCGCGACCAGCAGTCGGCGCGCAACGCAGGCTTCCAGTTGCTGCGCCTCCTGAAGAACCACGCGGTCGCCGCCCAGCCCGATCGCGTGCATCTGCTCGGCCATTCCATGGGCTCCGAGGTCATCGGCAAGGCAATGACGCTCATCGCTCCGGGCGATTCCCTGCTCCGGCTCAGCGAGGTGGTCTTTGCCGCCCCCGATGTTGACGCACGCGTCTTTCGCCGGGAGATCCTGCCCCGGCTCACCCCGTACGCCGCCCACGTGACGATGTACGCCTCGAGCGATGACGACGCGCTGCGTGCGTCGCGCGTCGTCAACGGCGCGGGGCGCCTGGGACTCGGCGGCGATTCGCTCGTCGTCATCGATGGCATGGACACGATTGACGCCACCCGCGTAACGGCGGACGTGCTGGGGCACACGCTCTTCGGCAACCAGAGCTTCCTGGCCGACCTCGCGGTGCTGCTGGCGGAAGGAAAGACGCCAGCAGAGCGAAGGCTCCTGCCGGTGCGCAAGGATGGGCTGACGTTCTACCGGTTTCGGGGCGATAGACGGTAGTGCCCGGCGATCCCCGACTCTACGCCGCGCGCGCGCGCGAGGTCACCGCGCGCAACGACAGCACCAGCGCCGCGGATGGCCTGAACGAGGCGCAGCGGCTCGCCGCGACGCACGGGGACGGCGCGCTGCTCATCGTCGCCGGTGCCGGCACCGGCAAGACCCGTACGCTGGTGCACCGCGTAGGCGTCCTGCTCGAGCGCGGCGTGCGTCCCGAGCGCATCCTCCTGCTCACCTTCACGCGCCGCTCCGCCCAGGAAATGCTCGCCCGCGCCGAGCGCCTGGTCGGCAGCGTCAGCCGCAGCGTGCATGGCGGAACCTTCCACGCCACCGCCCACCGCCTTCTGCGACGTTTCGGCGAACAGGCAGGCCTGCGCGGCGACTTCACGATCATGGATCAGTCGGATGCCGAAGACCTGATGCAGTTTTCGCGCGCGCGCCTCGGTCTCGGCGACAGGAAGCGGCGCTTCCCCAAGAAGGAAACCCTGCACCACGTCTACTCGCGGCACGTCAACACCGACATCCCGGTCGGCGCCCTGCTGCGCGAGGAGTATCCGCAGTTCGTCGAGCACGAAGACGAGATCGCCAGGGTCTACGCCGATTACACCACGCGCAAGCAGGAGCGCAACCTCGTCGACTACGACGACCTCCTGCTGTTCTGGGCCACGCTCCTCGAGCAGGTGCCGGCGCTGGCCGATCGCATTGCCGGCCTCTATGACCACATCCTCGTCGACGAGTACCAGGACACCAATCTCCTGCAGTCTCGCATCCTGCGTGGGATGTGCCGTACGCATCGCAACATCACCGTCGTGGGCGACGACGCGCAGAGCATCTACTCGTTCCGCGGCGCGACCATTCGCAACATCCTCGACTTTCCGCGCGAGTTTCCCGGCGCCACCGTGGTGACCCTCGAGGAGAACTACCGCTCCACGCAGCCGATCCTCGACGCCACCAACATGCTCATCTCGCGCGCCGGCGAGCGCTACACCAAGAACCTCTTCACCCGGCGCACCGGCGGCGAGAAGCCCTGGCTCGTCACCGCGCAGGACGAGCCCACGCAGACGCGCTTCGTGGTCGACCGCATCCTCGAGTTGCACGAGGAGGGCACGCCGCTGCGCGAGATCGCCGTGCTCTTTCGCGCCGGCTACCACAGCGCCGACCTCGAGATCGAGCTGACCGCGCGCAACATCCCGTTCGAGAAGTGGGGCGGCCTGAAGTTCCTCGAGGCGGCGCACGTCAAGGATGTGCTCGCCTTCCTGCGCGTGCTCGAGAACCCGCGCGACGAGGTGAGCTGGTACCGCCTGCTCCTGCTGATGCCGGGCATCGGCGAGGTCACCGCGCGCAGCGCCATGGAGACGATGGCGCAGAACGCGTGGTCGTCGTCGGCCTTCGGCCAGTTCCGGGCGCCACCTCGGGCCAGGGCGGCACACCAGGCGCTCGTCACGCTCCTCGACACCCTGCGCGCGGGGCCGACCGACGACGAGGGCGCCGTCGCACGAGAGATCGCCCGCGTGCGCGTGCTCTACGACGACATCCTGCGCGAGAAGTACGACCGCCCCGATCCGCGCCTCGCCGACCTCGACCAACTGCAGAACATCGCCGGTGGCTATCCCAGCCGTGCCGCCTTCCTCAGCGCGCTCGCCCTCGAGCCGCCGCAGGGCACGCAGGACCTCGGCTTCGGCTCCGACAGCGAGGACGACACGCTCGTGCTTTCGACCGCGCACAGCGCCAAGGGACGCGAGTGGGACGCGGTCTTCGTCATCTGGACGGTCGATGGCTACTTCCCGCTCTCGCGCGCCCTTGGCAGCGAGGACCAGATCGACGAAGAGCGACGCCTCATGTACGTGGCGCTCACCCGCGCGCGCAATCACCTGGCCGTGTCGTATCCGCTCAACGTCTACGACACGCGACGCGGCGCCGACTACACGATCGACCAGGTGTCGCGCTTTCTCGACCGGGGCGTGCGTGCCACGATGCAGCGCGTCGTGGCCGAGCCCCCGTCGGCCGGACTCCCCCCTGCGGATTCATCGGCCGCGCCCGTCGTCGACCTGCGCGCCATCATGCGGGGCAAGTTCGGCGCGTAAGGGCGCGTAAGGGCGCTCAGCGCGCGCCGGCGTAGCGGGCCACGGCCGCCGCCTCGTCGCCCTTCGCGCTCTTCGCCAGCTCGATCACCTTTGCGATCGTCCGTTGCAGGTTGCGTCCCTCTCGCTCCCACACCACGTCGAAGTCGCCCAGTCCGCTCATGTAGATGCGGCGGGCCAGCAGCGCCGCGTTGTTGAGCGGCACGCGAGACGCGTAACCCGGCGGATAGGTCGTCAGCGTCAGGGTCACGCTGTCCACGAGTTGCCGCCGCGCCCACGCATAGACGCTGTCGCGCGAGGCAAGCCGGGCCGGCCGGCCCGCCGTTCCCGGATGCGCACCGTAGGCGCGCTCGAGCGAATCCCTCACCTGCGTCCAGAACGCGGCCAGCCGCTTGTCGTCGTCCCAGCGGCGCTCGGTGCGCGCGGCATTCACGGTGTCGCCACGCGCGCGAAAGAACGCTGCCGCGCCACGCGCGCCCACGAAGTTGGCGAAGCTCTCGTTGAACACCGCGGCGCTGGGCGCGAAGAACCGGTTGTGCGTCAGTTCGTGCACCACGGTGTTGGCGATGTCCGACGAGTCGCCGCGCAGCGTGGTCGAAAGCACCGGATCGTTGAACCACCCCAGCGTGCTGAATGCCGATGCCGGCCGCAGGTATGCGTCCAGCCCGCGCTCCCGCATCCGCGTCTCTTCGCGCACGGCCTCCCGCACGTCGAAGAACCCCTTGTACGGCACCCGCCCGACCACCGGGAACCACCACGACACCGCGGCCAGCGTGTCGCGCGCCGCACCGCTGAGCACCAGCACCAGCGTGTCACCCGGCAACTGGGTGAACTGCGTGAACGCATCGTGGGCCGGCAAGCCCAGTGAGTCGTTGGCGAACTCGCGCGCCGCCAGCACCAGCGACAGCTTGCCGCGAGTGCGTGCATCGAGCCGCTCGCTGGCCACGAGGCCGGCAATGTCGCGCCGGCCGCGGAGGATCTTCCCCTCCTCCCAGGCGGCGCGCACGAGATAGCGCCCCGTGCGAGTGGCCGCCATCAGTACGGCCACGCCACCGAGCAGGCCAAGCAGCACCAGTCCGACGCCGCCCCAGCGCACCCGCACCGCCGCGCCCCTCAGCGGGAGGGGCTTCGCGCGCCGCGCGAGCGCCACGTCACCCCCATGCGATGCACCGCGCCCAGCGCGCCGAAGCCCTGATAGGCGTAATCCAGCGACCAGCCGCCGCGCGCCGCGCTGCCGCCGGCGGACCACGGGGCCCGGGCCGTCTCCGCAGAGTACGAGGCGACCGCCCCGCGTAGCGCCAGCTCCCAGCCGGCGAGGCCCTCCCACGTTCCCTCACCACCCAGCAATGCCGTCGCTCCCTCTCCCTCCACCGACCGATACTCGCCGACGGCCCGCAGCGAAGCGAGCGCCGTTCTCCACGCCGGACTCGCCGCCGCGCCGCGATACGTTCGCACCAGCGGAGAACGCACCCCGCCCAGTTGGAGCGTCCCTCCCAGGTGTTGCACCGCAACGGTGGCGTCCCACCCGTGCATGGTGACACCAAGGCCGGCATCGAGACCCGTCGCATTCCCGCTTGCATCGGCGACCTGCTGCGACACGAACGTCCCGGCCACTCCCGCGCGCCACGCACCCGCACGACGGCCAACGCCGGCAGTAAGCGCAAACTCGCTGGCGCCCACGCGATCACCGGTGGCGATCCCGCGCACTCCCCCCGTCAGCGGGTCCGGGACGATCTCGTCCACCGACCCATAGTCGAGCGATTGCACGCCGATGCCGAAGGTCGACCCGCGCCACGGCAGCGCGATCGCCAGCGTCGAGAACTGCGCACCACCGAGCCACGTTCCGGCGCTCGCCGAAACCGCGCGCGTCTCCGGCAGGCTCTGGCCGCCGTAGAACAGCGCGCTTGCGCCCGTCGCCAGTGGCGCCGCGTCCAAGGCGCCCGCCGCGCGAGCGCTCGCCGGCAATGCCAGCACCACGCCCGCACGCTGCGCGTTCAGCGCCGGCGCGCCTGTCGAGAACAGCAGTGCCCCAACGATTACCGAAAGCCTCACGATCGCTCCCGCAGTCTACCGTCTCCCGCCATCCGCCATCCGTCATCCGTCATCCGTCATCCGCCAACCACCTACCGAATTCGGAACACCCCGAGTTGCGCCCCTTCACCCGGCCCGAACGGCACGCCGTTCGTCCTGAAGAAGTCCAGCACCACAGGAACCTGCTCGGCGCCCAACGGACCGAGCAGGCTGTACACCATCGTGCCCGGAATGATGGGGCCTTCGGCATAGCCGGCGAAAGGCACGCGTACCGGCGCGACGGGGAACGCCCTCGGAAATCCGGAAATCGTCGCTTGCCGCGCCATCAGCTGCCGCAGGTTGCGGCTGACGAATCGATACCGCGACGCCACCACATCTCGCGGCAGTCCGGGGGTGCTGTCGGCATACACGGCAATCGAGAAATCGCCAAACAGTCGCGCGAACGGCTCGCCGGAGCGCGCCTCGATGTTCGCCACGCCGGTCATCGACGTCTGCACCAGGCGCTGATAGATGAACTCGCCCTTCTGGTCGCCAAGCCAGCGCAAGAACAGCCACGAGGCACCGCGTTCCTCGATTGATCCCGACCCGGCGAACGTTGTGACCGAGTGGACCGCCGAGTTGTTGAGGTAGATGTACGAATTGAGCATCTGCGGCGAGATGAACGGGGAGGCCGAATCGGGAAAGAGCTGGGTCAGTGTCGAGCGGCCCGCTGGCGCCGGATACCGCCGCTCGAACAGCCGCGACACCAGTTCCTCGGCGACATGGCTCAACCCCTCGTTGACCCAGTGAGTTTCGGTCTCGCCTGCCCGAGCCACGACGTGATGAAAGAACGAGATCATGTGCTGGAACTCGTGCACGAAGGTCCCCGGGACGAGGCGCATCACGTCGGGCGCCGCATGCGAGCAGCTGTAGGCGCCGCCAGGGTCCGGCACCATGGAGTAGAAGATCTCGCCGGCATTGGAGTTCGACAGCGACGGAATGAGGTCGCGACCATAGAAGAACCCGGTCACGAAACCCTTCGCCCCGCAGTCACCCGCCGGCACCAGCGCATTGACGCGAGGCGTCAGGAACACCAGCACCCGGTCGTTGCGGTCGATGTCCGATTCAGGACCGAACGCCTCGACGTCCGTGCGATACAGGTCGTTGTCGAACAGCTTGCCGAGCTGGTCGAGCTGCGCGTCGGTAAAGGCCCCCGAGGTCGCCGTATCCACGTAGATGCCCAGGTGCTTCCCGAGCCAGCGGAGTCGTCCGCTGGCGGCGCTGAACTTCTCGCCGTCGAGGTCGGAGATCACTCGAAACGTGCGCATGCTGCCCACCGTGAGGGCCATCAGCGGCGGACGGTGCGACTCCGCCCCTCTGGCCAGCGGTGCGAGTCGGCGTTCGGCTTCCCGAAGGCGAAAGTCCCAGCGCTCCTGCGCCCCCGGCTCGTCACGGCGCAGCGCTGCGCGCTCACCTGCCCCGCCAAGCAACGCGGCCACGCTCTCGCCGCCCGCTGAGACGCGTACGTTCGATTCCGTGGGCGACGTCGCGTGCGACGCGAGTTGCGGAATGAGTATGTACTGCGCGCCTCCTCCGTCGGCTGACAGCGTCGCGCACGACGCCAGCTCTCCCGCCCCGATGACCGCAGCCCCGAAACGCTGCAGCGTCAGCGGCCCACGGCGTGGCACGAACACGATCGGCCGCGACTCGGTCCACGCCGTGCCGCTCAGCACGCGCACGGTCAGGCCTCCCGCCGGCAGGCACGCTGGTACGATCACTCGCAACTCACCGTCGCCACCGCTGACCGGCGCGACCAGCGCCGGGCCGATTTCCACCATCGCCCCGGCACCACCCAGCATGCTGCCGGCCAGGGCCAGTGTGTCGCCTGGTCCCACGGTCGCCGGGAGCACGCCACTCAACGTCGGACCGCCGGACGCTATGGCCCTGAGCGAGACGGCGCGCGACTCGACGCCCCACGGAAAGGCAAGCACCTCCACCGTGTCGGGGCGCGTGCCAAGTCTCAGGTCCGCCATGGCCTCGCCCAGGTCGTTGGTCACGGCCAGCGAGTCGAGCACGACGGCACCACTGGCCGCCCCCTTGGTGACCCGGAATACCACGACGGCGCCGCGAACCGCGAGCCCAGCCACGTCGCGGACAGACACCGAAAGCGGCCGCGGCAGCAGGCTTCCGGCAGGCGCCGTTTGCACGTCGCCCGATGTCACCAGAAGTCGGTAATCGCGCGCCGCCGACAACACGCGCTCGTGACTGCACCCGGCCATGAGCGCCAGGGCGGCGATTCGCGCGACCCAGCGCGGGCTGAAGCAGACTAAGCCATTGACAATCAAGCGATTACGCACTCCGCACCAGGAGAAATCCGCTTTGACGGCGCCCTGCGCCGGCGCTATGCTTCTTAATTCCATGTCATTCGTACACCTGCACTGCCATTCCGAGTTCTCGCTTCTCGATGGAGCGAACCGGATAGACAACCTGATCGAGCGGGCCCTGGAGTTCGAACAGCCAGCCCTCGCCATCACCGATCACGGTAACCTGCACGCCGCGTGGGAGTTCCAGGAGAAGGCCCGGAAGGCCGGCCTCCGCCCCATTATCGGCATGGAGGCGTACGTCGCTCCGGGCGACCGGCGCGCCCGCACGCGCGGCGGTCCGGGCGAGCGCAATTACTACCACCTCATCCTCCTCGCCCAGAATCTCGCTGGTTATCGCAATTTGGTGAAACTCTCCTCCCTGGCGTATACCGAGGGATTCTACAGCAAGCCGCGTGTCGATCGCGAAATCCTCGCCAAGTATAGCGCGGGGATCATCGTTTCCTCGGCTTGCATGGCGGGTGAGGTGGCCACCCACCTGCTGAAGGACCGCTACGACGAGGCCCGCAAGACAGCCGAATGGTACGCCGACGTCTTCAGGGACCGCTACTACCTCGAAGTCCAGGCCCACGAGGCCGGCGACCAGCGCATCCTCAACGAGCGCATCTTCAGCCTTGCCGGCGAACTGAACCTGCCAGTCGTCGCCACCAACGATGCGCATTTCCTGCGCGCCGAGGACCACGACGCGCACGACGTCCTGCTCTGCATCGGCCTCAAGAAGGATCGCACCGACGCCGATCGCCTGCGCTACGATCGCGGGCTCTTCTTCAAGAGTGCCCCGGAGATTCGCGCCCACTTCGAAAACCGCCCGGACGTCCTCGAGAACACGCTCAAGATCGCCGACCAGGTCGACGTGAAGTTCGGCAAGAAATACCACCTGCCCAGCTTCCCGCTTCCCACGGGCGTCAAGACCGAAAACGACCTGCTGGTGAAGCTCGCCACCGAGGGCGCGGGGGTTCGCTACGGCAACCCGTTGCCTGCCGACGTCAAGGAACGCCTCGACTATGAACTCGGCGTCATCACCACCACCGGGTACGCCGGCTACTTCCTCATCGTCGCCGACTTCATCAAGGCGGCCCGCGACCGCGGCATCCCGGTGGGTCCCGGGCGCGGCTCGGCGGCCGGCTCGCTGGTCGCCTATGCCCTGCGAGTCACCGACGTCTGCCCCCTCAAGTACGACCTGCTGTTCGAGCGCTTCCTGAACCCGGAACGCATCTCGATGCCCGACATCGACGTCGACTTCTGCGAGGAACGACGCGGCGAGGTCATCGACTACGTGCGCGAGAAGTACGGGCGCGACTCGGTGGGGCAGATCATCACCTTCGGGACGCTCAAGTCACGCGCCGCCATCAAGGACGTGGGGCGCGTGCTCGGGTTCACCCCCGGCGAGACCGATGCGATCGCCAAGCTGGTTCCCAACGCGCCCAACTACTCGTTGACCGTCAAGGAGGCCATCACCAAGATCTCCGAACTCCGTACCCTCTACCAGCAGGACGAGCGCCACCAGCAGCTGTTCGACTTCGCCATCGCGCTCGAAGGACTGTCGCGCCACGCCGGCATTCACGCCGCCGGCATCGTCATCGCGCCGGGCCCGCTCGACGAGTACGTCCCCATCTGCACGCAGGAATCCAAGGGCTCCGGCTCCGGCGCCGACGAGCGCGTCGTCGTCACGCAGTACGACATGAACATGCTCGAGAAGGCCGGGATGCTGAAGATGGACTTCCTCGGCCTCACCACGCTCACCGTCATCCACGACACGCTCGTCGCCATCAAGGCGCGCCGCGCCATCGACGTCGACCTCGACGCCATTCCGTACGATGACGACGCCACCTACCGCATGCTCCGCGCCGGGCGCACCGGCGGCGTCTTCCAGTTCGAGTCGCCGCTGGCCACCGACATGCTGCGCTCCATGCGCGCCGACCGCTTTGACGACCTCGTGGCCTCGAACGCGCTCATGCGCCCGGGTCCGCTCGACGCGGGCATGCACAAGGTCTACTGCCGCCGCAAGAAGGGCGAGGAGCCCGTCACCTTCGCGCTCCCCGAGCTCGAGGAGATCCTCGCCCCGACCTACGGCGTCATCACCTACCAGGAACAGGTGATGCGCATCGCGCAGCGGCTGGCCGGCATCTCGCTGGCCGAAGCCGACGTGCTGCGAAAGGCCATGGGCAAGAAGGACGACGAGCTGATCCGGAAGGAGCTGGGCAAGTTCGTCCAGAAGGCGCTCGACCGCGGCTACGACAAGCACATCATCGACGACCTCGCCGGCCAGATCGAGACGTTCGGCCGCTACGGCTTCAACAAGTCGCACTCGGTGGCCTACTCCGTGCTGTCGTTCCAGACGGCGTACCTCAAGGCGCACTTTCCCGCCGAGTTCATGGCCGCCCTGCTCTCGGCGTGCATCGGCGACACCGACTCGGTGGTGAAGTACATCAACGAGGCGCGCGACCTCGGTCTGCAGATCCTGCCGCCCGACGTCAACGAGTCGGGGTACAAGTTCACCGTGGTCGGCGACGACCGCATCCGCTTCGGCCTTGGCGCCATCCGCAACGTCGGGCGCACGGCCATCGAGTCGATCATCGCCGCGCACGCCGCTGCCCCCATCACCACGCTGTACCAGATGTGCGAACGCATCGACCTGCGCGTCTGCAACAAGCGCGTCTTCGAGGCGCTCATCTTTGCCGGCGCCCTCGACGGCCTCGGCCATCGCGCCCAGCTCGCCGCCGCCGTCGACGGCGCCATGCAGGCGGCGTCGCTGCTGCAGCACGAACGCGCCTCCGGCCAGGGGTCGCTGTTCGGCAACCTCGGCGCCGCCACCGACACCCGGCAGCACATTGCCCCGACACTGCCGGCCGTTCCGGCGATGTCCGAGAGCGAGCGGCTGCAGCGCGAAAAGGAGATCCTCGGCTTCTACATTTCCGGGCACCCGCTCGAGCCGTTCCGCGCCGAGTGCGAACTGCTGGCGTCGCATACCGTGGCCGGGCTTGGCCAGTGGTCCGATCAGCCGGTCTCGATCGGCGTGGTCGTCACCGCCGTGCGGCGCCAGGTCAGCAAGAAGTCCGGTGCGGAGTTCGCCCGGCTGGCCGTCGAGGACTTTTCCGGCGCCGGCGAGCTGCTCGTCTTCCCCGAGGCGTGGGCGGCCATCGGCGACCGCGTGCAAACCGACGTCCCGGTGCTCATCAAGGGCGGATACTCGCGCCGCGACCAGGGCGTGGAGAACCCGTCGTTCATTGTCGAGAGCGTCACCCGCCTCGCCGAACTGCGCACCACCGGACAGATTGCCGTGGCCATCGAGCTGGCCGCCGGCAGCGGCCTGGCCGGTGACGTGATGCGTGACGTGCGGGCCGTCGCCGAGTCGCACCCCGGTTCGGCGCCGCTGGAGCTGCACTGGCGAGGCGCCGATGGTGCGACGGCGCGCTTCCGCTCGTCATCGCTGACCGTCTCCACGGCCAGCGGGTCATTGCTGGATCTACGAGCGCTCCTCGGTGAGGAGCGCGTGCGCCTGGTGCGCGGGAGCTGACATGGGTACATCCGCCCTGGAGTTCGAGAAGCCGATCAACGAGCTGGAGAAGCAGATCGAGGAGCTGCGCCGCAGCGCCGAGGATAAGAGCTTCGACATGGTCGCCGAGATCGAGCCGCTCGAGCGCCGGCTTGTGGAGCTGCGCCAGGAGATCTACCGCAACCTCACGCCGGTGCAGAAGGTGCAGGTCGCGCGGAATTCCCGGCGCCCGTTCACCCTCGACTACCTCAAGACCGTCTTCACCGACTTCATCGAGCTGCACGGCGACCGACTGTTCCGTGACGACCCCGCCATCGTCGGCGGCTGGGCGCGCCTCGAGGACGAGACGGTGATGATCATCGGCCACCAGCGCGGCCGCGACACCAAGGAGAACATCCACCGCAACTTCGGCATGCCCCATCCCGAGGGCTACCGCAAGGCGCTGCGCCTCATGCGGCTGGCCGAGAAGTTCCACGTGCCGGTCCTCACGTTCATCGACACGCCGGGCGCCTGGGCCGGCCTTGGCGCCGAGGAGCGCGGGCAGTCCGAGGCCATCGCCCGCAACCTGTTCGTCATGAGCGAGCTGCAGGTGCCCATCATCGCCACCGTCATCGGCGAGGGTGGCTCCGGCGGAGCGCTGGCCCTCGGCGTCGCCGACCGCATCCTGATGTTCGAGCACTCCGTGTACTCGGTGATCACCATCGAGGGATGCGCCGCCATTCTCTGGAAGGACGGCAAGAACCCCGAGATGCGCGAGCGCGCCGCCAGCGCCCTGCGCATCACCGCGCCGGACCTGCTGGAGCTTGGCATCATCGACGAGATCCTCCCCGAGCCGGTGGGCGGCGCGCACGCCGACCACGCGGCCGCCGCCGCCACGCTGCACGAGTACCTCGCCCGTCACCTCGACGAGCTCCGCAAGTACAAGCCCGAGAAGCTCGTGCGCCGGCGCCGCGAGAAGTTCCTGCGCATGGGGCAGTTCGAGGAATAGCGTGGAACACCTCATCGAAGTGTCCTTCAAGGGCAATCGCCGCGAGTTCTTCCGCTGGTCGTTCGAGGCGCCGCCGCCCGCCAGGGCGTCGATCATCGTCCAGACCGATCGCGGCGAGGACCTGGGGCGCGTGCACTCGACCGGCGAACTAGCCGAACAGCGCAAGGCCGGCACTACCCACGGCAGGGAGCAGGGCGGGCCGCTGCGCGCCGCCGTCCGGCTGGCGTCGGGCGACGACATTGCCCGCGCCCAGGCGCATCGCGTGGAGGAGGAGGAGGCGCGGCGCACTGCCGTGCAGCGCGCCCGCGCCCTGAATCTCGAGATGAAGGTCTCGGACGCCGAGTGGCAGTTCGACCGCCGGCGCCTCACGTTCTACTTCACGGCCGAAGAGCGCATCGACTTTCGCGCGCTCGTCCGCCAGCTCGAGACGCACTTCGGCGTGCGCGTCCAGATGTGGCACATCGGCCCGCGTGATGAGGCGAAGCGCCTCGACGGCGTCGGTCATTGCGGACGGCAGCTGTGCTCGTCGTCGTGGCTCCCGGAATTGCTGCCCGTCAAGACGTCGCTCGCCAAGGAGCAGCGCCTCTCCACCATCACGCCCACGCAGATCTCCGGTGCCTGCGGGCGCCTGATGTGCTGCCTGCGCTACGAGCACGATTTCTACGTCCAGGCGCGCAAGCGCTTCCCGAAGCACGGCAAGATCGTGCAGACGTTGCAGGGCGACGAGAAGGTCGACGCCACCGACATCTTCCGCGACCTCGTGACGCTCCGCAATCCGGAAGGCGAGCTGCGCACGATCCCGCTGGCGCAGTTCAAGCGCGAGCTCGCCGGCGACGCCGCTCCCGAGCCTGACGAGGCACACTCGCCGGAACGCGAGCCGGACGACGAGGGAGACGGCGTCGAACGCGCGCCCTCGGGCTCCCCCACCCGCGCCCCGTTGGCCCAGTTGCGGCGCACCCAGTCGTCCGGTACGCGGGACCAGCCGGCCCGGGCACCCAGCCAGCGTGGCGAGCGCGGCGAGCGCGGCGGTCGCGGCGGTCGCAACCAGCGCCGGCCCGCCGCGTCCCCACAGGGCTCGCTCGCTGATCCTGCCACGGCGCCGACTTCCCCGGTCCCGACGACCGCGCCACCGACGCGGGCGTTGACCCCGACCCAAGCCCCGGCCTCGGCCCCTGCTCCGGCCTCGGCCCAAGCTCCGGCCCCGATCCCCGGCCCGGCCGCCGGCACCTCCACGGCACCTCCGGTGCCCCTCGCGACGGCGTCAGCGCCCTCAGGCGCGCCTGAGGCCGCCGAGGACCGCTCGGGTGACGGCGAGAGTGAGCCGCGCCGTGGACGCCGTCGTCGCGGCCGCCGTGGAGGTCGTCGCCATCGCGGCGATGCCAACAACCGTGGCAACAACGACGACGCCCCCGGGACGCCGCCGAAGAGCCCCAACCACTGATCCGTGCCACGCTTCTATCTCACCACCGCCATCGACTACGCCAACGGCGACCCGCATCTCGGACACGCGTTCGAGAAGATCGGCGCCGACGCCATCGCCCGCTACCATCGGCAGTTGGGCTATGACGTCCACTTCCTCATCGGAATGGACGAGCACGGGCAGAAGGTGGCCCGGACCGCCGAGCAGGAGGGCGTGCCGCCGCAACAGTTCGTCGACGACATCGCCGCCCGCTTCCTTGCCACGTGGGCGCGGCTGGGCATCTCGCACGACCAGTTCATCCGCACCACGGCCGCCGAGCACAAGGCGGGGGTCGCGCGCCTCATCGAGCGGATATTCGCCGCCGACGCCGCACTCCCCGAAGCGGCGCGCAATTTCTACGAGCGGTCATACACCGGCATGTACTGCGTGGGGTGCGAGAGCTTCAAGCAGCCCGGCGACGTGGTCGACGGCAAGTGCGCCCTGCACACCACGCGCACGCTCGAGGAAGTCACCGAGCACAACTGGTTCTTCCGCCTCTCCGCCTATACCGCCCGCCTGAAGGCGCTCTTCGCCGCGCACCCCGGCTTCCTCGAGCCCGAGAGCCGGCGCAACGAGATCCTCCAGCTCCTCGAGCAGGGACTTGAAGACATCTCGGCCAGCCGGTCTCGCTTCGAATGGGGAGTTCCGTTTCCCCGCCCGCTTTCCAGTGGCGAGACGCAAACCACCTACGTCTGGTTCGACGCCCTGCCCAACTACTGGACCGCGCGCTTCTTCGCGGGCTTTGAGCACCGGGCCGCGTGGCCTGCCGACCTCCATATCATCGGCAAGGACATCACCCGCTTTCACAGCGTCATCTGGCCCGCCATGCTGATGGCCGCCGGCGAGCCGCTCCCCGGGCTCGTCTGGGCGCACGGCTTCATCTCGCTCGGTGGAGAGCGCTTCTCCAAGTCCGCGGGCGTCAAGCTCGAGCTCTCCGACGCGATCGACCGCTACGGTGTAGATGCGTTCCGGTACTACCTGCTCTGCGAGGTGCCGTTCGACGGCGACGGGAACTTCTCCTGGGAACGGTTCGAGGAGGTGTACACGTCGGATCTCGCCAACACGCTGGGCAATCTCGGCAGCCGGTCGATCGCCATGATCGAGAAGTACCGCGGCAGCGTGGTGCCCACCGGCACCTGTGACCCTTCGCTCTGGTCCATGCACGCCGCGGACCTGGCCCGCGCCCGCGCGGCCATCGACGGGGCACGCCGGTACCGCCCACACGAGGCGATCGGCGCGTTGTTCGACGCGGCGCGACGCACCAACGAGTACATCCAGCGCACCCAGCCGTGGGTGCTGGCCAGGGACGACGCAAATGCCGTGCGACTGGATGAGGTGCTGCATTCC
>JBBTFF010000129.1:0-6607 GCA_038041995.1 Gemmatimonadota bacterium | reverse complement strand
GCTCGTGAAGTTCTTCAAGCTCGTGCGCCCAGCGGGGCCGGGGTGGAAGCATGTGCAGGCGGCGGCCGGCGTGGGGCCGTCTCCCGACTCGCTCCCGCAGGCGATGCTCGGGTGGATGCTCGGCGTTGCCTTCGTGTATTCGGCGCTGTTCGGCTCGGGGAGCTACCTCTACGGCAACATCGGCCAGGGAGTGGTGTTCACCGTCGTCTTCGTGCTCAGCGGCTACGGCGTGCTGAAGGTGCTGCAGGGCTTCTGGAAGGTCACGCCCGACCACGACAGGTGATGGTAGTTTCCTGAGCATGCGCACTACCCAGGCGGTGATCCTTGCACGCGGCCTCGGCTCCCGAATGCGGCGAGCCGAGGCCGCGGTGGCGTTGGACGAGGCGCAGGCGCGCGCCGCCGACGCCGGGCACAAGGCCATGATGCCGACGCTCGGCCGGCCGTTTCTCGACTTCGTGCTGTCGGCGCTCGCCGACGGCGGGATTGCCGATGTCACGCTGGTGGTGGCGCCCGAGCACGCGCCGATGCGTGACTACTACGAGCGCGCATCGCCGCCAACACGCGTGCGGCTGCACTGGGCGGTGCAGCAGGTGCCGCGTGGCACCGCCGACGCCGTACTCTCAGCCGAAGGCACGGTGAACGACGCGCCATTCCTGGTGCTCAACGCCGACAACTACTACCCGGTGACGTCGATCGGCGCGCTGTGCGCGCTGGGAGGGGCCGGGCTGGTGGCGTACGAGGGGGAAGCGCTCGTGCACAAGGGCAACATCGAGCGCGAGCGCGTGATGCACTACGCGCTGCTCGACATCGACGACGGCGAACGGCTGCGCGACATCGTGGAGAAGCCCGGCGCCGACCACCCGCTGGCCCGGCAGGCCGAGCACTGGGTGTCGATGAACCTGTGGAGCTTCACGCCGCGGTTCTTCGAGGCGTGCCGACTGGTGAAGCCGTCGGTGCGGGGCGAGCTCGAGCTGCAGGCGGCGGTGATGATCGCGGTGCGTGAACTGGGCGAGGTGTTTCGCGTGGTGCGCGCGCATGAGGGCGTGCTCGACCTGTCGCGCCGCGCCGACGTGGCGACCATCGCAGACCACCTGCGCGGCGTGACGGTGGTGCCGTGACCTGGCACTATCACGTGCCGGGGCGGGTGGAACTGGTGGGCAAGCACACCGACTACGCCGGCGGCCGTTCGTTGACGTGCGCCACGCCGTTCCAGATGCACGCCCGGGCCGAGCCCATCACGGAACCCGCGCTGCGGGTCCACGACCGAGGCGGCCAGTTGAGCGCTGAGGTGGCGTTGAGTCCATCGTCGGCCCCCACCAGGGCGCGCTGGTCGGTGTACCAGGCTGCGGTGGCGCGCCGGGTGACGCGCGACTTTCCGGCGGTGCGCACGGGTATTGATGTGAGGCTCGGCAGTTCCGTACCGCCGTCGATGGGGCTGAGCAGTTCGAGCGCGCTGGTGGTGTCGCTGACGATGGCGCTGTTCGATGCAAACGGGTTGTGGGAGACGCCCGCGTGGCAGGCGGTGGCGGCAGACGAGCTGGCGTTCGCGCAGTACTGCGCCGCGGTGGAAAGCGGGGCCGCGTGGGGTCCGTTCGCCGGCGACAGCGGCGTGGGCACACGTGGCGGCGCGCAGGACCACATTGCCATCTGCGCGTCGCGCTCGGGCACCGTGGGGGAGTATTCGTATCTTCCCGGCCGCGTGTTGCGGCGCGTGGAATGGCCTGCCGACTGGCGCATCGTCGTGGTGAACAGCGGCGTGAAGGCCACGAAGACAGGAAATGCCAGGCTCGCCTACAATCGCGTTGCCGACTCGGTGCGGGCCTTGGTGGCCGCCTGGAATGTCGAGACTGGGCGTACCGACCAGACGCTCGCCGCCGCGCTCGCGTCGGCGTCCGATGCGTTCTGCCAGTTGACCGCGCTCGCGCCGCGTGCCGCGTCCGGGAGCGTGAGCGCGTGGTACCTGGTCAATCGACTGGCGCAGTATGCGGAGGAAACTGCGCTGATCGTGCCCGGCATGACCGACGCCATCGCCTGCGGCGATGCGGACGCCGCCGGCGCGCTGATGGCGAGGTCCCAGCAAATGGCCGAGGACGCGCTGGAGAACCAGGTGCCGCAGACAGTCTGGCTGGCGGCGCAAGCGCGCGCGCTGGGCGCGGCGGGAGCCACGGCATTCGGCGCCGGATTTGGCGGCGCCGTATGGGCCCTGGTTGCGAACGGCGGCGCCGAAGAGTTCGCCAAGGCCTGGGTGGCTTCGTATCGTGCCGTCTACGGGGTGGGTACGTCGCGCGGCCAGGCGGCGCGGGTGATGACACCGTCAGCCGGTGTGTCGCGGAGCACGTCATGAACGCCCAGAGGCGCGCCAAGCTTCCGCGCACGGTGAAGGCGCTGGCTGCCGTCAGTCTGTTCACCGACGCGTCGAGCGAAATGATCTACCCGCTGCTCCCCGCGTTCCTCACGGCGACGCTCGGCGTGGGTGCGGCGTGGGTGGGCGTGATCGAAGGCGCCGCCGATGCGGTGGCGTCACTGCTCAAGCTGGCGAGCGGGTGGTGGTCGGACCGGGTGCCACGCCGCAAGCCGCTGGTGGTGTGGGGGTATGGAATTGCGTCGGTGCTGCGGCCGCTCATCGGACTGGCAGGGGCCGCGTGGCAGGTGCTGGCCATTCGCGTGGGTGACCGGGTGGGCAAGGGAATCCGGGGCGCGCCGCGCGATGCGATGATTGCCGACGCGGTGCCGGCCAACGAGCGCGGGCGCGCCTTCGGTGTGCAGCGCGCTGCCGATCACGCCGGGGCGGTCATGGGACCGCTGATCGCGTTCGTGCTGTTGCAGTGGGTCGGCGTGAGCGTGCGCACCGTCTTTCTGCTGGCGGCCGTGCCGGCGGCGATCGCGATGGCGGTGGCGGTGTTTGGCGTGAAGGAAGACGGTAGACGGTTGACGGTAGACGGTAAACGGTTGGCAGTTGGCAGTATGCCGACCGCCAACGGCCAACCGCCAACGACTGGCGCCGCCACGGGTGATGGCTCCGCTCCGCTCGGCGCACCGTTCTGGCGTTACCTCGCCGTGCTGGTGCTCTTCACGCTCGGCAACTCCACCGACGCATTCCTTCTGCTGCGGGCCTCGCAGCTGGGCGTGAGCGCCCCGATGATCCCGCTGCTGTGGGCCGCGCTGCACGTGGTGAAATCGGCGACGAGCGTTCCGGCTGGCGCGTGGTCGGATCGCGTGGGACGCCGCACGATGATTGCCACGGGATGGCTGTGGTACGCGCTCGTCTACCTTGGCTTCGCCGTGGCAACGTCGATGTGGCACGCGTGGGCGCTGTTCATCGCCTACGGCCTGTTCTTTGGCCTTACCGAGGCGGTGGAACGCGCGCTCGTCGCCGACCTCGTGCCGGCCGAGCGGCGCGGCACCGCCTTCGGCTGGTACAATGGTGTCATTGGCGCCGCGGTGCTGCCGGCCTCGATCGTATTCGGACTGCTCTGGGACTGGCGGGGCAGCGCGTTCGCCTTCTCGGTGGGCGCGGCGAGCGCGGCGCTGGCGTCGGTCGCGCTCGTCATGGTGCGCCCGCGTTCCGCGAGCGCGACGGGCTCAGCAGCACCGACTCCCGGGGCGTGAGTATCGGGCCGTGAGCCGGTCCTGCAGGAACTCCTGCTCGTTCAACGGTGTGCGCTCCGGATGGTGCTCCGTGACGTGGGCGAGATAGGCCGCGTAGTCCGGCGCACCGATAATCCGGCGGATGACCTGCGCGACTCGGCGGGCCATCCCCTCCGGAGCATCGGAGATGGCCTCGTGCGGAGGTCTCACGGAGCGGGACTTCAACGCCGGACCTTGGTCCCATTGGGACCGATGGTGCGTTCGAAGAGCTCGAATATCCGGCGGTATTCGTCGGTCCAGCTCGTCGGACGGACGAAGCCGTGATCCTCGACCGGGTAGACGGCGAGGTCCCATCCCGTCTTCCCCAGTTCGATGAGCCGCTCGGTGAGGCGCACGATGTCCTGGAAGTTCACGTTGACGTCCACCATGCCGTGCAGCATCAGCAGCGGATCCTCGAGCCCCTCGGCGTGAAAGATCGGCGACGATCGACGGTAGGCCAGCGTGTCGTTCTGCGGCAGGTTGAGGATGGAGCCCGTGTAGCCGTGGTTGTAATGCGCCCAGTCGGTCACGGAGCGCAGGGCGGCACCGGTGCCGAAGAACTTCTGTTCGGTGAACAGCGCCATCAGTGTCATGAAGCCGCCGTACGAGCCACCGTACATGCCGATGCGCTCGGGGTCGATGCCGAAGTTCTTCGTCAGGTACTTCGAGCCGTCCACCTGATCCTGCAGGTCGCGTCCGCCCATGAAACGGTAGATGGCGGTGCGCCAGTCGCGGCCGTAACCGGCGCTGGCACGATAGTCGATGTCGAGGACGACGTAGCCCTTTGACGCCAGGTAGTTGTTGAACATGAACTCGCGCGGGTACTGGCTCCAGAAATTGCCGACGTTGTGCAGGTAGCCCGCACCGTGCACGAAGATCACGGCGCCGCCGTTGGGCTGCGCGCCGATGTCCTGCGGCCTGTAGATGTGGGCGGGCACCTGCACGCCGTCGGACGCCGGGATGTGCACGATGGCCGGGTCGATCCACTTGAAGGCGAGCCAGTCGGCGGTCTGCGACACGGTGAGCTGGCTGGCCGGCGACATCTTGCACGTCGCGCCCGGCGGGCAGGCGTTGGCGAGGAAGAGATCGGGGGACCGCGTGGTCGTCGAGTGGACATCTGCCAGCCGCTTCTCGTCGGGCGAGAGCACTGCCTGATGTCCGCCCGGGCCCACCGTGAGCTTCTGCCGTTCGCCGCCGGTGACGGGCATGCGGTACAGGTCGCGGTCGAAGGCCGAGACTTCGCTCGAATGGAAGTAGAAGTTCCGGCGATCCGTCGAGAGCGTGACGTCGTAGATCTCGAAGCTGCCGCTGGTCAGCGCGCGCTGGTCCGAGCCGTCGGCGGTCGTGGACCAGAGCTGCGCGAACCCGGTGGCCTCGTTCACGAAGTAGACGCGACGATCGTTGTCGTAGAAACCGGCGCAGCCGAACGAGCACGGTCCGCCGACCCACGCCGAGTCCTTCATGACGGCGATGGCCTTGAGCGCGCCGCTTGCGGCGTCGACGGTGGACAGTTGCCGGGTCTTGAAGTTGCTGCTCGAGCCGCTGACGAGCGCGGCGGTTCCGGCGTCGTTCCAGGCGATCAGCTGCGAGTTGGAAATCAGCGAGTCGCTGTCGATCGAGCGGAGCCATTTGACGTCGCCGCGCGGCAATGACTGGAAGCCGAGGCGGGTGCGCGGCTGCGCGTCGCCCACCTTGGTGCGGTTGGGAATGTCCTCGGTGTAGCCGGCGGACGTCACATAGTTGGGAACGATGCCATTGCGCGCGTCGGCGGCGGCCGTGGTGGTGGTGAACAGGATGGCGTTGGCGGCGGGACTCACGGAGAGCTGCGCCAGGCGTTCGCCGGCGGCGAGCACGACGGGTTTCGTGGCGAGGGATTCGCGCGCGGTGGTCTCCGCACGACGCACGGAGTCGACGGCGGCCCTGTCGCGAAGCGCGGCAAAGAGCTCGCGCTGGTCGCGCTCCAGCGCGCCGCGCTGTCCGCTGGCACCACGCCCGGCGATGGCGCCGCCCCCGCGAACGCCACCGACGACGCCGAGGCCGCCGAGGCCGCCGGCGGCACCGGGCGCGCCACCCGTCGCATCAGCGGCGCGGATGTCGGTGAGCTGACGCACCAGGCCGGTGCCGAGTTCCACGGAGAAGGCGTTGCCGTCGCGGATGAAGAGCGCGCGCGCTCCGTCGGGCGAAAAGCGCGGGTTCGTCTCCATGGCCAGCGTCTCGGTGAGACGGCGCACGGCCGATTTCCTGAGGTCGATGATGTACAGGTCGCCTCGCACGCTCACGATGCGTCGCGCGCGGTCGTTCGAGAGCGCGCCGTCGGCGATGAGCGGGGCCACCGAATCCGCTTGCGCGTCGGTGAGGCGTTCGGGCTTGGCGCCGGCCTGGGCGCGAACGCGAAATGGCTTGAGCATCTCGCGCCAGTCGCTGCCGGCGGGGAGCCACTGGAAGTAGATCCACTGGCCATCCGGGGTCCAGCGCACGGCGGCGGGCTCGCGGCCGTACAGCTCGGGGCCGCGCATCATGTTGGCGATGCTGAAGTCGAAGCGCTGCGCGCGCGCCGTGAATGGCGCGGCAAGAAGCAGGAGGGCAGGGAAGAGACGGCGCATGGTCCGGGCGGCTCACGGGGTGAAGGGTACGAACTGCAATTGTACGAAACGGACGTGCACTCCGCTGGCCCCGCCCTTGACTTGGCGCCCGGGCGCCATTATTCATTCGTCCACAACCGAAGGGCCCCGAGGTCTTTGCCGCGTATTGCTGCCTCGTTAAACAAGAGCTAAAAAGCGATCCTGCCTCGCGGCGCATCATCTCCGCGGGGCGTTTTGTTTTTCAGAGTACGACAGAATACGACAGAGTACGACAGACGTACGGCTTACGGCGTACAGCGTAGAGCGTACAGCTTCCCTTCCCGACCAATCTCCATGGCCACACAGATCTCCGCCTTGATGCCCATGTCCATGAGCATGTGCCGCTTTCCCTCGTGGAG
>JBBTFF010000128.1:0-14755 GCA_038041995.1 Gemmatimonadota bacterium | reverse complement strand
ATCCCACTTGGTCAAGGCGGAGAACTGGACGAGTGGACTGAGGGCCTGGAAAACGTTTGGCGATCCCGTCCCCGTGATCGTTCATGATCCTCGGCTCGGCGATGCGCTCCTGAACAGCGGCGACGGTTCGTATTTCAGTGGGGCATACTCCCAAGACCGATTTCGATGGACATCGGGACTGGCAGTGGACGCGGTGCTCAGCACGCCCGTGACCGAGCTGCAATGGCAGACTCTCGATCTTGACTTGCGGGGATCGGATAACGATCAGGTCCTCCGAACTTGGGATCACCGCACCGGCTTCATGCCGACCATCGCACGGTCCTCCGGAGCGTCGTGCATCTTCAGCTTCCCCGGACGGGAGGGCCTCGACGGCCTCATGACAATCATCCCACTGTCGGCGCCAAGGAGCGATACGCCGCGCCAAGCGCTGCGCATCTCGAATGGCGAGCCCTATCGCGTGAGACTACAGGTCTTCCCCGACGGTCGTTGCGGGATGGCGGTCAACGGCGCCGCGCTGTTCGTATCGAACGACCGGCTCGAGGATCAAGTACCTCTGCGGCTCGTCACGTATGGTAATTCGTGGAGGACGCGCATGCTGCTCGGGCCCGTAACGATCACCGAAGGCGTGCCGGGCGACATCGACTGGACCGTAATCAGCCGTGTGATTCCTGCGACAATGCCGCCCGGCCCGACTCAAGCCTCCAACACGCTCCGCAACCGTCAGCCACAGCCCGCACTGAAGCGATGACGCTCGCCGGGGAGTCCGTGCGCATCATGGGGCGTGACTCCCACTTGCCTTCTCTTTCCCGCCGAGCGTACCGTATGGGCATGCCAGCTCCAACCGACACCCGGTACTGGACCCCGGAAGACGTCTGGGCGTTGCCGGACGACGGCAACCGGTACGAGTGCATCGACGGAGCGCTGCTGGTGACGCCGTCGCCACGGTTGACTCATCAGCTCGTGCTCGCACGCCTGCACCTGCTCGTTGCGCCGTTCGTCGCGGCTCAGCGGCTCGGCGTGGCCATGTTCTCTCCGGCGGACATTTGCCTGAACGTCGGCAACCTCGTCCAGCCCGACCTGTTCGTCGTTCCGGCGGATGCCGATGGGCGCACGGGGCGCGAATGGACCGATGTGCACGCCCTGCTGCTTGCCGTCGAAGTGCTCTCGCCGTCCACCGCACGCTACGACCGCACGCTGAAGCGGCGGTACTACCAGCGGTCGATGGTTGGCGAGTACTGGGTGGTGGACGCCAACAGTCATCTGGTGGAGCGCTGGCGCCCTGACGACGAGCGGCCGGAGGTCATCACGGAATCGCTGGTGTGGCAACCAACCGGCGCGAGCGACGCGCTGGTGATCGACTTGATGGCGCTCTTCAACGACGCGCTCGGCGACTGAACGCCGACTCCGGGCAATCGCCTGCCCCGCCGACCGCAACCGTCAGCCACAGCCCGCACTGAAGCGATGACGCTCGCCGGGGAGTCCGTGCGCATCATGGGGCGTGACTCCCACTTGCCTTCTCTTTCCCGCCGAGCGTACCGTATGGGTATGGCCATCGCGACCGAGTCCAGATACTGGCTCCCTGACGACCTCGACACCCTTCCAGAGGACGGAAATCGGTACGAGTGCATCGACGGAGTGCTGCTGGTGACGCCGTCGCCCAACGGGCCGCACCAGTCGGTGGTGATACCGCTGGCCTATCTGCTGCACGGGTACTTGCGGGGCTCCGGAGTGGGACGTGTGGTCTCGGCCCCCGCCGATGTGACGTTCGAGAAACGCCACCTGGTGGAGCCTGATCTCTTCGTGATCAGATCGACGTCGCCTCTGCAGCAGCGTACGGCGATGGAGGCGCTCCTGCTGGTCATCGAGATCCTCTCGCCTTCCACGGCGCGCCGCGACCGGATCGTCAAGCGCGCGCTGTATCAGCGGGCCGGGATTCCGGAGTACTGGCTGGTCGACACAGACGCCCGCACCATCGAGCGCTGGCGCCCCAGCGACGAGCGCCCGGAAATTCTCAGCGAGACGCTTCGCTGGGATCCACCCGGCGCACCGGCGCCACTCGACATCGATCTCCCCGCGCTGTTCGAGGAATCGCTCGGGCCGGTGTGATCCCCAACGCACGACGCCCCGCTCACCGAAGTAAGCAGGGCGCCGTGATCGAGCGGAACGAAGCGGGGATTTTGAAGCCCTGTCGAATGATGAGCCCCTCACCCGGCCTTCCGCCTTCCCCGCGTCGGGGCATGACGTCAACCAGAATATTGGATGCCACTCGGAGGACTTGTTGGCTCAAAAAGGAAGTCCGCTTCGCCCCAACGGACCCTACGATAGCGTCCGTTGCGCGGAAAGGAAAGTGGAGGAAGGGAAGCTCTACGCTCTACGCTGTACGCCATAAGCCGTCCGTTCTCGTACTGCTTACGGCGTAGAGCCTACAGCTGACGGCTTCTTTTCCCGACCGAGCCCATCGACTACTATTGAACCCATGATCTACACCGTGTCCGCCGTCGCCCTGCTGCTCGTCTGGACCGCCGGCACCTTCCTGTTCGACGCGCCGGGCTGGATCCACCTGCTCCTCACCGGCGGCGTTGCGCTCTGGGTGTACGGCATCGTCTCACGCACCGAACCGGCCAAGACGCGCTGACCATCGCCGGCGGCGCAACGACACGCGCCGCGCTCAGATCTCCCAGTTCGAAAACACGATACCCCGCTCGCTCACGTGCTCCGCGTATCCGGTGAGCGTCATGCGCAGGTCCGTCCAGCGCACCCGCGCGCCACTCGCCGCCAGGTGCCGGTACGCGTCGGGATAGTCGCCCTGCACGCGCAGCGCCGCCCGCGACGTCCCGGCGATGCGAGCGTAGCCGCCAATCGCCGTGAGCAGCGGCCCGAACTCCATCGCGTCGCCCACCGAAAGCTTCAGCACGCGCAGCTCATCGCGCGTGCGCCCCTCGATGAGCGGGGCGGCGTGACACAGCGCGAATCCCCTGATGCCGTCGCGCCCGGTGAGCAGCACGGTGTCGCCGACTCCCAGTGCCCGCGTGAGCAGGATCTCGCGCGTGAAGTCTACGCCCGGCTGCAGCCGCTGCATGAGCGCGGCACATTCCCGCAGCGCCCCTTCGGCCTCGGCGACGCCAAGCTGCGACAGCAGCACGCAGCGCGCACGGTGCGCCTCCACCGTGAACGTCACCGTCAGCCGCGAGGGCACGAAGCCCAGCCGCCCGTAGAACCCGATGTTGTCCAGCGTGCGCGGCATCGTCTCGATCCCGATCACCGTGCAGCCGCGCTGCCGCAGATACTCGATGCCGCGGGTGACGACTTCCTTGCCCAGTCCGCTCCCCTGCAGGTCGGGGCGCACGGCAAGCGGGCCCATCCACCCCTCGGTGCCCGACTGGTGCGCGACGTTGAAGGCCAGCAGCTCGTCGCGCTCGTCCACCCAACAGCTGGCGCCCTCGCCCGCGCCGTCGATGGCGTAGCGCCAGATGGCCGGGTTCAGCGGCGGAACGTGCACGCCCGCCAGGCCATCGCGTCGGTACCGGTCGGAGAAGGCGTCGGAGAACATCAGGTTGAGCGGGCCGATGTCGGCCGCCGTCAGCTGCCGCGTGTGGATGCCGCGCGGCCGCAGGTCGCTGGCCGCCGTCATCCGGCCGTCGCCGCCGATACGGCCAGCACCTCGTCCAGCGCGGGTGCGCCGCCCTCGTCACCGCGCACCACGCGCGAGGCACCGGACTTCTCGTCATTCACGACCACGAAGACCTGGTCCAGGCCATCGCGCACGTCGTCGATGTGCGTGATCACGATCACCTGGTCGAACCGGTCGCGCAGCGCGCGCAGCAACCCGATGACGTTCTGCCGGCGCGTCTCGTCGAGCGACCCGAACACCTCGTCGAGGATCAGCAGCGAGAACGGCTGCCCCGAGCGCTCGGCGATCATCTGCGAGATGGCGAGCCGCAGCACCAGGTTGGCGAGGTCCTCCTCACCCCCCGAGATCACGGGCAGCGGCACGCCATCCTCGAGGATCGAGATGCGGTACTTCTCGTCGAGGTCGAACTCGGTGTACCGCGCGTCGGTGAGCGAGGAGAGAAAGCCGCTCGCCAGTTCCGAGATCTCCGGGCGCATCTGGAAGTTGAGGTCGGTGCGCAGGTCGGAGTAGGCGCGGTACAGCTCGTCGTGCAGCCGCCGGTCGTCCTCGATCTGTTCGAGGCGCACCTGGCGGTCGGCGAGTTCCCTCTGCGACGCGAGCACGCGTTCGCGATCGGCGGCGGCCAGCCGCATCTCGGCCTCGGCATTCAGCACGGTGATCGCCGCGGTGTGCACGCCGCTGCTGGCGCGCGCGTGCGCGCCGCCCATCGCGGCGTACTCCTCCTCGGAGTGCGCGATGCTGACCAGCCGGTCGGCGATCTGCGTGCGCTTGCCGACTGCCGCGGCGATGGCCCGCTGGGCCGACTCGAGTTCGCGCCGCAGCGGCGGTTCGCGTTCCACCTGCGTGGTGAGGCGGTTGGCCTGCGTGCTGAGTTCGGCGAGCTTCTCGAACCGGGCCTCGAGCGCCTGATGATGCGCGCGGTCGTAACCGCCTGGAATGGACGCGAGATCGGCCGAGAGCGCCGCGTAGCGCTGCTCCTTCTGCGCCAACTCACGGCCCAGCTGCTCGAGCTGGCCGACCGCCACCTGGATGCGGGCCAGCTTCTTCTCCAGCGCGCTGGCTTCCTGCATGGCCTGCCGCCGCTCCTCGTCGAGCGCCACGATGTCGTCGGGCATGCCCTCGAGCTGCTCGAGGCGCTGGCGGAAATACGAGCCGTCGGCACTGACCGTCTCGATCTGGGCCTCGAGAAACTCCGTGACCTTGTGATAGTGGTCGCCGAGGGGACGGCTGCACGTGGGGCACGCGCCCTCCACGCCGGCCGCCAGCAGCTTGTCGCGCTGCTCGCGCAGCTCCTGGTACTGGGTACGCAACGCGTTGCGTCGCGTCTCGGCCTCCTGCCGGTCACGCACCCACTCGGTGCGGCGCAGCTCGAGGCGTCCCTGCAACTCCTCGAGGCGACGCCGTTTCTGCTCCGCCTCCTCGGTCACCTGCTCTTCGAGCGCCGGGGCGGTCTCCACGCGCGAACGCCCCTCGCGCAGGCGCTGCAACTCGGCCGAGAGTTCGAGGGCCGCCTCCTGCAGCGCCTGCCGGCGACCGTCGGAGACGGCCAGCTCGCGCTGCCGGGCCAGTTCCTCGCCAACCTGATGAAACGGCACCAGGGCGTCGGCGAGCGGGACCAGCAAGGCGCGCGCCTCGGCGACGTTCTTGAGTTCGCTCTCCGCACGCTCGACCGTGCGCGCCAGCCCCATGAGTTCGGCGTCGAGGACGCGGCGCTCGGCGTCGAGCCCCTGCAGTTCCTCGCGCGCGCGCTGGGCCGCCACCCATCGCGTCTGCAGCGCGTCGAGCTCACGCTGGGCCTGCTCCTTTTCGACGGCCGCGGCGGCGGCCTGCGTGTGGGCCTCGCGCGACCGCTCCTCGGCGGCGGACAACTGCCGCGAGAGCGCGTCGGCGTCGGGCATGCCGGAGCGCATGCCATTGCTCTCGTTGCGCAGCGCCTTGCGGCGCTCGTCGCAGAGGTCCTGCGCGGCGCGCAGCTTCTCGTAACCGAGCACGCGCGACAGGAACTGCGCGCGGGCCGCGGCGGTGAGCGTGGCCATCACCGCCAGCTGCTTCTGGGCGGTGAAGTAGGTGTTGTCGAATTCCTCGAGCGTCATGCCGAGCCGGCGACGCACGAGCTCGGTGACCGCCGACGCCCCGGTGGCGATGGGACGCTCGCCGCCGTCGAGGTACAGGTCGGCCGTGGTGAGCGCGCGCACCAGGTGATAGCGGTGGCCGCCGAGGTCGAAATCGAGCTCGATGCGCACGGGCGCGCGCGCCGACGCGCGGGCAAATCGAATCGAGTCCACCGTGCCGCGCGTGGCATCGCCGCCATACAGCGCCCACTTGATGGCCTCGAGGATCGTCGTCTTGCCCACGCCGTTGGGGCCGATGATGCCCGTCAGCCCGCTGTCGAACAGCATCGTGTTGTCGGCGTGCTGGCGAAAGTTCACCAGGCGGAGTCGCGACAGTCTCACGCGTCCTCCGACTCGCCGATGCCACGCGACGCCATCTGGTGTTCGGCCTCGCGCAGGTAGTGCGCGCCCAGCTCCACCAGCCGGTCGCGGTCGATGTCGCTGGTGAGCACGCGGCTGCGCAGCGCCTCGCGCAGGGTGTCGGACAGCGACGGGCGGCGCCCGGGTGCGCCACTGGCGGCGGTCGAGGGGCGCACCACGTCGGGGCGCCGCGTGTCGAGCACGAAGTGCAGCGCCTGCCGCTGGTACTCGCGCAGCTTCTGGTGGTCGATCTCCCGCGCGACGTGCCGCGGCACGTCCTTCACGACGAGGCGCACCACCTTGCCGTCTATCCCGTCGGGGCATTTGCCAACGCTGGCGGCGATCCCGGCGTCGAGGTCGACCGCCGACATGCCGCGTGCATTGATCGGTGGCAAGTCGACGATCTTCCGGCTGACGGCAAGCGGGTGGAAGGTCTGCTTGCCGGTGGAGAGATCACGCTCGATCATCCCCTTGCCGGGCAGCCTGGCGGCCTTCTCCTCGGCGAGTTCGCCCCACGCGTTGGTGCTCGTGTAGTCGAGCGAGCCGCTGTAGTAGGCGTTGGGCCCCACCTTGCAGTACACGTGGTAGTGGCCGAGGGCCACGTAGTCCCAGCGCTCGTGCGCCACGGCAGAGGCCGGGATGGGCATGGACGCGCGCTCGTCCTCGCGCGCCCCGGCCGGCAGCGCCCCCTCCACCTCGCCGTGCAACAGGAGCACGTTGTACTTCACGGCGAGGTCGGGCATCAGCTCGACGCTGCCCGGTGGAAGGTCGGGCACGGCCAGGACGGACAAGTCCCACTCGGGGAAGCTCAACCGGCGCGGCTCGACGTCCACGATGTCGAATGCCAGTGGCTTGAAGAGCCGCAGGATGCATGTGGTCTCGCTGGAGCGCGGCATGTCATGATTGCCGGCCACGATGACCACGCGCGTGCTGGGCAGCGCCAGCCGCAGCCGCGAGAACTGCTGGAACGACTGCAGGATCGCCGTGTTGGTTGGCCGCACGGTGTGGAACACGTCGCCGGCGATCAGCACCAGGTCGGGTGCGAGCGCGATCACCTTGTCGATGGCGCGCGCAAACGACCCGGCCACGTCCGCCTCCCGCTGGTTGATGCCAGCGGGGGTGACGCGCTGAAACTGCCGGAAGCCGAGATGGAGGTCGGAGAGGTGGACTAGGCGCACGGGGCGTGGACGCGGATTTGTAGAAATCTACGTGGCAACGCGTCCCTCCGCAGGAGCGGAGGATCCGGCGTGCGCCCTAGAATCCGTACGGGTCGTCTCCGCTCGATCCGGCCAGCGGAAGCGAGGCGGGACGCTCGGCGACAGGCTCCGACCGGACCCGGCCACGGAACTGCGCCTTGAAGTACGCCTTCACGTCCTCGGGCTTCGCCTGCAACGTGCGGTTGCGCGCGCGCAGCACGTCGTCCTCGGGCGCCGCCACGATGGCCTGTTTCACCCAGTCGAGCGTCACCGACGGGTCGAGCTTTCGGAGCGCGCGCGTCACCGCCACCTCGAGCGAGGGCTCGGGCTCGGCGGGGAACTTCTCCACCCCTTCGCGCCCGCTGAGCACCGCCGGGCGCGGAAAGCGCACGAACACCGGCTGAGCAAAATGCGGATGGCGCACCATCAACTGCCCCTTGTCGAGCGTGGACAGCTTGACGCGAGTGGCCGGCGCCAGCGTGGCGTACCCGGGTGTCGCCAGTTCGTCCATGTCCATGCGGCCAAAGAGCGCCGTGCCGCAGTTGCCCACCACGCGGCGATGCACCTGCGAGCGGAACTGCTGCGCGGCGAACAGCACGAGCCCGAGATAGCGGCCCCGCTCGGCGATGTCGAGCAGCATCTTGCGCACGTACGTGTCGGGGCCGTCGCTCGGCGCGTACTTGTTGAGCTCGTCGACGAAGACGACGACGTGGTCGACGCCGAGGGTCCGGCGCTCGAGTTGCTCGCGCAGCTGCGACACGACGCGCGCAAAGATGAGGTCCTGCGCATCCTCCTCCGACGATGCGACATCGATGACGTAGACCGCGCGGTCGCGGAAATTGCCGAATGGCAGGTCGTGCGAGGTGCCGTCGTCGGTGACCAGCCCCCGGCAGCGCGTGGAGATGTTGGTGAGCCGGTTGCGCACCTTGCGAATGGTGGCCACGTGGTGCGTGCGCCAGCTCTCGGCGTTCCGCGACTCCATGGCGCGCAGGACGTCGCGAAACCACTGCTCGAGATCGGTGAACGAGCGCACGGTGTGCGCGCGTTCGAGCATCGAGTCGCTGAACTCGACGTTCACCACACGCTCGCGAATGAAATCGATGAGCGCATCGGCCTAGGCGTCGACGTCGTCCGTGTTGAGCAGGACCTCCGCGTACTGGAGCACCACGCGCAGCCCCCACGACAGCGGGTGCACGTTGTGCGACAGTGCCTCGTTCGACCGGAGCGTGGCCAGCGAGTAGCCGCGCGCGGTGTACGGGGCAAAGTATTCGACGTGCTGGAAGGGCTCGGCCGGCACGCTGACCGCGTCGTACAACGCGCGGTCGGCGTCGTCGAGGCGCGCGGCCGGCTGGTCGAGGAAGCAGAGGTCGGGCCCCTTCACGTTGAAGCAGACGGCCGCCACGCTTCCCTTCTGCGCGGGGAAATGGGCAAAGATCGACGCGAGCAGCCACTCGACCGCACTGGTCTTGGTGGCGAGCCCCGACACGCCCGAGATGTTGAGGTGCGCCGCCTCGGGGCCGAGCAGGAAGTCGGCGTCGAGATACACGGCGCTCTGCATGAGGCCCGACCGGTAGACTCCGATGGGGATGCCGGTGTTCTGCCCTTCCTTCAGGTAGCCGTCCATGCGCAGTGCCACCGCCACATCGGCTTCGGTGGCGAGGTGCACGATGCCCATGGGTACCGGCTGCAGCGGCTCGTCGGGGACGTGGCGCAACGAGTGCGCCGTGTACAGCCGGATTTCCGTTCGATCAGTCGGCGCGCGCACCGCACTCGCCGGGTCGCCGTCGGCGCCGATGACATCGTGCAGCGGGGTTTGCAGGTCGGTGTACGAGAATCCCTCGACGACCACCCCGTAGACGCTCACCATCTGGCCGTCGCCGGTGGGTGGCCCCTCGACGCGCACGATCGTCCCGATGCCCACCGGCGCGCCGAGGGCGGTCCAAAAGTGGAACTCGTGGGGCGTGTTGGGGCGCCGCTCGGTGGCGACGACTCTGCCTATCGACATTCGGAACCGGAATTCGGATGACGGAATGGGAATTCGAAGACGGAAAGCGAAACGGAATGCGGAATGGGAACCGGAACCTGGCCACCTACCGCGTGAGCGCCCGCAGATACTCCTCAGTCAACCTAATGCCGTACGCCATCGCCCCCCACCGCGGGTCGGGGAGCGACACCGGCGACCGCTCGGCCAGCAACCAGCGCGACACCAGGTCACAGCGCTCGGGCGTTGCCCCGGCCACCGCCACCTCGACGCGCACCAGCCCCCACAGGGCATCGCGCGCCGCGGGGTCGCGCAACCGCAGGTACCAGCTGGCCACCGCCGTGCGACGTGGCGATGCCACGGTGAACGCGGTTGTGCGCTCGCCGGCGGCGAGCCCCAGCACGCGCTGCAGCGCGTCGGCATCCACGTACAGGGTGCGGTGCGACTTCACCACGCCGATGGCGAGCGCTGACTGCGCCGCGCTGCCGGCCGAGGCAATGCCCCCGTCCACGAACAGGGGCCCGTCACCCTCGGCGCACCACAGCTCGGCGCAGGCGGTCTCGGCCGCCTCGCGGCGGCGCTGCACCGCACTCAGCGCGCGCGCGGTGAGTGCCTGCGGATGCCAGGGGCCTCCCTCGCCCGGCTCGAGCGTGTCGCGCACGGCGCATCCTTCCGCAATGGCACGCCACGCCGGATCGCCAAGCGCGGCACGAGGTACGAAGAGCGCCCGTTCCACTCGCGTGGCGTCAGCGCGCCAGGTGGCGAGCGCGCGACCGACCCGACGTCGAATCGTCGCCGCCACCGTGCCGTGCACCAGCGGAATGCCGCCCGGCCAGTGCGCCAGTACCCGGCTCTCCTGGATGCCGTCGAGAAAGGCCGCCACGCCCACCGTGGGCTCGCCTTCGACGCGCCGCACGCGCACTTCGTCGCCCTCGATGGGCTCGGCGCGCTGGAGACGGGGAGGCTCGCTGGCCGTGGGTCGCGTCTCGAGCGCCTGCTCGGAGTGCGCGACGGATGCCCCGGCACTCCGAAGCGCGCGGAGGGCGTCGCGCACGCTTGCGGCCCCCTCGGGCGGGGGGTACGTTGGCGCTATGCGTCGCTCCGCACTCATCCTGAGCATCCTAGCCGTCACGTCGGGATGCGACAAGTCAAAGCAGTCGTCCGAGCAGGACCAACCGCCTTCCTTTGACGTCGCCACCAAGCCGGCGCTCGTTTTCCAGGTCTTCGGGACCAGGGACTCCACGCGACTGGTCCCGATCGCGTTCATCACCGATGGTCAGGTGAAGCCCATCGTGCTGCCCGGAGCCGACTGGCGCCGGCTCGACTCGCTGTACTTCCAGGCCGGCACGGAGTACCCCGTGTATCGCGACGGGCAGCCCGCCGGCACCATTACCGTGACGCGCCGGATGTGGGAACCCGACAGCGAGCCGCTGTACGAACTCCCGGGCTGCCGGGCCGTGCGCCCGATGGCGGCGGTGGCCCTTGCCACGTCCGTGCCGCTCGACGCGGCGTTCGAGTTCCTGTCGGTGAGCGTGCCGCGCGCCAGCGCTCCGCCTGCGGTGGCCGCGCCTCGCGACCTCGCCGAAGCGGTCCGCGCATTGACCCTCAGTGCGCTGCGTGCCCAGCAGCTCGACTCCGCCGATATCGACACCGCGTCGTTCAGCGCACGCGCCATTCACGTGGCCGGCGCCGCGAAGCCGACGCTCGTGGCGAACCAGGTCAACGCGAACGCCGGCGACGCCGGTCCCGGCGCGGGGCATGCGACGACCTTTCTCGTGCTCGGAGACGACCCCGACGGCACAGGCTACCAGGTGACGTACCGGCACCTGCAGAGTGGCGAGGCCAGGACGGTGGAGTTCCAGCGGTTGCTCGACCACCTGGACATCACCGGCGACGGCACGGACGAGGTATTCGTCGAGTCGTGGCGCTACGCCAGCAACAACGATCTCGTGGTGCTGACGCGATCGAACGGCAGGTGGCAGGAAATGCTGCGGGTGCGGCAGGAGTGGTGTGTGAAGGAGAGATGACGACAGAGTACGACAGAGTACGACAGAAATCGACAGAGGGTGGCCGCCAGTCGCGCGCCACCCTCTTTCTGTCGTACTCTGTCGTACTCTGTCGTACTCTGTCGTATTCTGTCGTACTCTGTCTCACTCTACCCCAATATCCCACGCCTGCTCGAGATCCTGCTTGGAGTAGGCCCGGAACGCCGTCAGCGTCGTCGTCCGCAGCAGCCCAGGCACCTTGGGAAACTCCTCCGTCACCACCTGGGCGATCTGTTCGAACTCCGGCACCTTGATGATGCAGACGAGGTCCCATTCCCCGGACACGGAATAGACGTCGGTGACACCCTCGATGCCGGCGAGCGTCGCCGCGCACTTGGGAATGAGTCGCGGCTCGGCCTTCACGAGAACGATGGTCGTGATCATCTCAGCACCAGTGCAGGGGAAGGGGCACGGACCGGCCTTCCACGAAGCTAACGCACCAACGGCGCGGGGTCACGCGGTCCAGGTGCGCACGATGGCGTGCATCGCCGCCTCGACGTCCTTGCGCGCCGCGGCATACGACACGCGCACCCACTCCGGAGTGCCGAAGGCCGCGCCGGGAACGACCGCCACTCCCTCCTTCTCGAGCAGCTGGTTGGCGAAGTGCGTGCCGTCGCCCCCCGGCGCCCTGAAGAACAGGTAGAACGCGCCCTGCGGCTCGACGAGCTCGAAGTGGGCGATCCCCCCCCGCAGAATGGCGAGTGCGGCATCGCGGCGCGCGTGGAACTCGGCGACCATCGCCGCCACGGCGGCATCGGCGTCGGCCGTGCGCGTGAGCGCGGCCAGCGTGGCATGCTGCGCGGGCGTCGAGGCGTTGGAAGTCGTGTGCGACTGCAGAGCGGTCATCGCCTGCGAGACCGACCGAGGCGCCACCGTCCATCCAATCCGGAACCCGGTCATCGCGTATGCCTTGGCGACGCCATTCACCACCACCAGCTGGTCGCGCGACGCCGCGACGTCGAGCACCGACGGCGCCTCTGCGCCGGTGTAGGTGATGCGCCCGTAGATCTCGTCGCTGATCACCCACCATCCGCGCTCGGCGGCGACCTCGAGGATCGCCCCCAGTTCCGCCGCGTCGTAGATGGCGCCCGTCGGGTTCGACGGCGAGTTGAGCATCAGGCCCCTGGTCTGCGGCGTCGCGTACTTGCGCAGCAGCGCGGGAGTGACCTTGAGGTTGTGCTTCGGGTCGCCGGGCACCCCCACGGCGCGCGCACGGGCCAGCCCGACCATCTCGAAGTAGCTGACCCAGCTGGGCACGGGAAGCAGGACGTCGTCCCCGGGCCCGAACAGCGAGTACGTGGCATTGTGCAGCGACTGCTTGGACCCGCTCGAAACGACGATCTCCCCCGCCGTGACCGCCACTTCGCCGCGTCCCGCGCGCCGGCATGTCGCGGCGGCGGCAATCGCCTCACGCAGCGGAAGTATCCCCTCGACCGCCGTGTAGTGCGTGGCGCCGGCATCGAGCGCCGCCTTCGTGGCGTCGAGGATGAACTGCGGGGTGTCGAAGTCGGGTTCGCCGGCGCCCAGGTCAATGATGGACCGCCCGGCGGCGCGCAGCGCCTTGGCCCGCTGCGAGACGGCGATCGTCGCCGACTCCTGGATGGAGGCTACGTTGGGCGACGGGACGAAGAAACGCGACATGGTCGAGCCGGGCTCCCAATTGGATGGCCGGGGGGCACTGCGCTAGATTGTCTTGGAGCACAAAAGTTAGCGCCACGCTGGCGCCGACGCCATTGACATTCGAGGTCGCAGTGAGCGCACCAACTTCCGCCGCCGCCGGCAGCACCGGCCGCGGCACTTCCGTCGCGCATTTTCTTGCCCCCCATTGGGGACGCATCGCCGACCGGCTCGCGCCGGTCCTGGATCGTGAGGGGGGCGAGAACGAAAGCGCGCCGCGTGCGCTCGTCTGCGTTCCCGACTCCGGTGCCGCCGTCGAACTCGCGGCAGCGCTCCGTGCCGCCCGGCCGCAGCTCTCGCGCATCCTGCCGGTCACCGATGCCCTGCGCGCCGCGCGCGTGCTGAAGGCGTATGGCGCCCCGATCGTCGTCGCCACGCCCGCCGACGCCGAACGTCTGCTGGCCGCTTCGGCGCTTCCGCTGGACGCCGTGCAGGTGGTGGCGCTGGTGGCGGCCGACGAATTCGACGCCGACCAGCTGTCCACGGTCATGGCGTCGGTGCCCAAGGACGCACGCCGCGTGCTCATTGCTGCCGAAGCGACCCCAGCGGTTGAAAACCTGCTCGAGCGTTACTTCCACAAGGCGCACCGCCTGGCCGACGATGCAAGCAGCGTGACGACGCCGGCTGCCGTGCAGTTCCTGCTGGTCCGCGGCAGCAATGCGGCGGCGAGTGTTGCGGCGGTACTCGACGACCTCGATCCGCCATCAGCAGTCGTGGTGACCACCGATCCGGACGGCGTGAACGAGGCGCTCGCCTCGCACGGATATCCGGTGGAGTCGACGCTGGTGCAGGTCACCAATGGCGCGGCCGAAGAGAACGTGGCCCTTGTCATCTTCGCCGGACTGCCGTCGGCTGCGGCGTTCGAGACGGCGATGTCGGGACAGCCCGCTCGCGCCGTCGCGCTCATTGCCCCGCGCCAGTTGGCCATGCTCAAGCGCCTCGCCGGCAGCGCCGGCGTGACGCCCTTCACGTCGCGCCGCGCCACGAGCGCCGCGCGCGCTCACGACGAGCGCCTGCGGGGTGAACTCAGGGCCGCCCTTGCCGCCTCGTACCCGGCACGCGAGATCATCGCACTCGAACCGTTGCTCACCGAGTATGACGGTGTGGAACTGGCCGGCGCGGCACTGCGACTGCTCGAAGCGGCGCGTGCAACGGCCGCCGCCGCCGCTCCCGCCGCGCCAACCGCCAGCCCGACGATTTCCGCCGAGCGTGCGGTCCGTCCGGCGCGATCGGATCGGTCGGCTCGCCCATCGAGTTCAGACCGGCCCAGCCGAGCGCGCGATGATTTCCCGTTGAAGGATCCGCGCGAGCGTCCGAAGCCGCGCTTCGAGGACCGCACGGTGCGCCGTGACGCCCCGCCAGCTCGTCGCAGCACCGGCGCGGGTACCGGTGACCGCGATGAGCGCGCTCCGCGTCGCAGCTTCGGCGACAAGCCGCGCGGAACCTTCAGCGACAAGCCACGCGGGACCTTCGGCGCCAAGCCGCGGAGCGGTTCCGGCGACCGGCCGCGGACCAGTTCAAGCGACAGGCCCCGCAGCAGTTCCAGCGACAAGCCCCGAGGCAGCTTCGGCGACAAGCCCCGTGGAAGCTTCGGTGACAAGCCGCGAAGTGGCTTCGGGGCGAAGCCGCGAGGCACCTTTACCGACAAGCCGCGGAGCACCGGTCCGCGCCGCCCCCGAGACGATCGATGAGCAGCACGTTCCAGCTCACCGGCGGGTGGGTTGAGGTGATCGCCGGTTCGATGTTCAGTGGCA
>JBBTFF010000127.1:3832-19888 GCA_038041995.1 Gemmatimonadota bacterium | reverse complement strand
CGTGAGGAGCTAACCCACGCAAGAGTCGGAGGCCAGCCCAGTCATATTTTCTAGGCTCCGCCCGAGCTGTTCTATTTGGCGTACGTCTAACGGATACGAGGTGGAGTTCGTGATCGATGACGGACACACTCTTCTGCCGATCCAAGGGAAGACCACAACACAGCCGTCGACCAGCGACCTGGCATCGATGAATGTCTTTCTCGACGAATACGCGGATCGTGCGACCGTCGGAGTACTGTTGTACGCTGGAGCGCAACCGTTCTGGATCGCCAAGAACGTGCTGGCGGCGCCATGGTGGATGGTGTTGTAGACGATCCGCCAGGCGTCGAGCACGACACGCGACTGGCTCTCGTCCGGCGCTATGAGGTATTGCTGGCCCGCGGCAATACGGGGCGAAACTGCGCCTCTTGCGCGATTTGGCTTTGTATGGTAAAGTTCTCTGCACAACCAACGCCGAGACTCCATGCGTCACCCACATTCAGACCTGGCGACCGGCTCGGCTGCCGCAGCCGCATCGAACGTCCCTACCGCCGAGCCGGCCGAGCCCGAGTCTGCCATTCCATCCCCACGCGCCCTCGTCGCACGACGCGCGCTGCTGGGTGCAGTACTACTCGGCATCCTCGCTGACCCGCTACTCCGAAATGAGCCATGGGGGCTGGGGCTCCTGGCCTGGATGGTAGTGTTCGCCACCATCGCCATCGCTCTCGTGCGGCAGAACGGGCGCCCTCTCTCACACGAGAGCAGCATCTGGCTCGCTGTCGCGGTACTCTTTGCCGCCGGTCTGTCGTGGCGCGACGCCGAAATTCTCCAGTTCTTCGACGTGCTGGCAATGCTCACCGCGCTCGTGCTGCTCGCCATGAGCATCGATGCCATCCCCGTGCCCGGTCTCGCCCTCGCACGCGTCCGCGACCTGATTCGAGCCGCGTTCGGAACCGGTCTCGATGTCGCCACTGGTGTCGTCCCGCTACTGATGCGCGACGCGGAGCTCCACACCGCACTCCGCCCGTCCAACGACGGGAGCGTCCGGCGGATCGGCAGGGCGCTGGTGATCACTGCACCCATACTCCTCGTCTTCACGCTGCTGCTCACGCAGGCGGACCCGGTATTCGGATCGTTCTTCACGTTCCCGGACGTGGACCTTGGCGTCGTACTCTCGCACGTCATCATCGCCGGCCTTTTCGCATGGGTGGTAGCTGGCTGGCTGCGGCGCTCACTCCTGGCGCACCCCGGCGCCGCCGGCACTCCAGCCACCCCACTCCCACTCACACTCGGCGCCACGGACGTGACGCTCGCGCTCGGCGCCCTGAACGTGCTGTTCGCGGCATTTGTCGTCGTGCAGATAGGTTGGCTGTTCGGTGGCGAGGCGCTCGTGCTCAGGACTACTGGCCTCAGCTTCGCCGACTACGCGAGGCGCGGCTTTTTCGAGTTGACGTGCGTGGCCGGCCTGCTGCTCCCGGTGCTCCTCGGCGCGCAGGCACTCATTCCGGCTTCAGATGTTCGCACGCTCCGTTTCCATCGGCGGCTCGCGGTGCCGCTGGTGGCGCTGCTCGGCGCCATGATGCTCTCGGCCGGCGCGCGCATGAGATTGTATGTCCAGTACTACGGCATCTCCACGGACAGACTGTACGCGACGGCGTTCATGATATGGTTGGCGATAGTGTTCGTGTGGCTCGCATCTACCGTGCTGCGTTCCCGTCCGCGTACCTTTGCAACAGGACTGGTGGTCAGCGGGTTTGTCGTGCTCTTCACGCTCAATCTTCTCAATCCCGATGCGCTGGTGGCTCGGGCAAACCTGGCGCGTGGTGACGCGGGGCGCTCCGGGGCGGCAGGTGCGGATCTGCGGTACGTCGCATCGCTGGGCGGAGACGCCGTCCCGGTGCTGGTGTCCGCATTGACAGCACCCGATATCGCTGTCGACACGGCCGCTGCAGGCGCCCGTTGTGCCGCCGCAGCTATCCTTCTCGATCGATGGACAGGGGAGCGGCGCGCGCGGATGGCCCGTTACTGGACCCAGTGGAACATCGCACGGGGGCAAGCGACGCAAGCAGTTCGTGCCCACGAGACTGAGCTGCAGCAGCTCGCCTGCCCCGAGACTCCCGACGAAGCTGTTACACGGCCAGTGTCTCCCTGACATGGATGGGGGGGCGGTGGAAGTGATCCTGCACCAACCGAAACGACGGCGACGCCTGCGGACGCCAGGGCTTGTAGACGCCGAGGGCTGCCGGCGCCGCGTGTCCCATGCGGGCTCCCAGACCGTGGAGCGCCGAGCTTACGACCGATCGGCGAGGGCGCCGTCACCATGGTATTGCGCGGCGGTCCGATCGGACGCACCGTCCGTGCGCCGCCGGCCTGCGCCTGACCGGCCTGACGATGCTTACTGCTGCCGAGCAGATTGCGGAAGCGCGCTACGCGCGCATCCGTTGCATCCGCTCGCAGCAGAGCTGTCGTAGGTGGCTCCCAAGCGCCGACCTCCCACGAGAACGTCCTTGACCATGCCAGCGGTTGGCCCGATCGCGGAGCACGAGATGGATGCGCTCGTGGCTCTCATGCAAGCCACGATTCAACCGCTCGCCTACTACAACGACCGCGCCCGACGTGCGGAGTTGGCGAAGTACTCAGCGGACGGGCTGCGCGCCTTGGTCGCGGAGGATCCGCAGGCAGTGCTCGTGGCTCGCAACCGCAATGGGCTGATCGGTTTCTGCGTGAGCCGCTACGACGACGGAACTATATGGCTCTCGTGGTTTGGGACTGATGCTCGCGCGCGTGGCCGAGGCGTTGGCGCCTCGCTGCTTGCGGCACTCGCGAAGACGCTCCCCTCCCGGCACGCGCACAAGGTCTGGTGCGACAGCAGAGTTGACAACACGCAGTCGCAGTCGGTGCTCGCGCGCGCCGGCTTCCGCCGCACCGCAACGCTCACGAACCACTGGTACGGACAGGACTACTACTTGTGGGAGTGGTACCCGTGACGCGGAGCACGCGTCGTCACTGGTTCACGTGCACCACGGTCGCCGGCGGGAATCCATTGAATGACGTCGCCGAGGCATGGCTGTACGCGCCGATCATCTCGCTGTACACGTAGTCATCGCGCTTGAGGTCCGGGAGGTTCTCCGCCATCGAGATGACATCGAAGGCGTCGCACGTCGGGCCAAAGACCGCCGAGAGGCGCGTCTTGCCCCGCTTGAACGCCTTCACCGGATACATGCAGTGGTCGAAGATCTGGCCCGAGTACGTGTGATACACACCATCATCGAGGTAATACGACGGCTTGCCGTCGCGGACCGACTTCCCGATGATCTTTGAAATGGCGTAGCCCGCGGTCGCGACGAAGAAGCGCCCGGGCTCTGCGAGGATCTCGATCTCCTTCGGAAAGAGCCGCGTGATCTCGGAGTTGATGATGCCCGCGAGCTCCCGAAACGGGCGAACCGTCGCATCGTACGGCGCCGGGAAGCCGCCACCGATGTCGACCAGGTTCATTTTCGTGTATCCGCGAGCCTGCGCTTCCGCGTAGATGTCCGCGGTGAGGTTTAGCGCCTCGACGTAGTTCCCGAAGTTGGTGGTCTGGCTTCCGACGTGGAAGCTCACCCCTTCGACCACCAACCCCCGCCGGTCGGCCTCGAGGATCAGGTCCACCGCCTCGCCGGGAGACGCACCGAACTTGGAGGACAACTCGACCATCGCGCCGGTATTGGACACCTTCAGGCGCAGCACGAGCCCGGCATGCGGCGCGTGCTTCCTGATCTTCTCGATCTCATCCAGGTTGTCGAACGTGACCAGCGGCTTGTACTGGTCGAGTTCCTCGAGCGTCTCAACCGGCTTGATCGGGTTGGCGTAGATGATCCGGTCCCAGATCCACTGCTGGCGCTCGCGCGCCGGCATGTCCTTGATATTCTCGTGGACGAGTGCGAACTCGGGCATCGACGCCACGTCGAAGCTCGCACCCGCTTCAAAGAGCGTGCGCACGATCGCCGGATCGGACCCCGCCTTGACCGCGAAATACGGCTGCACGCGCGGCAGGTATTTCCGGAACGCCCGAAAGTTCTTCCGCAGTTCGGCGTGGTCGATGACGAACAGCGGCGTGCCGTGTTCCTCGGCCAGTTTCCTCAGCCGGGCTTTCGAGATCATTCGCCATCCTTGACGAGGAAGTTCTTGAACTGCCACGGGTCCTTGCGGTCGAACGCCGGACTGTTGTAGCCGGGGAACGTGTTCCGATAGCTCGCGAGCGGCGTCCAGTCGGATGGCGTCGAGATGAACTTGCCGAGGTACGGTTTCGCGATCCCGAGCACGAAGTCATGCGGGAGGTCGTCCGGGACAACGACGCCCATCGACGGATTCTGGATCATCCATACGGTGGCGGCGACGACGGAGATCGCAACCTGCATCGTCGTGGCGTTCTGGTGGGGCACGAGGCGGCGCGACTCTTCGATGCTGAGGTCGCTGCCGGTCCACCAGGACTTGTACGGATGGCCCATCAGCAGCGCACCAAGGATGTCGGATCCGCCGATGATCTCGTCGTTCATGATGCGCTGGTTGTCGACGAGACGGTAATCGTACCCGCGCATCTCGTTCAGCGACGCGATCGCCGCATCGCTCGGGCAGTACGCGTAGTGCACCGTCGGCCGGTAGACGGCCTTGCCCTTCTCCCACACGGTCAGCTTGTCGGAGATGGTGAACGCTTCACCGTGGCGCACGACCATGCCTTGCACCGCGTAGTTCGGCACCCACGTGCGGACCCAGGTGTTCATGCCCATGCGCGCGAGGCAGATCTGGTTCCTGGGGCCTTCCTTGTGCTGGTACGCGAACGGCGGCAGCCACTTCTCGTGCGTGCCCCAGCCCAGTTCGGCCGTCGTCTGGCCCTCCTCGCGGAAGCCCTCGATGCTCCAGGTGTTGACGAACTCGTCCACCTGCTTGGGCTGGTTGGAGATCTGGGTATCGCGCTCCGAGCAGTGGATCACCTTCACGCCGAGCTTCTGCGCGAGGAGGTTGAACGTCTGCGTCGCGATGAGATCGGCGACTATGGCGGCATTCCTGGCGCTCAGCTTCTTGTCGGCGATCAGGCTGTTGCCGATGTCGATGAGGCCCTGCTTGGTGAAGTGCGAGATCAAGCCCGGGTTCGCGCCGTGCTCAAGGACCGCCGTCGGGCCCTTCTCCTTCCACGCGGCGACCATGCGGCGGACGTTCATGTGCCGCCAGTACAGGGTCTTCTCCGTCGGATGCTGCTTCGGGCCGGCGGCATAGGGGTCCCACAGCTCGGTCGACGTGTTGACGTAGAGCACGCCGTGGCGGTGGCACCAGTCGAGGATCTCGCAGGCATCGATGTTCCAGGCGAGATCGATGATGACGTCTCCCGCCCCGACGAACGCGCCAAGGAGCGATCCCAGGTTCTTCTCGGTGACGCGGTCGCGGACGAATCGGACGCCTTTCGCGGTCCATTTCTTCAGCTTGTCCGAGCGGTCCTCGAAGTCCATCACGGTGACGTTGCCGGGCGCAACCTTGAGGTGCTGGAAAAGGATCGGCAGCGTACACTCGGCCACGGCACCGTAGCCGACGAAGAGGATCTTGTTCTGGAATCGGGTCATGGGATGTCTGAGGATGAACGCCAGCTGACGGGCCGCACCGTCGAGTGAGGGCGACCCGTTCGCGCGCGACTTCAATTGAATCGACGCGGCGGCAATTCGCCAGAGAATGGCGCCGCTGGGCCGAGTTTCGAGGCGCCGAACCGTCCCGACAAACCGACCGGGCGTCCCTGACGCACGGCAGGAACCCGTGCTCCCCAGCCATTGCTCCGCTACTTGCGCGCCTTCAGCAGCGTCCGCGTGTAGGGAATCAATCCCCCCGCATCCATGATGCCCTTTCGCGAGGCGGGCATCTTCACTTGGTCAAACGCCTTGCCGGTGGTCTTGTTCAGCACCCGGTCCTCAGTGATCTCCAGCTCATCACCCTCGCTGGCTTCGATGGCGGGACACAGCACCACCTTCAACCCCAGGTTGATGCTGTTCTGCAGGAAGATCCGCGAGATCGACTTGGCCACCACGGTGACCTCGTAGCCCTTGAGCGTCGAACAGGCCTGCTCGCGGCTCGAGCCGCAGCCGAAATTCTCGCCGCCGACGATGACGCTGCCGGCTGGAAACTCCCGGGCCCTCAGTCGCGCGTTGAACTCGGTGCGATCCGAGAAGGCGAACTGCGGGGTCTCCGACGGCAGCACCGTGGCCATGTGCCGCCCCGGGTAGATGTCGTCGGTGCTGATGTCGTTGCCCAGCGCGATGATGACCTTGGCCACAATAGACTCCTGCCTCGCGGCGTTAGTTTGCCCTGGGATCGGTAATGACGCCGGTGATGGCCGAGGCGGCCGCGACGGCCGGGCTGCACAGGTAGACCTCGGACTTGGGGTTGCCCATGCGCCCCTTGAAGTTGCGATTCGTCGTGCTGAGGGCCGTCTCGCCGTCGCCGAGTGCACCCTCGTGCACGCCGAGGCAGGGGCCGCATCCCGAGTTCATGACCACGGCGCCCGCCTTCATGAAGTCCTGGACGTACCCCTTCTCCATCGCCTGCGCAAAGATCCGTCCCGAGGCCGGAAACACCAGCATCCGCGTGCCCACGGCGACCTTGCGTCCGCGCAGGATGTCAGCGGCGATGGCGAGATCGTCGAGCCGGCCGTTGGTGCAGCTGCCGATGACGATCTGCTGGACCTTGGTGCCGAGCACCTCGGTGATCGGCTTCACGTTGTCCACCGTGTGCGGGCAGGCGACCTGCGGCACCAGCGACGACACGTCGACCTCGAGCGTACGGATGTAGCGCGCGTCGGCGTCGGGAACGACGCAGTTGATCTCGTCCGTCACGCCCGATTCTTCGCGCAGGTACCGCACCGTCTCCTCGTCCCCCGGCACGATGCCCGACGTGGCGCCCGCTTCGACGCTCATGTTGCAGATGGCAATGCGCCCGCTGGTGTTCATCTTGCGGATGGTCTCGCCGTGGAACTCCAGCACCTTGTAGTTGGCGCCCTGCGCGGTGAGTGTGCCGATGACGTGGAGGATCAGATCCTTGGCGCTGACGAACGGAGGAAATCTTCCGGTCACCACCACCTTGATGGTCTCGGGCACCTCGATGTTCACGGCGAAGCCCAGGCTCCAGACGGAGGCCATCTCGGTGGCGCCGATGCCGAAGCTGAAGGCGCCCAGCGCGCCATGCGACGTGGTGTGCGAGTCGGTGCCCACCACGACGAAGCCGGGGCGCACGTAGCCGAACTCGGGGAGGATCTGGTGACAGATGCCGCCAACGTCGCCGCGGATGTCGTGGAACTTGCCGATGCCGTTGGCGGCGGTGAACTCGCGGATCTTCTTCTGGTTCGTCGCCGTCTTGGGTGACTCGGCGGGGACGCGATGATCGAAGATGATCGCGACGCGCGACGGATCCCAGATCTTCGGTTCGAGGCCGGTGCCCTCGAACACCTCGAGGAACTGGTTGATCACCAGCGCGGCATTCTCGTGCGACATCGCGAGGTCGACCTTGGGTTCCACGACGTCCCCGGCGGCGACCGAGGGGAGGCCCGCGGCGCGCGCCAGGATTTTTTCAGCAACGGTCATTCCCACGATGGCTCCTTTCAGATGACGCCCTGGGTCTTCAGTGCAGCCTGGTCGGATTCGGTGATGCCCAGCCTCGCGTAGATCTCCCCGTTGTGCTCTCCCAGTTTCGGCGGAGGCGTGTCGACCGTCCCCGGTGTCTTTTCGAACAACGCCGTGAGGCCGAAGACCTCGATGTCGCCGAACCCTTCCAGCGGCACCTGCTTCAGCACGTCGCGGTGCGCCATCTGTGGCTGCCGCAGGGCATCCTCGAGACTCAGGATCGCACCGCTGGGGACATCGGCAGCGTTGAGTTCATTCACCCACTCCGCCGTGCCCTTCGCGGCAAGCTTCGCCTCGAGCAGCGGAGTGAGTTCCCGGCGGTTCTTCTTGCGCGTGTCCCGCTCCTGAAAGCGTGGATCACTCTTGAGTTCCGGGACGCCCAGCACGTCGCACACCGCCTCCCACTGCTCCTGCTTGTTGGCGGCAATGTTGATGTGGCCGTCCCGGGTCACGAACGTTCCGCTGGGCGCCGCGGTGAAGTTGTCGTTTCCCATGAGCACCGGCTGCTGGTGGCCGATCAGGAGGTTGGCCGCCACCCAGCCCATCAACGGCATGATGCTGTCGAGCAGGGCGACGTCGATGGACTGGCCTTCGCCGGTGCGTTCCCGGTGGAAGAGTGCGGCCATCACCGCGAACGCCGCGTTGAGCCCGCCGACGGTGTCACAGACCGGGTAGCCGGTGCGCAGCGGGTTCAGCCGCTCGTCGCCGTTCACCGCCATCTCGCCGGACAACCCCTGGATGATCTGGTCGTACGCGGGATTCAGCGCGTCGGGCCCCGTCTGACCGAAGCCCGAGATGGCGCAGTAGACCAGCCGCGGGTTGACTGCGGCGAGCACCTTGTACCCGATGCCCAAGCGGTCCATCACGCCCGGGCGGAAGTTCTCGACGACGACGTCGGCGTCCTTCGCCATCCGCAGGAAGATCGCCTTGCCTTCGGCGCTCTTGGTGTTCAGCGTGATGGACTTCTTGTTGCAGTTCTGCGCGATGAAGCTCGTGCCCATCAGGCGCTTGTTGAGTTCGGGCAGGATGCCGAGCTTGCGCGCCAGGTCACCGTCCCTTGGATTCTCGATCTTGATCACCTCGGCGCCGAGCAGCGCGAGATGCAGGGTCGTGAATGGCCCCGACAGGACGTTGGTGAGGTCGAGGACCTTGATGCCATCTAATATGCGGTGGCTCATAGTGGCTTCGGTCAGAGTGCGACAGAGTACGACAGAGTGCGCCAGTCGTTCAGCTGGCCGGAGCACCAGCAGTTATCGGACCGATCTTGTAGACGCACCCCGGCAGATCGCGCCCGAAGAACGTCGCGACATCCCGCGCGACGTCGATGAGCACGTCGAGCCTGATATCCGTTCGATGTCCCGCGCGCTGCAGTCCGTGCACGACATCTTCGGTGGCCACGTTGCCGGCAGCCACTTTCGTGAACGGACAGCCACCGAGCCCGCCGAAACTGGACTCGATGGACGTCGCCCCCGCATCCAGCGCAGCGTGGACGTTGGCCATTCCCAGGCCATAGGTGTTGTGGATGTGCGCGGTGATCCTGGCGGCGGGCTCCATGGTCAGGATGCGCCGCACGTACGCGGAGACCTGCGCGGGGTGCGCGTGACCGGCGGTGTCGGCGAGAGAGATGGCATCGAGGCCCGCGGCCAGGTATGCCGCGACGATGCCCATCACGCGGTCCTCGGGCACCGCGCCCTCAAAGCCGCAGCCGAACGCGCTCTGCACGCTGACCTGGACTTCCCGGCCCGAGCGCTTCGCCTCGAGTGCCATGGCGATGATGCGACGCGTGGCATCGTCCGTGCCCATGCCCGTGTTCCTGCGACTGTGCGTCTCCGACGCGGACACGCCGAGGCAGAACAGCTCCACGCCACAATTCAGGCCGCGTTCCAGGCCCTTCTCGTTGAGCACGAGCCCGGAGAGGACGGCGCGCGGGCCCCGCTGTTCCGCCGTGAGCCGGCGAAACAGTTCGTCGGTATCCGCCATCTGGGGCACCTTCTGCGGGTGCACGAAGGAGCCGACCTGCACGATGTCGACGCCGCTCCCGATCAGTCGAGCGAGCCAGTCCAGCTTGGTATCGGTCGGGACGACCCGGCCCTCGGCCTGTAGGCCATCACGCGGGCCGACTTCATGAATGAGGATGCGCGCCATCACCGGTTTCCGCCTGACGGCCGGTTCAAAGTTTCCTGGCGATGGCTTCAGCCATCTCCAGCGTGGTCGCGCTTCCGCCCATGTCGTAAGTGCGCACCTGGCCTTCACGAATGACCGCGGCCGTGGCGCCCTCGAGCCTCGCGGCCTTCTCGGTCTCGCCCAGCCACGCCAGCATCATCTTGGCCGAGAGAATGGTCGCGATCGGGTTCACCTTGTACTGGCCCGCATACTTGGGCGCGCTGCCGTGGCTGGGCTCGAAGACGCCGAGTTTCTCGCCGATGTTCGCCGAGCACGCGAAGCCGAGGCCCCCGACCATCTGCGCGGCCAGGTCGCTGATGATGTCGCCGAAGAGGTTGGTCGCCACCAGCACACTGTAGCTCTTCGGGTTCTTCAGCAGCCACATGGTGATGGCATCGACGTTGGCGTCGTCCATCGCGATGTCAGGGTATTCCCTGGCCACGCGCTTCCCGGTCTCGAGGAACATCCCCTCGGTGGCGCGCACGACATTCGCCTTGTGGATCACCGTGACTTTCGGATAGCCGTGCTCCTGCGCATACTCGAACGCGGCGCGGATGATCCGTTCGCACCCCTTCTGCGTGTTGATCTTGCAGGTGATGGCGAACTGGTCGCCCGGGATACCGGCGAAGTGCGCGAAGGGCTTACTCAGCTTGCCAAGCGTCGCCGCCAGTTCATCAGGCACCGGACTGAACTCGACGCCCGCATAGAGGCCCTCAGTGTTCTCGCGGAAGATCACGAGGTCGATGTCTTCCTTGTAGTTCAGCGGGTTGCCCGGGTACGCCTTGCATGGCCGCAGGCAGGTGAACAGGTCGAACATCTGCCGCATGCGCACGATGGGGCTTCGGTACGCCAAGCCCTTCCCTTTCAGGGCGGGCACCAGTTCCGCCTCGGCGTCCTTCGCCGGCTTCGAGGTGATCGCGCCGAACATCGCCGCGTCGCTCGCCTTCAATAGATCGATCGTGCGCTGGGGGAAGGACTCACCCTCGGTCCGCCAGAACTCCCAGCCTATGTCTCCGTGGGAGTACTGTGCGTCGAAGTGCAGGGCGTCGAGACAGATCCGTGTCGCCTCCATCACCTCGATACCGACGCCGTCACCGGGCAACCACGCAATGTTGTACTGGCTCAAGGGAAACCCCTGCGCCCCGAAGAGCGCTCGGTCGGTGGGCGTCGGCCTTCGACCGGAGGGCCGGCACCTCGTGAAAATGCACCGATGCCGCCCGTGCATTCGGGGGCCGGAAGTCGACTCCGGCGGGGGTTCCCCTGATGGAATTTTACGGCTGGTACTGTAGAATTTCCAGAGCGCGCGGGAGTAGTCCGCGTCGCGCTGCGTCCCGAGGCCAGCGCAATTGCAGCGCCACGCGTATCCGTACGTATCCCTGCGTCAGGGATGGCGCTAACTCTGCGTCAGGCTCCCCTCCCTCCCCCCGTTTCTACCGACCTTCGGAGGACTGATGGTGTACACCCCGCATGACGCGCGCACGCGACTGACGGCTCTCGCCCGACTCGGCGTGCCCCTCGTCGCCACGCTGCTGCTGCTCACTCCCATCACACCTCTCGCGGCGCAGGGAACCGGCCGCATCACCGGCACGGTGACCGACTCCTCAACGGGCCGCGTGGTCAGCGACGTTCAGGTGACGGTCGCCGGGGTCCGCGTGGGCGCCACGACCGACAGTCGGGGGCGCTATGCGATCGTCGGCGTGCCCGCCGGGCCGCGGCGCCTCGAAGCGCGCCGCATCGGCTATGTGCCATTCAGCGGGCGCACGGTGGACGTTCCGGCCGGCGGTGCGATCACGGTCGACATCCAGCTGCGCGAGGTTGCGCTGACGCTGCAGGCCGTCGTGACCACGGGTCTCGTCGATCCGACATCGGGCACCCGGGTGCCGTTCACGGTTGGCCGCCTGGAAGCGACGAACATGGCGGTGCCCGCCACGAACGCCCTGGAAGCCTTTCAGGGCAAGGTCGCCGGTGTGACGGTGGTGCCGATGGGCCAACCCGGCAGCGGCACCAACATCCAGCTCCGCTCACCCACCAGCATCAACAAGGGGAACTCTCCCCTCGTGGTGGTGGACGGCGTCATCCAGTCCCAGGCATTCACCGGCTCGAGCGCCGATCTCGAATCGATGGACATCGAGAGCATCGAGGTGGTAAAGGGCGCCGCCGCCGCATCCATGTACGGATCGCGCGCCGCCTCCGGCGTGATCCAGATTCGCACCAGGCGCGGCACCGGCATCGGTACCGGCACGACCCGCTGGAGCCTGCGCTCGGAAATGGGCGTCAACAGTCTCGGGGGCAAGTTGGGTTGGGCGCGCAAACATCATTACCAGACCAACGCGAACGGCGAGTACATCAACGCGTCGGGCGTGGTGGTGCCGCGCGCCCAGCGCATCGCGCGTCCGGCCTACCAGCGCTTCCAGGACGTCACGTATGCCGACAAGGTGTACGACCCGGTCGAGATGTTCTTCGATCCGGGCCAGTTCTCCAAGAACGCTATCAGCATCGCGCAGAACAACCTCCGCACGAACTGGTTCCTTTCGTTCGTGAATTCCAGCGAGGATGGCGTGGTGCTCGGCAAGGGACGTTTCAACCAGAACGACGTCCGCTTCAATCTCGATCACCAGCCTCTCGACAACCTGAAGTTCTCCTTCAGCGCCTATCACAGCCGCTCCGCCCGACAGGAGCTGTATGACGACACCTTCTTCGACCTGATCAACCAGGCGCCGGATGCCAACCTCCTCACGCCGGATGCCGACGGCACGCCGTACATCTACCAGCCGGACATCGAAGGCCGGGAGGAAAACCCGCTGTACGTGCTGTCCACCGAAGACCGCCAGCGCAATCGCGCCCGCACGCAGGGGAGTGTCGGCAGCCGCTACACGCCATTCACCTGGTTGACGTTCGACGCCAATGTCAGCTATGACCGTTCCGATCGTCGGCTGAACTACTTTCTCGACCAGGGGAAGAAGACGGAGGGCTACGCCCTCGGCGGCCTCGGCGAAATCTCGCAGTTTGCCGGTACCACGAACACGATCAACGCCGAAGCCAGCGCCAACGTGCTCCGGAAGTTCGGCGAGATCACGATGCGCTCGACGGCGCGGGCGCTGCTGGAGAGCGAGAAGAACGAGCTCACCACGGCCAGGGGACAGGATTTCGCCGTGCCGGCGGTGCGAAGCCTCGACAACACGAAGACCCGCTTCGTAGAGTCCAGCGTCGAGCAGGTCAAGGCCAGTGGCTACTTCGTCACGCTCGGTGGCGACTACGCCGGCAAGTACATCGCCGATGGCCTGGTGCGGCGCGACGGCAGTTCGCTCTTTGGCGCGAACGAACGGTGGAACACCTACTACCGCGTGAGCGGCGCCTGGCGAGTCGCCCAGGAATCGTGGTGGAAGTGGGGCTCGATCAACGAGTTCAAGCTGCGCGCGTCGCAGGGCACGGCCGGCGGGCGCCCCGGCTTCAATGACCAGTACGAGACCTACACGTTCAGTACGGCTGGCGGTGTGAGCAAGCAGAACCTCGGCAACAAGAACCTGCGCCCGGAGCACTCCACCGAGACCGAACTGGGTATCGACGCCATCGTGAAAGATCGCTATTCGGTGCAGCTCTCGTACGCGAAGGTCAAGACGATTGACCAGCTCATCCAGATTCCACTCGCCGGCTTCTTCGGCTATGGCCAGCAGTGGCAGAACGCCGGCACGGTGGAAGGCAACACCATCGAAGGCACGCTCGAGGCGCAGCTGATCAAGCGCCCGACCCTGTCGTGGAAGGCCGGCCTCGTCGCCGATCGCTCGCGCAACAAGGTCACCGAGTTCGACCGCTCGTGCTTCTCCACGTAGGTCATCGGATATCGCTGCGCGGGCGTCGGGCTGAGCGAGATGTACGGCTTCCAGTTCCTGCACGACAAGAAGTACCTGCCGGCCGACGCGCAGTTGCGGGAGAACGAGTTCGTGATGAACGACGAAGGCCTGCTGGTCTGGGTCGGCCTCGATGCCAGTGGGGCGCCCAATCAGTACACGAAGGGTGAGGTGGCAACCGGCGGCTGGGGCACCTCCACCACCATCGGCACCGGATCCTACGGATGGGGAATGCCGATCGTGCGCAAGGACGCCACGGGCAGCTCGGCGGTCATTCGCATCGGCGACGGCACCCCGAAGTTCAAGTGGGGAATCACCAACAGCGTGAGCTGGAGGAACTTCGACGTCTTCGCGCTCATCGATGCCGCGGTGGGCGGCCAGGTCTACAACCGGATCAACCAGCGCATGTACCAGTGGGCGAAGAGCCGGGATGTCGACCAGACCGGCAAGCCGCAGGAACTCAAGAAGCCCATCGAGTACTATATCGCACTCTACGCCGCGAACGATCCCACGGATTACTTCGTGGAGGACGCAGGCTACGTGAAGCTGCGCGAGGTCTCGCTGAAGTACCGGCTCACCGGACGAATGCTCGGTTACGTTCAGCCATTCGGCGCGCAGGGGGTGGCCATCTCGGTCATCGGGCGCAACCTGTACACGTCCACGAAGTACAAGGGCTACGACCCGGAAGTGGGCACCAATACGCTCACCCGGATCGACGCCTTCGAATATCCTCGCTACCGGACGATCACCGGCAGCATCGACATCACCTTCTGAGGCGAGGATCACACTAATGCTTACGACTCAGAAACATTCCCGGCTGGTGGCGCTGCTGCCGATCCTTGCCCTGGCGCTGTCCTCGTGCCAGGATCTCGTGGTCACGAACCCGAATCTTCCCGACGCGCTGCGCGCCACGCAGCAACCGACGGCGGCCGAAACCTTCGTCGCCTCGTCGTTCCGTACCTGGTGGCCGGTGGGCGGACATGACGACTACCCGTCCTGGGCCTTCTCGACCATGGCCATGGAGGTCACCTCGGGCTTCGCCGATTTCGGCCAGCTCGAGACGTCGGCCATTCCGCGCACGGCGTGGAACAACAGCCCCGTCAACGCGCGCAACCAGGTGACGGAGGGACCGTGGTACGGCATGTATCGCACGATCTCCTCGGTCAACGATGCGCTCGCCGCCATCGACCGGGGCGTGATCGTGGTGGACACCTCACGCACCATGCGCACCAAGGCGGTGGGCAAGTTCATGCAGGGCATCTCGCACGGCTATCTCGGCCTCTACTTCAATCAGGCGTTCATCGTCGATGAGCGGGCCCGGCTCGACACGATCAAGGACCCGCAGTTCCAGACGTACAAGGAACTGACCGCCGTCGGGATCTCGCAGCTCGACAGCGCCATTGCCATCGCCAACCGCAGCAGCTTCACGCTGCCGTTGGACAGCTGGCTGTACACGGCGATGACGAAGGACCAGTTCGTCCGGCTCGCCAACTCGTTCGCGGCGCGCCTGATGGTGTATTCGGCGCGCACCCGCGCCGAGCGCGCGGCGGTGAACTGGACCGAGGTGATTCGTCGGGTCGACGCCGGCGTCACCACCGACTTTGCGCCGGTGGCGCAGATCGACGTGCTCTGGGATGACTGGAAGCGGCTGGTGGCGCGCCTGCGCACGGTCGGCCGTCCGAGCGACTTCGGACGCCCGGCCTACGACCTCATCGGACCCGCCGATTCCTCGGGGGGGTACCTCAACTGGCGGGCCACGCCGCTCACTTCGCGCGCGGCGTTCCAGATGAAGACGAAGGACCGTCGCATCCAGGGCACCGGCGGCCCGGCGACCCCGGGCTCGTACGTCGGCTACAATCTGAACAACATCTTCACCGCGAGCCGCGGCACCTGGCGGTATTCGTGGTACTACTACCTGCGCAACGGCACCGCAGAAACGTGGCAGAACGGCCCGCAACTCGAGCTGCCGGTGTCGGAAATGGACCTGCTCAAGGCCGAAGGGCTGATTCGTCTGGGGCGGGCGGCTGAAGCAGTGCCGCTGATCAACAAGACGCGCGAGGCCAACGGGAAGCTCCCACCGGTCACGGTTGCCGGTCCGCCCGATGAGCCCGGTTGCGTACCGCGCAAGTTCAATGGCCAGTGCGGCAGCCTCTGGGATGCACTGCGCTACGAGAAGGGCATCGAGGGACTGGGCGTGACCGGTGTCATCGCCTTCCTGGACGCGCGCGGCTGGCAGACACTCATCGAGGGCACGCCCATCCACCTGCCGGTTCCGGGTCGTGAACTCGCCGTCCTTCGCCGTCCGCTGTACACGTTTGGCGGTGGCGGGGAAGGCAGCGCGCCGGTTCCGTCAGCGGAGACATGTCCGATAGCGCTGGCTCGCTGTCCGTAAGGTCAGGCAGTCGTTGGCAGTCGAGTGACGACGG
>JBBTFF010000127.1:0-3822 GCA_038041995.1 Gemmatimonadota bacterium | reverse complement strand
GAGAGCTCTCTCGCACGGGCCGTCTCGCAGGGGGTGGCGGCGCCCAGGGAGATCTCGGCATTGCCGTGAGTCGAATCCGCGTTCATCCTCGCAATCGGGAGTTCCGCAGTTGAAGTGTCCTGTGCCTCGACGCATCGGGATGATGAAGGTCGGACTGCGGAACTCCCGATGACGTGGATAACGGCCGATACACGCGGATACTGCGGGAGAACCAATGCCTGTGACTTACAATCGGCGTCGGCGCACATTGTGATCCGGTGTTACCCAAACCCGCTTGCTACCCCTGCTTGCGCTGGACTACAATCCGGGGCGGCATTTCACCCCGCATTCTCCAGACTTCCCCGCAGCCGACATGACCGCTCGTCCTTCCACCGACACCGGGTTGCTCCACCAGCGCGCGCGTGGAGCCGCGGCGGCCATCGCGCGAGTGCGACTGGAACGCGCCATGGAGAAAGCCGCGCCGCTGCTCGTCGCGGTCGACGCCGACGCGGCGGCGACGATCGGCAACGACGAGGTGCACGCCTTCCGTGTGGCCCTGCGCCGGCTGCGCAGCTGGCTGCGGGCCAGCGACCGGCTGCTGCGCCGCGAGGTCGCTCGCGACGCGCGCTCGGCGCTGCGTCGCCTCGCCCGGTGTGCCGGCGCCGCGCGTGACGCGCAGGTGCACTGGAAGTGGTTCACTGCTCCTTCCGAACCGAGGGGAGCACCCGCCACCCGCGCCGCCCTGTGGCTGGCCGGCGAGCAACTCGCCCTGTACGCCGCCGAGCGCGAACGCTTGCACCACAAGGCATCCGAACGCTGGCCACGCCTGGCAACGACACTTGCCGAGTCGCTCGCTGCGCACGGCGATGCCGAGCCGCCGGGACCGGACAATACCCTTGCCGAGCACCTCGCGCCGGCGCTTTCCCGCGACCTGGAACTGGCGCGTCGCGCGCTCGATCGCATTGAACACCCGACGCAGGTTGCCGTGATCCACCGCGCCCGCATCAAGGTAAAGCGCCTGCGCTACCTGCTCGAGGCGATAGAGCATCGGTCTCCGCATCGCGCCCGGGCCCTCAAGCAGCTGCGCCTCCTGCAGGACACGCTTGGCGAGTTGCACGACGCACATGAAATGTCCGCCCTGCTGACGCCGCTGCTCGTGCCACACCGGAGGCTGCGACGCGCTCCGGTGCGGCGGCCACCCTTGCGCGACCTGCGCGCGCTGCGCGCCGCCTTGCGTCGGAGGGAACTGGCCGCCTTCCGCCGCTCGCTCGACCTCGCCGGCTCTCTCGAAGTGGAACGCGCATGGCAATACATCGCGTCGCTCGCCATTCGGCTGGGCGCGCCGCGCGAGAGTGCTACCCAATCTCCACGCCCGGCAAATGCGCGTCCTGATCGTTGAGGACGACCGCCAGCTCAGGCAGTCCGTCGCCCGCGGCCTGCGTGAGGACGCGTACGTCGTGGACCAGGCCGCCGACGGACGGAAGGCGCTGGAACTCGCCGCCACTCACGAGTACGACGCGATCATTCTCGACATCCTGCTTCCCGCGATCGACGGCACGGAGGTCTGCCGGCGCCTGCGCCACAACGGCATTGCCGCCCCCATCCTCATGCTCACCGCACTCGACGCGGTCGAGCACCGGATCGCCGGCCTCGACGCCGGCGCCGACGACTACCTCACCAAGCCGTTCGACTTTGGCGAGTTGCAGGCGCGCCTCCGCGCACTCACGCGCCGGCGCGGCGAGCTGCTCTCGCCGGACCTGGTCGTTGGTGACCTGGTGGTCGACACGCGCCGGCACGTCGCCCGGCGCGGCAGCCGCGAGATTCCGCTCACCGCCAAGGAGTTTGCCTTCCTGCAGCACCTGGCCCGCAACGCCGGGCGCATCGTCAGCCGGGCCGAGCTCATGGCGCACGTGTGGGACGACAGCAAGGGATCGTACTCGAACATCATCGACGTCTACGCCAGCCGGCTGCGTCGCAAGATCGACGACGGCGAGAGCGTGGCGCTCTTCTCCACGCACCGCGGCGCCGGTTACCTGCTCGACGTGCCACGGCCGGATTCGACGCCCGCGCGGCGCCGGGGATAGCCAATGATTCCCTGGCCGGCGTCGCTGCGCGCCCGCCTCACGCTCTGGTTCACGCTGGTCCTCGGCGCGCCACTCGTCGCGTTTGCCATCGGCTCGTACGAGATCTTCTCCCGCACGCTGCTCGATCGCACCGACAACTTCGTCAGCGACGCGCTGACCGCGTTCTCCCGCGAACTCGCCGTCGAGCGGCGCCTGCTCCCCAGCACGGCGACCGCCGCGAGGAAGACCGTGGAGGAGGTGCGGTTCCGCGACCTGCAGATCGTGATCCTCGATTCCGCGGGCACCGTGCTGGCCGTCGGTGCCCAGGCGCACGAGCCGGCTGGCGACCGCTCGCAGTTGCCGCTCGACGTCACCCGCCTCGTGGCGCTGCTTCGCCTCCTGCCGTGGGAGAGCGCCACGCTGACCCTCCCCGACGCCAAGGGAGGGTACCGGCTGCACGCACGTCCCTTCCGGCTGGGCGACGCACCGTTGCGCCTCACGGCCGCCTACCCGCTCCATGACGTCGAGGGGGTGCTCGACCGCATCCGACGCGCCTTCCTCATCGTCATACCGCTGCTCCTGATCAGCGCGGCGGTGGGCGGCTACTTTCTCGCGCGACGCAGCCTGTCGCCCGTGGCCGCCATGGCCGCGCGGGCCTCGGAGATCGGCGCGTCAACGCTGCATGAGCGCCTGCCCGTCACGACGCCGGGCGACGAGCTCGGCGGCTTGGCGATGGTGGTCAACGACCTGCTCGACCGACTGGAGAAGTCGTTCGCCCAGCAGCGCCGCTTCATGGCCGACGCATCGCACGAGCTGCGCACTCCCGCGGCCATCCTGCGCACCGAAGCCGACGTCACGCTCGCGCGCGCGACGCGCTCCGAGGACGAGTATCGCGCGTCCATCGGCGTGATGCAGGACGCGTCGCGCCGCCTCACCCGCATCGTCGACGATCTCTTCCTGCTCGCCCGGGCCGACGCCGGGCACCTCGTGGTTCGCGCCGAGAACCTCTTTCTCGAGGACGTCGTGCTCGATGCCGTGCGTGGCATTCGGCCGCTCGCCGACCAGCGCGCCGTGCGTGTCGAGTTGCATGGCATGGTGGAGGCGCCGGTGCACGGCGATCCCGACCTGCTGGGGCGCCTGGTGCTCAACCTGCTCGACAACGCGGTGAAGTTCTCGCCCGCCGGCGGCGCGATCGACGTCGACCTGTCCAGCGACGACGCCACCAGCGTGGTGACGGTCACTGATGCCGGTCCGGGGATTCCGGCCGATGCGCAGTCGCGCATCTTCGAGCGCTTTTATCGCGTCGACGTCGCGCGCTCGCGCGTCGATGCGTCGGCTACCAGCGGTGCCGGGCTGGGGCTCGCCATCGCACGCCGCATCGCCGAGGCGCATGGAGGCCGGCTGGAACTCGCCGAGTCGCGTCCGGGGCGCACCACGTTTCGCGCCACCGTGCCGCTGAGCCCCGCTACTCGCTAAGGGCGAGAAACCCGTGAGCGGGGCGGTTTGGCGGGCGCTTGCGCACTCACGGGTCGGCGTTGGGTCGGTTTGTTGGACTGTACCAGCAGTCCGCGAAGAAGTCTGTCTTCAACGGGATGTAGGTAGTAGCGGCTGCGGCCAGTTGAGCCCCTTTTGCGGGGGATGCCACGAAGGCCTTCTTCCCCAACGCCAAGACAGCAGCCACGGCCGGGGTGAAGTCTCCGTCTGCGGAGAGAAGGTAAGCGGCGTCATATTCCGCTCTTTGCGCCATCATGACCATATCAACGGCCAGCTTCACGTCGAC
>JBBTFF010000126.1:0-21183 GCA_038041995.1 Gemmatimonadota bacterium | reverse complement strand
CGGCCGAGCCCTCGCGATGTCGCGCCAACGTCCACCGACACGGCGCTTCTCCGCTCGCTGTCGGAATGCCCGGTGCGAAGACGCAGCGCCGCCCCAACGGTGACGCCGCGCACCTCGCGCGCCGCCAGCGCCGACAGAAGCATGGTGGAGTAGGGAATCTCGTCCCCGATCGACTGCGGATCGCTTTCGGTGCGGACGAGGTCGGCAACCGAGGCGCTGACCACACTCAGGCCTATCGTGGTGCCGTCACCCAGCCGCGCCGCTACCGTGGCCAGCTGGGCCGAGACCGCGAGGTCTACCGGGGCGCTCATCGTCCCGACGGCCATGCGCAGCCGACTGCCGACGGGAATGGCGACGCTCGCGGCGTTCCAGATGCCGAAGCCGGCGGTGGTCCCCAGCGCCGGCGCCTCGGCCGTGAGGCCAAGCGGGAACGCCAGCAGGTCGCGGCCAGGCACCAGTTGAGCCGCCAGCGGGCGTGCCGTTAGCGCAAGGGTGGCCGAGAGAACCGCGAGACGCCGCATCATCGCAGGATACCCGGCACGCAGGGTACGGTCAAGCGCTCGAACGCTACCACCAAGTGTCGTTGGCCGTTAGATTTACACGTTTCCATCCCGGCGGAGATTCGGTTGCTCATCGAGCTGCTTCCCACCGAACGCATTCGCGTTCCTCTGGGCAGCCATTCACGACACGCCCTCCTGCGCGAACTGGTGGAGATGGCGCTCCCGGACGCCGACCCGGCGACCGTCGAGACCGTCTTCCAGAGCGTGCTGTCCCGCGAGGCGCTCGCCAGCACGGCGATGGGTGAAGGCCTGGCCGTTCCTCATGGGCGAACCGAGGCCGTGGGGCAGCTTCGTATGGCGGCCGGAATCGCCGAGTCGGTGGATGACTACGAGTCCCCGGATGGTGTGCCGGTGCGCGCCTGCTTTCTGTTGCTCACTCCGACCGCCGATGGTGGGGTGCACCTGAAGGTGCTCGGGCGGCTTGCCCGGTTGATGCGTCGGGATGACCTGCGCACGGCGCTCTATACGGCCCCGGACGCGGCGGGCTTCGCGGCGGTGTTGCGGCGCGCGGAGGCCACGTGATGGCACCGCGGTGGCGCGCGAGCGCGGCCTGGGCCCTGCTCATCGAGGCGCTGATCCTCTGGCCGAACCCGCCTCAGGTTCCGCCAGGCTGGACGCTCGACTGGTTCGGTTGGGTGACGCTCGACAAGCTGGCGCACGCCAGCCTGTTCGCGGTGCTGTCGGTGCTGATCGTGCGGGCGCTCGTGGTTGAGGCCCGACCGTGGTGGATGGCGTTTGCCGGCGCTGCGGCGTTTGGCGCCTTTACCGAGATTCAGCAGCAGTTCATCCCCAGCCGGTCCATGGAGCTCGGGGACTTTCTTGCGGATGTCGCGGGGGCCGCGGTCGGACTCGCCGCATTCGTCGTCATGGCGCGTACGCGCCGGGAGTTGAGCCGTTGAACGCAGGGAACGTCTTCGCCACATCACAGCGCTCGCACTTGTGCGGCGCGCTTCGCGCGGTGCACGCCGGCACCGCCGTAACCCTCGGCGGCTGGGTGCACCGGTCGCGCGATCTCGGCGGACTCGTCTTCCTCGACCTTCGCGATCGGGAAGGCCTGGTGCAGGTGCATTTCGGCCCCGACTGGGCGAGCGCCGAGGCCATGGCCACCGCCGCTGCCGTCGGGGTGGAGTCGGTGGTCATGATCGAGGGGACGGTGGCGGAACGCCCGGTGGAGATGCGCAATTCCGACCTCGCCACCGGCGATGTCGAGGTGCGTGCAACCTCCATTCGTGTGGTCGGTCCGGCGGTGACACCGGCGCTGCCGGTGGCGCGCGGCAAGGCCGACAAGCTCCCCTCCGAAGAACTGCGGCTTCGCCATCGGTACCTCGATTTGCGTCGTCCGGAATTGCAGGCCAACCTGATGCTGCGCCACCGGCTGTTGCAGGTGACGCGCCGCGTCTTGAGCGACAAGGGGTTTCTCGAACTCGAGACGCCGATCCTGACGAAGCCCACTCCTGAGGGAGCGCGCGACTACCTGGTGCCGAGCCGCGTACATCCGGGTGAGTTCTACGCGCTGCCGCAGTCGCCGCAGATCTACAAGCAGCTGTTCATGTGCTGCGGCTTCGACCGGTACTTCCAGCTTGCGCGCTGCTTCCGTGACGAGGATCTGCGCCAGGACCGGCAGCCCGAATTCACGCAGATCGACATCGAGGCGTCGTTCGTCGGGCGAGAGGACATCCTGGCGCTCTCCGAGGAACTCGTGGCGAGCATCTGGCGCGAGGCCGGGCACGAGGTGGCCGTACCCTTCGAGCGCATGAGCTACGCCGACGCCATGGAGCGGTATGGCTGTGACCGTCCTGACCTGCGTTACGGACTGGAAGTCAGCGACCACACGGCGACCTTCGCGGGGCTCGAGTTCGTGGTGACGCGCGCGGCCATCGACGCCGGCGGCCGCGTGCGCGGGATACGCGTGCCGGGAGGCGCCGCGTGGAGCCGAAAGCAGGTCGATGAACTGGAGGCGCTGGCCAGGGGGGCCGGCGCGCTCGGCCTGCTGCGTCTGAAGAAAGTGGACGGCAGGTACGACGGCCCGGTGGCGAAATTTCTCACGCCGGCGGCCGAAGCGGCGATCTCGCTCGCCGAGGGTGACCTTGCATTGTTCGTCGCTGCCCAGGACCGCGTTTCGAGCCCGGCGCTCGACCGCGTGCGGCAGGAGTGCGCTCGACGGCTCGGTCTCGTTGACGAGCAGGTGCGCCGTTTTCTGTGGGTCACCGACTTCCCGATGTTCGACAAGGACCCGGTGACCGGCGCGCTGGCGGCGGTGCACCACCCGTTCACGGCGGCCAACGGCGACGACATGGCGCAATATCCGGACGCACCCGAACGGTGGCGCGCGCTGGCCTACGATTGCGTGCTCAACGGTCTCGAGCTGGGGGGCGGGTCCATTCGGACCTCCGACCCGCGCGTGCAGTCGCGCATGTTCACGCTGCTTGGCATCGGCAGCGAAGCAGAGCAGGAGCACCGCTTCGGCTTCCTGCTCGAAGGCCTGCGCGCCGGCGCGCCCCCGCACGGAGGCATCGCCTTCGGGTTCGACCGCATGGCGATGCTGCTCGCCGGCGGATCGTCGTTGCGCGACGTCATTGCCTTCCCCAAGTCGACGGCGGCGCGCGCGCTCTTCGAGAATGCCCCGACGACGGTGCCGGCCGAGGACCTGCGGCAGCTGCACATCCGCTCCACGACGGAGGCCGGATGACCGACACCACCGTGCGCGCGGCCGTCCCCGGCGCCGTCGACGGCGACTCGCGGAAGCTCTCCACCGAGGGCGCCGACCTGCTGATGCTGGCCGGCGTGGCCGACGCGAATCTGGCGGAGTTGCAGCGCATCTACCCGGTGCGGGTGACGCTGCGCGGTGACGCCCTGACGATCACCGGGGCGGCCGAGGTCGTCGAACGCGCCGCGGGCGTGGCGCAGCGCATGATCGAATCGGCGCGCCAGCGTACGGCGTTCGACGCCGACGACGTGCTGCGATTCTCCATCGAAGGCCCCGTCGCCGGGGACGACGCCCCCGATCGCATCGTGCTGCCGGGCGTTCGCAAGGTCATCCAGCCCAAGTCCAAGGGCCAAACGCAATACCTCCGGGCGCTCTTCGAGAATGACATCGTGGTGAGCATCGGTCCGGCAGGCACGGGCAAGACGTACCTCGCCGTGGCCGTCGCCGTCGACATGCTCGCCCGCAAGCGCGTGCGCCGGATCGTGCTGGCGCGGCCGGCCGTCGAGGCGGGCGAGTCGCTCGGCTTTCTTCCCGGCGACATGCAGGCGAAAGTTGATCCGTACCTGCGCCCACTGTACGACGCGCTCGAAGACATGATGCCACCGGAGCGCATGCAGCGCGCCCTCGAGACGCGCACCATCGAGATTGCGCCGCTGGCGTACATGCGCGGGCGCACCCTCGGCGATGCCTTCGTCATCCTGGACGAGGCGCAGAATGCGACGAACGCGCAGATGAAGATGTTCCTCACGCGCCTCGGCGTGAACTCGCGCGCCGTCATCACGGGCGACAAGACGCAGATCGACCTGCCCAGCCGCGCGGACAGCGGGCTGACGCAGGTGGAACGCATCCTGCCGGGCATCGACGGCATCTCGTTCCAGTACCTCACCGAAGCCGACATCATTCGACACCGGCTGGTGCGCGACATCGTGAAGGCGTACGCCGCCGACGAGGAACAGGGCGCGTGACAGCCGCTCGTGGTGCACCGGGTGGCGGCCTTCGCGTTGGCGTATCGAGCGATGGGGTGAAGACCGCCGTCTCCGCCGTGCGCCTGGCCGAAGTCGCCCGTGTCGTGCTGCGCGCCGAGGGCGTGCGCGACGCGTTGCTCTCGGTGATCCTGCTGTCGCGTTCGGCGATGGCGCGACTCAACCGACGCCACCTGGGCCATGCGGGCTCCACCGACGTCATTTCGTTTGGCTTTGCGCCTGGCCCCGGGGTCGGGGTGGTGGGGGACGTCTACATCTGCCCCGAGGTGGCGCGGCGCAATGCGAAGATTGCCGGGTGCGGTGTACGCGAGGAGCTCGTGCGCCTGGTGATCCACGGCACCCTGCACGTGCTGGGCTGGGATCATCCCGGGACTGCCGACCGCACCACATCGCCGATGTGGGTGCGCCAGGAGCGGCTGCTTGCCGCGGTCGCGCGACGCTCAGCCCGCCGCGCGTGAGCGCTCTCGTGCTTGCCGGGCTGTTCGTGATCGCCGCGGCACTGTGCGCGGCCGCAGACGGCGCGCTGCTCACCATCGACGAGAACGAGTCGACCAGTGACGTCGCGGTGCGCCACCTGCTGGCGAATCGAGAGGCGACGCACCGTGCGCTGGCCTTTGGCCGCATACTGGCGCAGTTGGGCGCCGGCGCCGCGCTGGCCGTGGCGCTCAGCGCGGCGTCACACGTGCTGCTCGCCACCTCCGTGGGGTTGTTCGTCATCATTGTGTCGGAGAGCGGCGCGCGCGCTCTCGGCGATGTCCTGGGCATCCGGGCGTTGCGGAGGCTGGCGCCAGTCGCCCGCTCGGCGGTGGTCGTCCTGCGTCCCGTGGTGGCGTTCGGCTCGTGGTGCGACGCCGTTCTCGCGCACCTGCTGCCGCGCCGCCCCGACGACGAGACGCGTGACGCCGACGTCGAGCGCTTCCGCGAGGTGGTCGCCGCCGAGGTGGCCGACAGTGACGCGGGAGACGCAGGGCAGCAACTGCTGTCCGGCGTCTTCGCACTCGGCGACACGCAGGTCCGGGAGATCATGGTGCCTCGGGTCGACATTGTCGGCATCGAGCGGGGTACGCGGTGGGCAGACATGGTGGCCCGGGTGCGCAGTGCGCGTCACGCGCGCCTGGTGGTCTACGGGGACGACCTTGACGACGTCTCCGGCATCCTGTTCGCCAAGGATTTGCTTGGCGCCGTGCTCGATGACGAAGAGCCGGAGGCGGGCTGGCAGTCGCTGGTGCGACCGGCCTGGTTCATTCCGGGAACGAACACGGTGGACGCCCAGCTGCGTGACTTTCGCACCAATCGACGGCATATCGCGCTCGTGGTCGACGAGTTCGGCGGCGTCGCCGGCCTCGTGACGCTCGAGGACGTGATCGAACTCATCGTGGGCGACATCCGCGACGAACACGATACCGAGGACGACGACCAGATCGAGCGCGAGGGGGACGACCGCTTCTGGCTGCCCGCTCACGTCTCGCTCGACACGTTGTCGTCCCTGACGCGGCATGATTTCCGTCGTGAGGATCTCAGCACCGTCGGCGGCCTGGCGTACGAGCTGTTTGACGGCGTGCCCGAACCCGGCGAAGACATCACCGTCGACGGGTTTCGCGTGGTCGTGGAGCGCATGAAAGGGCGGCGCATCGAACGCGTCTACTTCGAGCGCCTCGCATTCGAGACCGGGGAGGAGGACACGTGAGCCTGCTGGTCCTGTTCCTCGTCCTGATTGTCGCCTGGCTCACGGCGGCCGCCACGGCGGTGCGCACCGTCAGTCGCATCTGGCTGCGCCATTGGGTGGAACGCAAGCTGTCGGGGTCGGCCAGTGCCGAGGTGTATCTCGAGCGGCCGCAACGACTGCTGCTGGCCGCAGGGACGGTGATTGCCGGTCTGACATTCACCATCGGGTTGGTGGCGGGCTCTCAGTCGCAGACTCCGGGGGCGATGGCGCGCGCGCTGGCCACGGCGGTGCTGTTGCTGCTCGCTGTCGGCCAGCTGCTGCCACGCGCCATCGCGCGCCGCTGGGGCGTTGCGCTGGTGCCGGTGCTGCTGCCGGCCCTGCATGGCTTGGGCGTGGTCGTCTCCCCGGTGCTGTGGCTGGCGGAACGTGCCGCCCGCGCGCTGGCCCGTCCGGCGCCGCTGGTACCCGAGGATCCCCGGGAGGCGCTGGAGGACCTGCTGCGCGAGGGTGAGCTCGAAGGGGTGGGCGAAGCGGACGAGAGTGCCATCATCAGCGGCGTGGCCGAGTTCGGTGCCACGCGGGTACGCGACGTCATGACCCCCCGCGACAAGATCGTGGCGGTCGACCGGTCGCTGCCGGCTGCCGACATGGCCCGCATCGTTGCTCGGGCGGCGTATTCTCGCGTACCGGTCATCGATGGCGACCTTGATCACGTCATGGGCATGATACACTCGTTCGACGTCCTTGAACGGCCCGAGGCGCCTGCGGCGCGGTTGCGGCGCGTCACGTTTGCCGCGCCGGACCTTCCGTGCCTCGCGCTGATGCGCACCATGTTGCTGGAGCGCCGGCACCTCGCCATCGTGCGTGATGCCGAAGGCCGCACGCTTGGCCTGGTGACGCTGGATGACGTGGTGGAGGAGCTGGTGGGGGACATCCACGACGAGCATGATGACGCCTCCACCCGGGAGGGCGCATGACGGCGATCATCCTCCCCGAGGGAGCGCCCGCCTCGCTGGCCAGGCTGCTCGACGACTTCACCGCCGGGCGCAAGGCGGCGCTGGCGCGCGCGGTCTCCATCGTTGAAGACGGGCGTGCCGGCGCGGACCTGCTGCTTGGCGCGCTTCACCCGCGGGTGGGGCGGGCGCGGCGCATCGGGCTGACGGGTCCGCCGGGCGCCGGCAAGAGCACGCTCACGGCAAAGCTGGTGGAGTTGCTGCGTCAGCAGGGCCGCACGGTGGGCATCATTGCCGTCGACCCCACCTCACCGTTTTCCGGCGGGGCGCTGCTCGGCGATCGCGTCCGCATGGAGTCGGTGGCGCTCGACCCGGGCGTCTTCATCCGGTCGATGGCCACGCGGGGATCGCTGGGTGGCCTGGCCGCCACCACGCGCGAAGTCTGCGATGTGCTCGATGCCTTCGGGCTGGACTGCATCCTCATCGAGACGGTGGGCGTCGGCCAGAGCGAACTCGACATCGCTCGCACGGCGGACACATCGCTCGTGGTGCTGGTTCCCGAGTCGGGTGACGCCATCCAGACGCTGAAGGCCGGCCTCATGGAGATCGCCGACGTCTTCGTGGTGAACAAGGCGGATCGCCCCGGCGCCGACCGCCTGCGCACGGACATCGAGATGATGCTTGGCCTGCGTGGCGGGCATGCCATGCAGAACGCCCCGGCCCATCATGGTGTCGACCTGAGAAGGCTCGCCACCCCTCACCCCGCACACGCCGCCGTGTCGGACGACGCGGAGCACTGGACGCCCGCGGTGCTGCGCTCATCGGCGACCACGGGGGAGGGGATACCCGAGTTGCTCGCCGCCCTCGAGCGGCATTTTGCGTATCTTGAACGAAGCGGCGAACTCGCCGTGCGACGCCGGGCGCGACTGCGCGAGCGGGTGAAGGACGTCGTCTTTCAGCGGCTCGCCCGGCGGTTGTGGAGTGATGCCGCCACCAATGCCTGGATCGACCGGCAGGTCGCCGATCTCGCCGACGGCCGCACCACCCCGTACGCCGTCGCCGACGCGTTGCTGCGGCTGAGCGGCACCCTGATGACCGGAGAATCCGCATGACGACGCGCCCCGACCTCGATACCTCGCTCGACGAGATGCGCGCCGAACTGGCGCAGCTGCGCGCCGAGATCGCCGCGTGGAAGGAACGCTACGACCGGGCCGAGGTACGTGACCTCGCCTGGACGAACTCGGCGCACGAAGTGGCGCCGCTCTACACGGCACTCGATCTCGAAGGCTCCGGTGGTACCGCCTTCGAGGTGCCTGGAACGTATCCGTTCACCCGCGGCATTCACCCCACGGGATACCGCGGCAAGCTGTGGACCATGCGCCAGTTCGCCGGCTTCGGGTCGGCGCACGAGACCAACCGGCGTTACAAGTTCCTGCTCGGACACGGGACCACGGGCCTGTCCGTCGCCTTCGACTTCCCCACGCTGATGGGGTACGACTCCGATCACGCCCGGTCAGAGGGTGAGGTGGGCAAGTGCGGCGTGGCCATCAGCTCGCTGGCCGACATGGAGGTGCTGTTCGACGGCATCCCGCTCGACCAGGTGTCGACGTCGATGACCATCAACGGGCCGGCGATCATCCTGTGGTGCTTCTACATCGCCGCCGCCGAGAAGCAGGGCGTGCCGTCGGAGAAGCTGCGCGGCACGATCCAGAATGACATCCTCAAGGAGTACATGGCGCAACACGCGTGGTGCTTTCCCATCGAGCCCGCGCTGCGTCTCATCGTCGACTGTTTCCAGTGGGGGGCGCAGCATGCGCCACGGTGGAACACGGTGTCGATTTCCGGCTATCACATCCGCGAGGCCGGGGCCACGGCTGCCCAGGAACTGGCCTTCACGCTCGCCGATGGGTTCACGTATGTGGAACGCGGCCTGGCGCGCGGGCTCGACGTCGACGAGTTCGCGCCGCGCCTGTCGTTCTTCTGGGACATCCACAACGACTTTTTCGAGGAGATCGCCAAGCTCCGGGCGGCCCGGCGCATTTGGGCACGCCACCTCAAGGAGCGGTACGGAGCGAAGAGCGAGCGCAGCCTCGTCATGCGTTTCCATTCGCAGACCGCCGGCGTGACCCTCACCGCGCAGCAGCCGATGAACAATGTCGTGCGCGTCGCCTACCAGGCGCTCGCCGCCGTGCTGGGCGGCACGCAGTCGCTGCACACCAACTCCATGGACGAGACCCTGGCGCTCCCGTCCGAGCACGCCGTCGAGGTCGCGCTGCGCACGCAGCAGATCCTGGCGTTCGAGACGGGCGTCGCGTCGGTGAGCGACCCGTTGGGCGGGTCATACTACGTGGAACGGCTCACTGACGACATCGAGCGCGAGGCCGAGGAACTGTTCACGCAGATCGCGGCGCAGGGCGGGGTGGTGCGCGGGCTCGAGGACGGGTGGTTCCAGAAACGCATCGCCGAGAGTGCCGCGCGCCAGCAGTGGGAGATCGAACAGCACCGGAAGGTCGTCGTCGGCGTCAACGAGTTCGTCACCGACGAGAAGCTTACCATTCCCCTGCTGACCATCGACGAGCAGGCGACCGCGCGGCAGATGGCGACGCTGGCGCAACTGCGCCAGACGCGGGACAACGCGCTCGTGCAGCAACGGCTCGATGCGCTGCGCCTTGCGGCGCGCGGCACGGACAACCTGGTGCCGTTCATCCTGGACTGCGCGCGTGCCTACGCGACGCTGTATGAAATCCGCGCGGCGATGGAGGATGTGTTCGGGGCGTATCGGGAGCCGGTGTTCTTTTGATGAGCCGACGGCAGAAGACGGAGGGCGGAAGACGGGAGCTGCGGGGTCCTTCGAGTGATCGGCCATCCGTCCTCCGTCCTCCGTCATCAGCCGCAGGCGACTGGTGGCGCACGTACTTCGATACCGGGTACCTGCGCGAATACGAGCCATTCTTCGAACTCGTGGAAGACCGCCGCCAGGTGGCGCGACTGCTCGAGGTGCTCGCCCTTCCAGTCGGCGCGCGCGTGCTGGATTGTGCCTGCGGCCAGGGGCGGCACGCGCATCTCCTCTCCGAGGCCGGGTTGGACGTCGACGGCGTGGACTTCTCGGGACCCTTGCTGGACAAGGCGCGATCGCGCGGGACAGGGCGTACGCTGCGCTATCGCCGCACCGACATGCGCCGACTCCCGGCGGCGTGGACGGGACGCTTCGATGCCGTGCTCAACCTCTTCACCAGTTTCGGCTTCTTCGCCGATCCGCGCGACGATGCCCGCGTGCTTCGGGAGTTCGCCCGCGTCCTGAAGCCCGGAGGTCTCCTGCTCTGGCACGGGGGCGATCGCGACGGCGTCATGGCCAAGTTCCTCGTGCGCGACTGGTGGACCACCGCCGATGGCACGCTGGTGGCCCAGGAGCGGAGCTTCGACCCGCTCTCCGGCTTCCTGACCGTCGAGTCCAGCTGGCGTGGCCGGAACGTCCTCGAGGATCGCACGCACCGGATCCGGCTCTACACCCCGACGCAGCTCTCGGACCTCATGCGCGATGCCGGGTTGATCGTGGAACAGGCCTTCGACAGTTTCAGCGCCAAGCCGTTGAACCGGCGTTCGAGCGAAATGCTGCTCGTGGCGCGCAAGGACGGCTGACCGCGGTCCGTTTCTACGGCGCGCGGACGGCAGCGGTCGCGTGGACTACACGCCCGTCACTGAAGCGCAGTTCCAGCGGCAGCGAATCGCCGCCAGCCAGAGTGCGCCTGAGTCCCGTCATCATCAAGTGCTTCGCACCCGGTGCCAGGACCAGCGAGTCGCCCGCCGCGATGGTCTGCGCTGAATCGAGCGGCATCATGTGCACCATCCCGTTCATTTCCATGGTCTCATGCATCGTCACGGACTCGGCCAACGGACTGGACGCCGAGGAGAGCGTCACCGCCTGAATCTCGTGATTGAGGATGGTCAGGTACGCCGCCGTCACGGTGGCGGAATCGGCCGCGCGCGCCCAGGCATCGTGCACCTCGATTGGCGGCGGTGCCGGGGGGCGCTCTCCGCAGGCAGGCGCGAGGAGGAAAGCGAGGCACATCAGTCGTCGCATCAGAACGGTCTCCTCAGATCGGCGGCATCATGTGCAAATTGCGCCTCTCGGCACACCCGGGGAGAGCCCCGCCGACCTGCCGGCCCGGTCAGCGGGGTCGCGACACCACCGAAGCTCCATCGCCTGCTTGCCCTCCCGACTTCCTTACACCCTCCCGGCCTCGAGTGCCGGTGCATCGCCGGCGTTTCGAGCCATTGCACCCCTGAGCCCATCGAACAGGTCCATCGGGATCGGGATGACGGTGCTGTTGCCCGACCCGGCCATTTCCACCAGCGTCTGCAGGTAACGGAGCTGCAGTGCCGGCGGCTCGCTGCGAATGATCCGTGCGGCCTTGCCGAGGGTTTCCGCCGCGAGGAACTCGCCATCGGCGCGGATGATCTTCGCCCGCTTCTCGCGCTCGGCCTCGGCCTGGGCCGCCATCGAGCGCTGCATGGCCTCGGGAAGGAGGACGTCCTTCACCTCGACGACGGAAACCTTCACGCCCCAGGGCGCCGTATGCTCGTCGATGATGTGCGCCAGCTTGGTGTTGATCTTGTCGCGCTGGGCCAGCAGCTCGTCGAGCTCCGACTGGCCGAGCACGCTCCGCAGCGTGGTCAACGCAATCTGCGAGGTTGCCTTCTTGTAGTCCTCAACCTGCAGCAGTGCCTTTGCGCAATCCATGACGGCGAAGTAGACCACCGCGTCCACCTTGATCGTCACGTTGTCGCGCGTGATCAGCTCCTGCGGCTCGACGATGTAGGTCACGACGCGCATGTCGATCTTGAACATCCGGTCGACCAGCGGGATGATGAAGTTCAGCCCTGGCGTCCGGACGCCGACCAGCCGGCCGAACCGCAGTATCACGCCACCCTCGTACTGCCTGACGATCTTCACGCCGAGCCTGAGCATCGCGATGACGACAACGGCGGCGGCGATATACATCAAGTTGGTGCTGTCCATGCCTGCGTCCCCCGGTAATTAGTTGCGTCCTGCTCTCATCCAAACTTCGAGTATCCCTTCAGCGGCCGGCGCGGCGGCTCCACCTGCTTCATCCACTTCTTCGGGAATGTCTCGATTCCGCCCCACAGCGGCAATATCCGTGAGATGACCAGCATCGTGATGAAGGGAAGGGAGAAGACGAGCCCGGCCACGATCAGCCCCTCCCGCCCGTAAATCTCGACGTCGAACGTCAGGAAGCCCCGGAGGCTCTTCGAGAACATCTGCCCGCCCATCACCACGTTCCAGCGCATCGCGGCCACCTGCATCAGCAGCAGCAGGCCGCCGACGAAGCCGAATCCATTGCGCAGACCTGCCGACATCCTGTCCTTGAGCACGACCACGGCGCCCAGCAGGAAGAAGGGAATCACGGACCCGAGTACGATCTGAATGACGAAGAAGCTGGTGAAGAGCTTGGTGGTGACGAGGGTCTTCAGGATCACCCAGTCCTCGTTGGCCATGTACGCGCGGTTCAGCAGTTCCAGCAGTTCGAGCGTGACGTCGATGATCAGGAAATACCACGCCGACTCGATGAGCGACTGGGCGCACGGCCCGTCGATGCTGCGCTTCATCATCCACTGCACGGCGATGTAGCAGACCAGCACCATCGCGATGCCCGAGACGATGGCGCTGAGCAGGAAAATCACCGGCATCAGCGGGCTGGCCCACCACGGGTTCGCCTTGATCGCGCCGAAGATGAAGCCCACGTAGCCGTGCAACCCGCACGCCGCCGGGATGCCGATCGACGCCAGGAAGATCATCACCTTGCGGTCGAGCGCCTTCGCTTCCGGGGTGATGTCCTGCACGCCGAGCGCCAACAGCCAGTACAGGCTCCGCATCGCCGGGGATTTCGCGTTCAGCGACAGGAACACGATGTCCACGCGGTACAGCAGCCAGATCTCCACCGCCAGGATGAGGAGATAGGCGGTGTAGATGAAGCCGAATCCCGCCATCGCCGACGTCAAGTTGGGCGTGAACATCATGTTGAAGGCCCGCTCCGGATGCCCGAGGTGCGCCATGAGCGGCATGGTGGCGAACAGCAGGAAGGCGAACGCCATGATCATGGAAAACCGGCTGACCGGCTCGAGTTCGTGCTTGTCGAAGACGTGGTGCAGCGACGAGATGATGAACGCGCCGGCGACGATGCCGGTGATGTAGGGATAGAGCACGATCATCGTCGTCCAGTAGATGTGCATCTGGTTCGGCAGGACGTACCCTTCGGTCACGAAGTGATTCATGCTAGATGACCTCCGAATCGAGGCCGATGTAGCGCGTTCTCGGGCGCGTTCCGAGGTACGACTTCAGCACCTGCACGCGGTTGGACGCGAGGATCCGGCTGATCTCGCTGTGCGGGTCGCTGACGTTGCCGAAGATGCGGGCCTTGGCCGGGCAGGCCTGGACGCACGCCGGCATCAACCCCTTGGTGATCCGGTGGTAGCACCAGGTGCACTTGTCGGCGACCTTGGTGTCCGGATTGAGGAAGCGCGACCCGAAGGGGCAGGCTTGCACGCAGTAGCCGCAGCCGACGCAGTGCTCGTCGTCGATCAGCACCACGCCTTCCTTCGTCACGAACGACGCCCCCACCGGGCAGACCTGGATGCAGGGCGTATCGATGCAGTGATTGCACAGCTTGGGCACGAAGAATCCGCGCACCGGCAACTGCTCCAGTTCCTGCGGGAGATTCCGCTCCGGCAGGTTGTCGGGGAACCCGTTCTCGCCGCCCGACGGAGAGTTCACGATGACCTCGCCGTTGGGGAAGAACGTGTACTGTTCGACCCACGTCCGGTTGAACCCGTCGGGCACGTTGTTCTCCGCCTTGCACGCCCTCACGCACGAGCCGCACCCGATGCACGCCGTGGTGTCCACCACGAAGCCGTAGATCGCCTGTGCCGGGTCGGCCTCGGCGCCGAACCCGCGGGCGGATTCCCGCGGCAGCCGGAGCTTCGCGGTCGTCAGGAAGAGGCCGCCGAAGACGAAGGTCTGGGCTCCCGTCTCGGCGCACTTCTCGAAGAACTCCCGCCTGGAGATCTCCGGCTTGTTCCAGAGGTTCGTCACTTGACCACCGCCGTGTGCGGATTGTGGCAGTCGATGCACTTCGACTTCGGTGTGAACTGTCCCCCCCTGCTGACGACGTGCTTTTCCACGTTGGTGATGGACTTGAGGGTGCTGGGCCGCTCGAACGTCTTGAGGTGGCACCACTTGCATTCCAGGATGCCGCTCATCACGCGCAACGCGTTGGGGTTCTGCTTGATCCGGTCGGGGAAGGCATCCACCGAGTCCTCGCTCATCACCTTGACGTGCATCAGGCCCGGGCCGTGGCACGTCTCACACTGGGGCGTGGAGTGCTTGCCCGCCTTCCACGCCGCGAACTCCGTATCATGGCAGTCGCCGCAGGCCTCGCTCCCCAGGTGGCGCGGCTCGCGCGCCGCGATCTCGGGGATGGCCGACGCCCTGAAGTGCCCGAGCGTGCCAAAGTCCTTCGGGACCGCCTGCGCGCGTACGCCGAGGAACCCGATCACCGCCAGCGCGATCAGGGCGAACAGACGTAGGAAGTGTCGCGCGTGCTGCATGTAACGCCCTCGTCAGGGTGGTCTCCGTCCGCTGAAACCAGGAACTCTCTTGCCGCGCGGAGATCGTGCTGGTGTGGCACGGCGGCGACGACGCCTGTCTGAGCCCCATCGCCGCCGCCCGTACCCGAGTCCCGCGTGATGCCTCGGAAGGTCGAGCGCCCCGCCTTACACGGCATCCTTGACGGGCCGACGCCGGCCATGACCGTCAGCCAGCGCGTCGTCAGCGTGTGCGGGCCAGCGGCGTGTCCTGCGGCTAGGGCTTGGCGAGTTCATGCACGTACTTGGCAACGGCGGTCATCTCGTCGTGCTTCATCTTCTCACTGAACGACTTCATGCCCTCGCCCTTGCCCTTCATGAGGACCTTCACCATCTCGTCGACGGGGCGCGTCGCAACGAAGGCGGCGTCGAACGCGGCGATCTTCTCGAACTTCGTCTTCATCACCTTCGTCGGCACACCCGTGGCGCCATGGCACTTCTTGCAGAGACGATCGTAGACTTCCTTGCCGTCGGGAGCCTGTGCGGAGGCGCTGGTGGAAACGGCGGCGGCGAGTACGCCGATCAACAGAAGTGCGCGCATCTGATTACTCCTTGAACTTGGGAGGTTGGGGTAAGGCGACGACGGAGTTGGGCTTGTTGAACTCGGCGCTGATGCCGCGCAGGGTCATCGGGAAACGCATCACTTTCCCGACGTTCTGAGCGAGCGATCGGCCGAACTGCGAAGCAACACGAAAGGTTTTGCCCTATACATGGTCGGTTGTCGGATGATAGCGTCCGCCCGGCACTTGTAAGTGGGCAGTTTCCCCCAACTCTTGTGGTGGCAAATCACCGTCCGAAGCAGGGGAATCCACTACCCCTGTGGGGGTGTCAATTCAGGTGCCCAAACCGCTTATTTGGGGTATCTCATGGAACGCCCGATTCGAGTTCTCGTTGCCAAGCCCGGCCTCGACGGCCACGACCGCGGCGCCAAGGTCGTCGCCGCCGCCCTCCGCGATGCCGGCATGGAAGTCATCTACACGGGCCTCCACCAGACGCCCGAGATGATCGCCAGCGCGGCGGTGCAGGAGGACGTCGACGTCGTCGGACTCTCCATTCTGTCCGGCGCCCATATGACGCTCTTCCCGCGCGTGCGGGAGCTGCTCACCGCTCAGGGACGCGACGACATTCTGATCACCGGCGGCGGCATCATTCCCAGGGAAGACATGGCCCGCCTCGAGGAACTCGGACTCGGCAGGCTCTTCGGCCCGGGCACACCGACGACCGACCTCATCGAGTACATCCGCGACTGGTACGCCGCCAGGCAGGCGCAGGACGCGTGACGAACCGCCTCGCTGAGCTCAGCGCGGAGTCGCGCGAGCTCGAGCAGCGCCTCCGCCTTGGCGGCGGCCCCGACAAGATCGAGCGCCAGCATCAGCAGGGCAAACTGACCGCGCGCGAACGGATTGCGCGCCTCAAGGACGCCAACTCCCATTTCCTCGAGTTCGGCCTCCTCGTCGCCCACGACAAGTACAACGGCGAGGCGCCGGCGGCCGGCGTCGTCACCGGCCTGGTGCACATCGACTGTCGTCCCTGCGTGGTGGTGGCCAACGACGCCACGGTCAAGGCCGGCTCGTGGTGGCCGGAGACGATCCCCAAGATCCTGCGCGCGCAGGAATGCGCCATGCGTTGCCGGCTCCCGATCATCTACCTGGTCGATTCCGCGGGCGTCAACCTGCCGTACCAGGGCGGCGTCTTTCCGGGGCAATACGGCGCGGCGCGCATCTTCTACTACAACTCGCTCATGCGGCGGTACCTGCGCATTCCGCAGATCGCCGCCGTCATGGGGCCGTGCATCGCCGGCGGCGCGTACCTGCCGGCGCTCAGTGACGTGATCCTGATGGTCAAGGGCACGTCGTTCATGGGACTCGGCGGGCCCAACCTCGTGCAGGGCGCCACCGGCGCCGTCATCGACAGCGAGACGCTCGGCGGCGCCACGACGCACACCGAGATCTCGGCCGTGGCGCACTACGCCGTGGATGATGACGAAGCCTGCCTGCTCAAGATCCGTGACCTGGTGAGGCGCCTGGCGCCACCGGTGCGCCTCGCACCGTTCGACCCCGACGCGGCGCCGGGCGTTGATCCGTCGGCGCTGTACGAGTTGTTGCCCAACGACCATCGCATGCCGTACGACATGCGCGCGGTCCTCCGCACCATACTCGATGATGGTGTGCTCGACGAGTTCCAGCCGAACCTCGCCAAGGAGATGATCTGCGGCGACGCGCGCATCGAGGGCACCCCGGTGGGTGTCATCGCCAACCTCCGCGCGCTGCTCAAGGGACCCGAGGGGCAGCCGGCACGCTTTGGCGGGATCATCTATACCGAGAGCGCGGAGAAGGTGGCGTTCTTCATTGACCGCTGCGACCGGCAGGGCATCCCGCTGCTCTTCGTGCAGGATGTCTCCGGGTTCATGGTCGGCAAGGAGGCGGAACATTCCGGCATCATTCGGGCCGGCGCGCACTTCGTCGAGGCCATGGCCACGGCGAGCGTTCCCAAGATCGTGCTGACGCTGAATCACGCCTCCGGGGCCGGCTACTATGCCATGGCCGGACAGGGCTTCGACCCCGACTTCATATTCTCCTGGCCCACCGGCCGCATGGCGGTCATGGAAGGCCAGTCGGCGGTGCAGGCCGTGCACGGCACGTCGCTCGAGGTCGCGCGCAAGGCAGACGTCCCGCCGTCGGACGAGACGCAGCAGGCGATAGAAGCGCTGCGCGCCGACTACGAACACCAGCTCGATGCCCGCTATGCGGCCGCGCGCGGCTACCTCGATACCATCGTCTATCCCGAGGACACGCGCATGGTGCTGGGCATCGCCCTGCGCGCGGCGTGGCAGAATCCCGGCCCGCACCTCGGGCCGTTCGTGTTGCCCAGCCGGCTCGGAGACCACGCATGACCAGGACGGTGCGAGTGGCCGGCGGACAGGGCTTCTGGGGCGACTGGCTCGAAGCGCCACGCCGCCAGGTGGAAGGCGGCCCGGTGGACTACCTGATGCTCGACTACCTTGCCGAGGTCACGATGTCCATTCTGCAGAAGCAGAAGGAGCGCGACCCGGCCATGGGATACGCCCGCGATTTCGTGGGCGCCATGGAGGGCGTCCTGGCCGCGGTCGCCGAGCGGGGCGTGAAGGTCATCGCCAACGCCGGCGGCGTGAACCCCGAGGCTTGCGCGACCGCGGTGCAGTCCATGGCAACGCGTGCCGGGCGGAAAGGCGCGTTGCGCATTGGCATTGTCACGGGCGACAACCTCCTGCCGCGCATCGACGAGTTGCTCGCCGCCGGGCACGAACTGCGCAACATGGATACGGGCGAGCCGTTGTCCGTGGTGCGCGACCGCGTCATCGCCGCCAACGCCTACATCGGCTCGACACCGATCGTCGAGGCGCTGGCCAAGGGCGCCAACGTCGTGATTACCGGGCGCTCCACCGACACCGCGCTCACCATGGCGCCGTTGCGCCACGAGTTCGGCTGGGGCGCCTCCGACTGGAACAAGCTCGCCGCCGGCATCGTCGCCGGGCACATCATCGAGTGCGGCGCGCAGTGTTCGGGCGGCAACTGCCTGCACGACTGGCGTGACATCCCGGACCTCGCCGACGTCGGGTACCCGATCGTCGAAGGCTCCGCCGACGGCACGTTCGTGGTCACCAAGCACCCGGGTACCGGTGGGCGCGTCAGCGTCGCCACGGTGACCGAGCAGCTCGTCTACGAGATGGGCGACCCGCATGCCTACATCACCCCCGACGTCGTCGCCGACTTCACGTCGATTCGACTCGAGGATGCCGGCCCCGGCCCCGACCGCGTGCGCGTCCACGGAATTGCCGGCGCACCGGCCACCGACAGGCTCAAGGTCTCCATTGCCTACAAGGCGGGCTACAAGGCGGTCGGTTCGCTGGTCTATGCTTGGCCGGACGCGCTGGAAAAAGCCGAGTGCGCCGATCGCGTGCTGCGCGAACGCCTCGACCGCCTGGGGCTGAAGTTCGAGAAAGTGCTGAGCGAGTTCGTCGGCGCGTCGGCCACCCACGGCCGGCTCGCGGGCGACGCAGGCAAGCGGGCGCCCGAGGTGCAGTTCCGCATCGGCGTGCGCGACGCCGACAGGAAGAAGGTGGAGCGTTTCACGCGCGAGATCGTTCCGCTGGTGCTCAATGGCCCGCCCAGCGTGACGGGCTTCGCCGGCGGGCGTCCAAAGGTCGAGGAGATCGTGGCGTACTGGCCGGCGCTCGTCGACAAGTCCGTCGTGCAGACCCAGGTGGAGCTCCGCTGATGCGCGTACGCCTTCTCGACATCGCGCACGCCCGCTCGGGCGACAAGGGTGATACCGCCAACGTTGGCGTCATCGCGCTCAAGCCCGGGTGGTTTCCCGTGCTCACCCGGCATCTCACGCGCGAGCGCGTGGCCGCGCACTTCGAGGGCCTCATCGAAGGGGGAGTGGATCGCTTCGAACTCCCGAACCTCGGAGCGCTGAACTTCCTGCTTCACGGCGCGCTCGACGGCGGCGGCACGCTGTCCCTCAAGACCGACGCGCAGGGCAAGGTCTTCTCCACCGCCTTGCTGCGCATGGTGCTCGACGTTCCCGACGACGAGGCGCGCTCCGCCGGGCTCCCGGCCGCTCCGTGAGCGACGCACCGCGACTCTCGGTCGGCATCTGGGGCGGCATCGGGCGCGCCACGCTCGCGCGTCCGGAGCTGCAGAACCCGATCGACGTGCAGACGGCGGTGGAACTCCGGCATGCCCTCGAGGAATTCGAGGCCGACCCCGATGTGCGCGCGGTGCTCATTGCCGGGCAGGGCGACCACTTCAGTGGCGCCACGGTAGACCTCGAGGAAGACAATGACGCCGAGGACGCGTGGACCCTCGGACGTGTCTTCCTGGCGATTCGCCAGTTGTCCAAGCCCGTGGTGGCCGCGGTGCAGGGGCGGGTGTTCGCCGGGGGTGCCGGGCTGGCAACGGCCTGCGACGTGGTCCTCGCGCGCGAGGACGCCACGTTTGGATATCCCGAGGTGCGGCAGGGCACCGTGCCCGCCATGGTGATGACCATGCTGCGTCGCTCCGTCGGCGAGAAGCACGCGTTCGACCTCGTGGCCAGCGGCCGCTTGGTCACGGCCACCGAGGCCGAGCGCATCGGCCTGGTCAGCCGCGTGCTGTCGACCGCGGCGTTCACTTCGGAGGTGGAGCGTATCGTGCTCGGCCTCGCTTCGCATTCGATCGCCGGCATGGCGACAACCAAGAAGCTCTTCTACGCGCTCGACGGCCTCTCCTTTCGCAATGCCATCGACGAAGGCGTCAGGACGGACGCCGAGGCCCACGCGCGGCAGCAATCGCGCGGCGCTGCCGGGAGTTGAACAGGTGATCCTCATTTACGGCGCGACGGGATACACCGGACAGCTCGTCCTCGACGAGTGCCTCGCGTCGGGTGTGCGCCCCGTGCTCGCCGGGCGCAAGGCGCTGGCCGTCAAGGCGCTGGCCGAGCCGCACGCACTCGAATGGCGCGTCGCCTCGCTCGATGATGCGGCGGCGCTTGATATTGCCCTTCGGGGCGCACGGGTGGTCATTCACTGTGCCGGTCCGTTTGCGCGCACCTCACGCCGCATGGCCGACGCCTGCCTGCGCGGCGGGGTGCATTACCTCGACATCACCGGCGAGATTGCCGTCTTCGAGGCGCTGGCCGTTCGCGACGCTGAAGCGAAGGCGGCTGGCGTGATGCTGCTGCCGGGCGTCGGGTTCGACGTGGTACCCAGCGACTGCCTGGCCGCGCAACTCAAGCGTCGCCTGCCCTCGGCGACGTCGCTGACGCTCGCATTCCATGGGGGTACCGGGTTGTCGCGCGGCACCGCCACGACGATGGCTGAGAATGCCGGAAGTCCGGGCGCAGTGCGGCGGGGAGGTCGCATTGTTGCGGTGCCGCCGGCCTGGCGCTCGCGGGTCATCGACTTCGGTGACAAACCGCGAATGACGGCCACCATTCCGTGGGGCGACGTCTCCACCGCGTTTCACAGCACGGGCATCCCCGATATCGAGGTCTATGCCGCGATGTCGCCCGCCACGGTGCGCTCGTTGCGCTTCTCGCGTCTGTTCGCCCCGATCCTGCGCACCTCGTGGCTGCGTCGGCGACTGGTGGCGGCCATCGATCGCCGGCCGCCCGGACCAAGTGCGCAGGCGCGGGCTCACGCCGTGGCACGGTTGTGGGGCGAAGTGCGCGACCCGCAGGGCGGCTGCGCCGCGGCGCGGTTGGAGTGTCCCGATGGTTACACCCTGACCGCCAAGACGGCGGTGCTCGCGGCACGCGCGGTGATCGACGGTCGCGCCATTCCGGGTTTCCAGACGCCGTCACGCGCCTTTGGCGCCGACTTCATTCTTCGGGTGCCCGGATGCGTGCGCGTCGACCTCTGAAACGCCGGAGCGGTGCCGTCATAGCTCCTCTGCGGGGAAGATCGCAGGAATGACCGTTCTCACGACACTGAAGCTCTCGTTGGCGCTGACCGGTATCATCCTCTTTGGCGCGAGCATTCGGTTCGAGGCTCCCGCGCTCCGCTGGGCCGGTCTCGCGTGCGTGGCGGCGGCCTGGTTGCTTCGCTTCCGCAAGCCTCCCGCCAGCCACCCCTGACCATCACCGATCGCTGAACTTGCGGTGCGGCACCGGGGTATGGAACTATTCCGTA
>JBBTFF010000125.1:8420-17724 GCA_038041995.1 Gemmatimonadota bacterium | reverse complement strand
GCGGTGGACGCGGCGGCAACGAGCAAGCCACCGACCATTGCGCGCACCGGAAAGACCGAGACCATCGCCGGGTACAAGTGCGAGTATGTGAAGGTGACGGCAGAAGACGGCATTTCGAGCGACGTCTGCGTGGCCAAGGGGATCGGCGCGTTCCGGATGCCGTCGAGCGGCGCTCGCGGCGGGCCGCCGAAGGCCGAGCCATGGCAGGGCGCCCTCGGCGATGGCGGCTTCCCCCTGAAGGTCGTGAAGGGCGGCAAGGTCATGCTCGAAGTGACCAAGCTCGAGAAGAAGACGCTCGACGCGGCGCAGTTCGAGCCGCCGGAGGGATTCCGGAAGATGGACATGGGCGGCATGATGAGACGGCGCCCCTGATCAGCACCTGTTCTTCTCAGTGTTCCTGGCATTGCACCGCCGCCGTCGGTCGTTCCTTGCCTCACCCCACCCCGAGACTTCTGCCATGACGCGCTCGAGCCTTCGCTCTGCCGTCCGCCACGCCGCGATCGCCCTGCTGGGCGCCGGCGTCCTCGTCGCCCAGCAGCCGGCTGCGAAGCCCCCGGCCAAGGGGGCCGCGGCTCCGGCAACGACCACACCAACGCCGAGTCCGGCCGATCTGGTGAAGCACCTGCCGTGGCGCGCGGTGGGGCCGATCAACAACGCCGGCCGCATTTCCGTGGTCACGGGCGTCCCCGGAGACCCGCTGACCTACTACGTGGCCGGCGCCAACGGCGCCATCATCAAGACGACGAACGGCGGCACCACCTTCAAGCCGATCTTCGACGAACAGTCGTCCGGCTCCATCGGCGCCATTGCCGTGGCGCCGAGCGACCCGAACATCGTCTACGTCGGCACCGGCGAAGGAAACCCGCGCAACAACGCGTCGGTGGGCGACGGGATGTACAAGTCGATCGACGGCGGCGATCACTGGACCCGCATCGGGCTGGAAAAGTCCGACAAGATCGCGCGCATCATCGTCGACGCGAAGAACCCGGACATCGTCTACGCCTGCGGCCTCGGGCGCGAGTGGGGGCCGAGCGAGGAGCGCGGCGTCTTCAAGACAACCGACGGTGGCGCTTCCTGGAAGAAGGTGCTGTACGTCGACCCGCAGACGGCGTGCAGCGACATTTCGGCCGACCCGAACAACAGCAACATCATCTACGCCGGCATGTACACCTACCGCCGGTGGGCGTGGCACCTCGAGTCGGGGAGCGGCAACACGGCCGTGTACAAGTCGGTGAACGGCGGTGCGACGTGGGAGAAGCTGTCGGGACCCGACAAGCTGCGCGGGCTGCCGCGCAAGGCGATGGACCGCATCGGCGTGGCCGTGGCGCCGAGCGACCCGAACATCGTGTACGTGATCAGCGAGACCAAGGACGAGGGCGAGTTGTGGCGCACCGACGACGCCGGCGCGACGTGGCGCACGGTGAGCAGCGACCGGAACATCAATTTCCGCCCGTTCTACTACGCCGACATCCGGGTGGACCCGAAGAACCCCAATCGCGTGTTCGCGCTGGCCGGCGGGTTGTACTTCTCCGAGGATGGCGGGCAGAATTTTCGCACCATCGCCCGTGACGTGCACGGCGACCACCAGGCGATGTGGATCGACCCGGTGGACCCGCGGCGCATCATCAACGGCAGCGACGGCGGCTGGCAGCTGAGCGCCGACGGCGGCCGGAACTGGGACGTCGTGAACACCTTCCCGTTCACGCAGTTCTACCACATCAACTACGACATGCAGGTGCCATATCGCGTCTGCGGCGGCCTGCAGGACAACGGCACCTGGTGCGGGCCGAGCAATTCACTGAGCGGGCAGGGCATCCGTCCGGCCGACTGGTACAACGTGTCGGGCGGCGACGGCTTCTTCGGCGTGCCGGTGCTCGACAAGCCGTGGCTGGTGTACAGCGATGCGCAGGGCGGCATGCTGAACATCACCGACACGCGCAGCGGGGTCGCGAAGACCATCTATCCGTATCCCAACCGCGTGGGCTCGGTGGGCGACGCGATGATCGGGCACAAGTATCGCTTCAACTGGAACTCGCCCATCGCGCTGTCGCTGCAGAACCCGGGCGTGGTGTATTTCGGCGGCAACGTGCTGTTCCGGTCGCGCAACTACGGGCTCGGCTGGGACGTCATCTCCCCCGACCTCACGACGAACGACCCGAAGAAGCAGCAGTCGTCGGGGGGCGAGATCGTGGTGGACAACACGGCCGCCGAGTTCCACTCGACGCTGCTGAGCATCGCGCCGAGCCCGCTGGACAGCAACGTGATCTGGACCGGGTCGGACGACGGCAACGTCCAGGTGACGCGTGACGGCGGCAAGACATGGACCAACACGTTTGTGAACGTGCCGGGGCTCAAGCCCAACGCGTGGATCGCCACGGTGGAAGCGTCGCACTTCGACGTCGGCACCGCCTATGCGACCGCCGACCATCACCAGGACGACGACTACGCGCCGTACGTCTTCATGACGACGGACTTCGGCCGGACGTGGAAGAACATTCGCGGCGACCTGCCGGACAACGCCTGGTGGACGCACGTCATCCGCGAGGACCCGCGCAACAGGAACCTGCTGTACGTGGGCACCGAGGCGGGCGTGTGGGCGTCGTGGGACCGTGGCGCTCACTGGGTCTCACTGCGCGGCAGGTTGCCGGTGACGCCGGTGCGCGACCTGCAGATCCACCCGCGTGACAACGACCTGATCATCGCCACGCACGGGCGTGGTGCATACATCATGGACGACATTACGCCGATCCAGAGGATCGGCGAGGCAGGGGAAGGGGCAGAGAATGCAACTCTGTTCGACATTCGACCGGCAGTGCGATGGAATATGTGGAACCGCGACGGCAACCTCGGCCAGCGGAAGTGGGCCGGGGAGAACCCGCCGAACGGCGCGGTCATTTCGTACTTCCTGAAAGCGCAACCCGCGGGCGAGGTGAACATCGAGGTCGCCGACGCGAGCGGACGCGTGGTGCGCCGGTTCCGTCGTGTGGCCGATGATTCGGGCGTGAACCGCGTGACATGGGATCTGAGATATGATGCCCCCGCCGGCGGCGGTGGATTCGGGGGCAGGGGGCAGGGGCAGGGTGTGGTGCAGGGGGCAGGGGCCGGTGCCGATACATCACTCGCCGCGTTGCGCGAGCGCCGTCGGGCCGCCGAGGCCGCTGGTGTCGATGAGGCCGCGGGCTTCGGCGGTGGTGGTGGCGGTGGCGGCTTCGGTGGCGTCGGCGCACCGGCGGTGCTGCCGGGCACGTATCAGGTGACGATGATCGTCGGCGGCAAGCGGTACACCAAGCCGGTGACGGTGCAGAACGACCCGCGCGTGGAGATGACGCCGGCGCAGGTGACGGCGCAGCACGACGCGGCGCTGCAGCTGCAGGCGCTGACGCAGCGGGTGACGCGCGTGGTGGCCAGCACCGACGACATGATCACGCAGCTCACGGCGGTGCAGGCGACGCTGCGTCGCTCACCGCGCGCCGAGAACACGGCGGCGGCGCTGACGGAGATCGACAGCACCGTGAAGGACCTGCGGCAATTCCGCGATTCGGTGCTCGCCCGACCGCTTCAGGGTCTCGGCTACCGGCAGTACCCGCGCCTGCGCGAAGAGGTGCAGACGGTGAGCGGGATGGTGTCGCGTCCGCAGTGGCCCGTCACCGACGGCGAGAAGCTGCGCTCGGGCGAGCTGAAGGTGGAGACCGATGATGCGCAGGTGCGGTTGGACGGCATCATCCGGGACAGGGTGGGGAAGATCAACGAGCTGCTGAAGGGGACGCAGCATGTCATCACGCCGCAAGCGGCGCGAGTGATTCCGTAGCGAATCGGAATTCGGATGGCGGAATTGGAAATCGATTCCGGAATCCGAAACGGAATGCGGAAGGGGACGATGATCTCGGCGTCCCCTTCCGTGTCCCATTCCGCCGTCCGGTTCGAATTCCGGAATGCCGAATTCCAGTTCCGGAATCCGAATTCCGATTCGCCTTTGCCCGGAGTCCTGATGCGCCTCGCCTTCGCTGCACTGCTCGTCGCATTCCCGCTCCACGCCCAGCAGGGTGACGCCGCCGCACGGCGCGCCGCGATCATCGCACGCGGCAAGTCGCTCGCGCTTCCCGGCGCCTGGTCGCCGCCACCCGGCAACGCGATCGACCATCATACCGCGGGCTTTGCCAAGACGCTCTGCTCGGCGGTCTTCATCACCGGGCTCGACGCCAGGGATGCCGCCGCCAACGTCGGTTTCTTCACCGGTCCGTTGAAGTACCGCTCGGCGGTGGTGGACACCGTCGTGGACCGGTCACGCCAGGAAGTGCGTCTGCGCCTCGAGAGCGGCGTGACGCGCGTGGCGCACCGGTTCAAGAGCCAGGGGTGCGTTGCGCTCCCCATCGGGCGCGACTCCGTGTTCTTCGCGCCGTCAATCGTCACGCCCCGCCTGCCGGACGCGAAAACGACCCAGTGGCCGATGGGCGACGTCCTTCCAGCGGCGGCGTGGCCGCGCGGCGTGGATTCCGCGGCGGTCGCGGCGGCCCTGGACACGGCCTTCGGGCCACCCGACGCGATGACGCTGGCCGTCGTGGTCACGCACAAAGGGCGGCTACTCGGCGAGCGCTACGCGCCGGGCATCGGCATCCACACGCCGCTGGAAAGCTGGTCGATGGGGAAGAGCGTCACCGGCACGCTGATGGCGCGGCTGATGATGAAGGGCGTCTACACGCTCGACGAGCCGGCGCCGGTGCCCGAGTGGAGCGACCCCCGGGACCCACGGCGCGCCATCCGCATCATGGACGTCATGCGGATGTCGAGCGGACTGATGCTCCGCGGGCCGTTCGATCCCGACTACGAAGAGTCGATCGGCTACTCCGATCATCTGTATCTCTACACGGGCACGGTTGATTCATACCACTACGCTGCCACGCGGCCGCAGGAGTGGAGGCCGAACACGGTGGGGCGGTACCGCAACACCGACCCCGTGCTGGCAAGCTATCTCGTGCGGCTCGGTGTCGAGCGAACACTCAAGCAGGACTACCACTCGTGGCCGCAGCGCGTGCTGTTCGACAAGCTGGGGATGCGCGACGCCATCCTCGAGACCGACCCGTATGGCAATTTCCTGGGGCAGGGGTACGAGATGATCGCCGCCCGCGACTGGGCGCGGCTGGGCAACCTGTACCTGCAGGACGGCGTCTGGAATGGCGAGCGGCTGCTTCCGCGAGGATACGTGAAGCACGTGCGCACGCTGGCGCCGGCGTGGGTGGCCGACGGCAATCCCGTCTACGGCGGCGGCTTCTTCTGGGTCAACGGCGACGGTGCCTCGCCCATTCCGAAGGACGCATTCTCCATGCAGGGCGCCGGCGGCCAGAGCGTGACGATGATTCCGTCGCACGACCTCGTGGTGGTGCGGATCGGGAAGTACCGGGGAGCCACGGCGGGGGACCGGGCGCTGGAGAAGGCGTTTCCGATGCTGTTGCGGGCGATACAGCAGTACTGAATCGGAATTCGGATGGCGGAATTCCGGTTCTTCAAGGGTCTTTCACCACCGGCCGCGGATACGCCTTCCCCAGCGCGTCGACGTATTCCCCAAACAGCGCCTTCGTCGTGTCGAACTCCTTCTTGACCAGCGCGCGATAGTCGGCGCGGGTGGCAAAGTCGTAAAGCAGCGCGCTCATGGCCTGCGCGTCGACGACGAAGCCGCTGTGCCCCACGGGGCCGAGTGCGTCGGCGAGCATCTCGTACGTGTGGAAGCCGCCGTTCGAGGTGTGTGCGGAAAAGCCGACCCCCGGCAGCGCGCTGGAGAGGCTGCCGGTCTCTTCGTATCCCTGCGGCTTGCCCGACTCGGCCTGCACCTTGGTGCCGCCGAACTTCTTCAGGTAGGCAAAGGCGAGTTCGTTCAGCGTGGCCACCGAGACGCCGTCGCGCATGCTGCCGTAGGGCTCGATCTTCACCTTGGTGCCGGTGGCCAGGGCCGCGGCGCGGGCGGCGTTGTCCACCATCTCGCGCACCTGCGCCAGGTACACCTGGTCGGGATAGCGGATGTAGAAATCGGCGACCGCGCGGTCGGGGACGACGTTTGGCGCCTTGCCGCCTTCGGTGATGATCCCCTGGATGCGCGTCTCGGGGCGCATGGTGCGCCGGATCGCGTCGATGTTGTTGAAGAGGTGGATGACGGCGGTGAGCGCGTCGCGGCCGTCCCACGCCGTCATCTGGTGAGCCGGCGCCCCGCCGAACGTGTACTTCACGCCGTCGATGTTCAGGCAGCACGATCCGAAGCCCGGCGCGGCGCGCTGGGTGCCGATGCTCGAGTGCGAACGCACGATCACGTCGGCGCCGTTGAAGACGCCGGCTTCGTGCATCACGGTCTTCGACGGCGGCGGCATCATCTCCTCGGCGGGCGTGCCGTAGAACGTCACCGTCCCCGGGGTCCTGCTGCGCGTGAGGAATTCGGCGATGGCGATTCCCGCGGCCATGCCGGTGGGACCCTGCGCGCTGTGCTGGTCGCCGTGGAAGTCGCCATTGGTGCCGCGCAGCGCGTCGTACTCGAGGATCACGCCCAGGTTGGGGCCCGGCGTTCCCCTGCGATACTTCGCGACGAACGCCGTCGATAGGCCGGCCACGCCCACGGTGACGTCGAAGTCGTGCGCCTTCAGGTAGTCGGTGAGGATCTTCACCGAGCGCGTTTCCTTGAAGCCGATCTCCGGATGGTTGGTGAGGTCATCGGCCATCGCCAGGAGTTCGGTGTCCATGAGTGCCCTGGCCCGGGCGGCGACGGCGTCGCGCGCTGCATTGACGGCCGTGAGGCGCGCGACGAGGGCGGGGACGTCGAGTGACCGCTGAAGGGCACCCATCTTCTGCACGACGTCTGACGCGGCGGCGCGCTCGGTGGGGGTGTCCTGCGCCCCGATGGCGAGGGGGAGGAGCAGGGTGATCAGGAAAAGGCGCATTGGAGAGAGCGGATGAGGGATGGGGAACGCTACGGCGTGGACGAACGGGCGTCCAGCGAATCGGAATTCGGATGACGGAATTGGAATGCGAATTCGGAATTCGAGGCGGAATGCGGAAGATCCGCCCCGGTTGGACGGCCCTTCCGTTTCCCATTCCGCCATCCGGTTCGACTTCAGCATTCGAATTGCCAATTCCGTCATCCGAATTCCGATTCACGCTCTGATGACGGTGTATCCGTACTCTCCGGCTCGCTGCGCCGCCAGGATGCCCGACGCCATGAAGTGCGCATTGGCCGGCGCGTTGGCCATCAACTCGTCCACCAGCTTCTGCATGGCGGTCGTGTCGGCTTTTTCGCCAGCGATCTTCCGGGCGAGGCCGCGCGTGGCGGAGTTGCAGATGGCAAAGTGCACGCCGCGCCTGGCCATGCCGTCCCACGTGAAGCCGTCATCCATCGACTTCGGGCCGGCGGAGCCGGGACGGAACACGTTGCCCCCCTGTACCTGCTTCTCCGTCTCCGGGTGCTTGTACTTCTTCCTGCGGAGCACGTCATACTTGCTCCAGATGTCGTTGGAGAACGCGAACTCGGTGGCGCCGTGCCGCAGGCAGATGACCACCGCCTGGTCCTCGTCCTTCAGCTGGTACCCGGTGGTGCTGGTGCGCATGAAGTTCCATGCATACGCGAGCGCCCCGGCCGCACCGACGTCGTCGGTGGCGTCGAGAAAGAGGCGGTGCTTGCCGGGCAGTTGGTCGAGCCAGGCGTCCTGGGGGTAGCGCGGCACGTCGCGCTTGCCGTCGGCGGCGTGCGGCGCGGCGACCTGGGAGGTTGCGTGCGAAGGAACGGAGAGGCCCGCGGTGGTCAGGGCGGCGGCAGAGAGGAACGAGCGACGCTTCATGAATCGGAACTCGGATGACGGAATGGGAATCGAATTCGGAATTCGAAACGGAACGAATAAAGATACCTCGGCAATGCCGGCGCAGTGGTGCGCGGCCCGGCGGGAGGCAGCCTTCCGTCATCCGCCTCGAATTCCGGAATCGAATTCCAATTCCGTCATCCGAATTCCGGTTCGCAGTTACCCGATGTACGCGAACGAGTATCCCCGCTCCTGCGCCCGATTGACCGTCACGATTCCCGCTGCGGCAAAGTGTGCATTCCCCAGCGTGCTCCCCTTCAACTCGGCGTAGATCTCGTCGGTCGTCGCTCCGCCGGGCTTGACTGCCATGCCGGCGAAGGCGCGCGTGGCCATGTCGCACACCGCGAAGTGGAATCCGCGCTTGACCGCCATGTCAATGGTCACGCCGCGGTTCGGCTGGTTCCCCGGGAGCCCCGTCGCATTCCACACGTTGCGCACCGGCGGCGCATTGGTGGCCGGGTCGTTGAAGTTGATGACCTTTCCCCACGCCTCGCCATACTTGGCCCACACCGCGTCGTTGAACGCGAAGATCGTGGAAAAGTGGCGGTAGCAGATGACGATGGCGAGATCCTTCACCTCGAGACCATAACCGCTCTTGTTCGCCGCGGCGTAGTTCGAGGCAAAGGTGATGCCCTCGGCGGCGCCTTTGGGCGAGACGGTGTCGAAGAAGATCCGGTGCTTGCCCGGGATCTGGTCAAGCCAGTCGTCCTGCGGATGCCGTTCGGGCTTGTAGCCTTGCTGAGTCACCGGCATTGCGCCGAGGGGGGAAGCGCCGGCGGTGAAGAGGGCGCCGAGGGCGGCGGTGCCGGCGGTGAGGCGTGCGAGGAACGACCGGCGATTGGCGTCAGGAGGCGTGGGCGTCATCAGGACTCGTCGTGGGAGTGATGGCCGGAAGATGGCGCAATCCGGACGTGCGCGCCACGAGTTGCCCGCAATCTCCCCGCGATCTCCCCGCGATCTCCCCGCGATCTCCCCGCGAACTTCCCGCGCCCTGTCCGCGAGCCTCCCGCGTTTGACAGTACCTTCGGTCGCCTCCCACCTTTGCCGGATGGTCGACCTGCGATTCGTACAGGAGGCGCTCGGCGCGCGCTACGACGTCGAGGGATTGGTGGGCGAAGGAGGCTTCGCCACCGTCTGGCGCGCGCGCGACCGCCAGCTCGAACGCGAAGTGGCCGTGAAGGTGCTGCGTCCCGACCTTGGCTCGCTGGCGCGCGACCGATTCCTGCGCGAGGCGCGCGCCGTGGCGGCGATCCGCCATCCGGCTGTCATCGGTGTGTTCGAAATCGGCGAGCACGACTCGGTGGTCTGGTACTCCATGCCGTTCATCGACGGTGAGTCGCTGCGCGCACGCCTGGAACGTTCGGGGCCGCTACCGGCCGACGAAGCGGTGAGGATCCTCGGCGTGGCCAGCGACGCCCTGGGCGCGGCGCACGCCGCCGGCGTGGTGCACCGTGACGTGAAGCCCGACAACG
>JBBTFF010000125.1:1475-8320 GCA_038041995.1 Gemmatimonadota bacterium | reverse complement strand
CTGGGCGCGGCGCACGCCGCCGGCGTGGTGCACCGTGACGTGAAGCCCGACAACGTGCTGCTGGAACGCGAAACGGGACGCGTTTTCCTCGTCGACTTCGGCATCGCGGCAGTGGCGACCACGGCGTCCGATCGCCTCACGTCCAGTGGTCTATTGGTGGGGACGCCGCGTTACATGAGTCCCGAGCAGCTGTCGCCAGGCGGCAGCGTCGACGGCCGCAGCGACATCTATTCGCTGGGGCTCACCGGGTACGAACTGCTCGCGGGCGAGCCGCCGTTCACCGGCCCCAACCTCGCCGGCCTGTTGGTGCAACAGCTGACGCAGTTGCCGCCGTCATTGGCGGCGCGTGCCCCCAACACCCCGCCGCACGTGGTGCGCGTCATCGACCGCTGCCTGGAGAAGGCGCCCGAGGCGCGGTGGCAGACTGCTGCGGACATGGCGGAGGCGTTGCGCAGCGCCGACGCCGCGCAGCGCGCGCTCGACGCTGCACCCGTGAAGCGCGGCAAGCGAACGTCGTTCATCGGGGAGCAGGTGGCAGCGGCGCCGGCGCGTCCGCGCGAGTTCGGCGTGCCGATCGCCGTCGCGCTGATGGTGACCACGGTGGGCATCGATGCCGCACGTCACGAGGCACTGCTGGCTCCATTCGGCCTGCTCGCGGGCGTTCTCATCGCCGCACTGTCCGTGGCCGCGAGGCGCCGTCGCGCGTTCATGGAGCAGCTGCCGCGGCAGGCACAGTTGATGTCGCGCCGCGCGCAGTCGTTGCGTACGTCCACGGCGTCGCGCATCACGCGCCTTCCGCATGCCTGGCGCGCCCTGACGTCGCGCGTCGAGTCCCTGGCGAGCATGCTGGCGTTCGAGGCAGCTGCGGCGGAGGAGCAACTCAATACGCTCGGTACGACGGGCCCCTCCGACACGCGCGCACTGCACGAGGCGCGCCTGCTCGGCGCGGTCGCCGAGTTGGAGGCGGTCGCTGCGGCCGTGCAGCGCGCCGCCGAGGGCGACGACGTGGAGCGCGCGCGCCGCGACCTCGAAGGGATGGTACAGGCGCGCGGGGTGGCGCTCAGCGGGAGTTCAGGCTAGGCGCAGCGTGCCCCCGCTACGATCAAGCTGCGTCGGTGATCGTCCGGCGGGTCTGCAGCGCGACACCAATGACTGCGGCGAGCACGAAGAAGAAGAGTGCGCGGACCACGATCGGCGAGACCGGCGAAAAACTGGAGACGTATGGCCGTGTTCCGCGGAGGACCGCTTGGTGAACCCAGTCGTCGAGGCGCCGTCCGGAGATTGCGCTCAGCGCCACGTCGAACGGGCGTTCGTCGTGCCACAGACGTTCAAACTCGGCTGGTGGCAACGACGCCTGCAGCAGCGCGAGCAGCGACCGTCCCAGGACGTAGCTCTCGAAGTACCCGAACGCTGACGACATGTAGGCTGGCTTCTCGCGAGTACGCGACACTCCGACATCCGCTCCCTCCGCACAGGCGGAGACCCGGCCAGCCGCGCAGGCGATGTACGGCAGGAAGCGCGGCTCGGTATGCGCTGCCACTTCGAGCGTGGACTCGCCGCGCCACCAGAACATGCCCGAACGCGAGAAGCGCAGCGGCACCGGAGCCCACCCGATACGGCGGAGTTCCGCGCCGACCGCGGCGCCGGGGAGGCCATGTCGGGCGAAGAGCGCGCACCCGATCATGAAGTCGCGCATCAGCCGCGCATTCTGCGCGGCCTGGGCTTCGCCGTCGCTCGTGGCCCACACGTCCCTGTTCGAGATCACGACCAGGCACGGCTCGTTGACGGACACCGGGAGCGCCGTAAACGAAGGGACGGTGAACGGTTCCTTGGCCTTCGCGGCGATCCCGGCGAGAACGACGGGAACGCGCGGTGCGTCGATTTCGAACGCGGCCCACGCCAGTCGAGTTCGGCGCTCGAAGCGTGACTTCGTTGCGGCGTCCATCTGCGGGTCTATTCGTACTGAGACTCCGGGACGGGCCAGCGCATTCAGCGAGTCGCGGAGCTGAATGCGGCGCACTCCGCGCCAGGCGTCGCGATAATGGTCTTCAGACAAGCGTGCCTCCCGCTCGACCTGCGTCCCATCATTGCCGCGCCAGTAGCGCACACCGGGGCGCAGGGGGGCGGCGAACGTGGCCGCCGTCATCGCCGCCGCCGACACAACCAGCGCGGCCAGCGCAGCTCCCCGGGGTGCGCCGATCCACTCACGCCACGGGGTCATCCGCGCCATCGCGAACTCCCCAGGCTGACGGCCCCGAACGCGAGGAAACAGAGGCTCGCCGACCACAACAGCGCGGAGCTTGGTGCCAGGGGCGGCGGACGGCGTTCGGCGAGCTGGTCGTGAAAACGACGCAACAGCTCCTGGAACGGAAGTCCGCTCGCCCGCTCGAGGCGAGTGCGGATCGACAACCCGGGAGCATACGCCGCATCGGCCCGCGCGGCGCTGTCTGCCGGGAACGAGAAGGCGAACCGCACGAGCAGGGTGCGCATCTGCGCGGGACCCGGTTCGACCATGGAGAAGCCGACGCTGCGGTCCCCAAGGAACCGCAGGCAGGCCGCATCGTCGCCGCCGCCGGCGCACGCCCTGACCGCGGTAATCTGCGTCTCTGTCACCGCGTCGGCGCGATTCGATTTGAGCCAGCGCGCGGCCAGCGCCTGCCGCAAGGAAGCGTCGTAGAAGGCCTGCAGCGGCGCGCGTTCATCGGTCAGCGCCAGTGCCGTTTCGCAGGCGCGCAGCTCGCCCACCAGGCAACCGCGAGCGGGAAGCGACGGGTAGGTGGCGAGTTGCAGCCATGCCTCGCGCCAGTCTCGTGGCGCTGGCAACTCGGCCGCCGGTCGGTGCACCATCCAGTCGCGAAGGTCGCGGCTCAAGGCGTCGACTGACGGATTCACGACCGCCTTTCGCAGGGCCATCCGGGCCGCGTCGACAGCGGCATGCGACGAGTCGGAGATCGTGAGATCCTTGATGGAGCCGTCGGGCTCCCGCGCGGCCAGCCGCACAGTGCGCGTAGACGGTGGAGCGGTGAGCGCGTCGTCGGCGTCCGAGTTGCGCTGCTCCGCGGCACGTCGAAGCTCGAACTGCGCGCGACGGGAATTCAGGGGCGGCAGCCAGAGCCGCTGCAATGCCGAGTCGGCCATGCGCGCGACCTCGCCCGAGAGCGCCGAAAGCTCCGGCGCCGAGACGATGTCCAGGCGCACGGCGTGCGTGGTGTCGGAGTTGGCCGAGTCGACCGCGTGACGGAACTCCTTCAGCCGTGCAGCGGCGCGCGCGCTGCGCGCGGCCCAGTAGTCGCGCAGGGCGTCATACTGGGTGGGGCGCTGTGCGCCGAGGGCTGGCGAGAGCGCCCCCATCAGCGCGATCGCCGCCGCGATCGCGAACGCGAAGCGACGCCGACGATCAGACATCGACGAGCGACCACTGCCCGAAGAAGAACGACAGCGGCGACCGACTGGCGAGCAGCAGGTTGAACAACGGCGAGTAACCGCTGTCTGAGGCCGACTGGTAGGCGAGATCAAGGATGACGACCGCGAACAGGGCAAGGAGACCCCAGCCGCTCGACTTCTTGCTGCCCGACGCGATGGCGAAGAAGAGGGAAAACGCGACGATCGTCGAGGCGCAGAATCGCACCACGAGTGAAAGGGGATACGAGTGCAGGCCCGGCGGCAGCTCGATGGCGGCCGCGACGATCGTCGCCGACAGCGCGAAGCCGGCCAGGGCTGGCACGACCAGCAGCAATGCCGCCGCGAGCCGCACCAGCGCGTAATGCCAGCGTGGGATCGGGAGGGTCAGGGCATAGACGTGCCCACCGAGATGATCCGACTGCCAGGCGCTGACGGCAACGGATATCCCGATGAAGCCCGCCAGCATGGGAAACGCGGGGGAGATGCTCGACGCGGCGGAGAGCACGAGCATGGAATCGGCCGCGAGCCCCTGACCGAGGAGCACGCGCACCGAGAGCACCGGCAGCGCCGCCGCGATCGCGGTCAGGGCGATCAGCATGGGTCCGATGCGGCGCAGCTGTTCACGCAGGACGACCCAGAGCATCAGCGCACGCTCCCGCGGGTGCGCGACACGCGCCCCGCGCGCAAGAGTTCCACGAATCCTTCCTCGAGGTCGAGGTCCATCACCTCGTGCACGGTCGCACCGATGCCGTCGAAATACTGGGCCATCGGCGCCTGCCAGCCGCGTACCAGCCACCGCTCGTCGCGGTGCGACGTGTCGCGTTCCACGAGCACGAACGGCATTTCCGGCAGCATCGCCGGCGCGTTCTCCAGCCGGATGCGCTTGATGCCGCTCTTGAACGAGTGCATCGGCATCTCGGCGATCAGGCTTCCCCGGTCCATCACGCCCACCCAGTCGCACATGCGCTCGAGCTCGTGCACGAGGTGGCTGGACACGAGCACACTCGCGCCGTCGCGGGCGACGAAATCGAGGAGCGCCGTGAGCACGTCGCGTCGCACCACCGGGTCGAGGCCGTCGGTGGGCTCGTCGAGCACCAGCAGGTCGGGGCGCTGGGCGAGCGCCAGCAGCATCAGCAGCTTGCCCGTCTCGCCCTTTGACAACCTGGCGATTCGTTGCGACGGGTCGAGCAGGAACTGGTCCTGCAGCTCACGCGCCATGTCGGCGTCCCAGCGCACGTGGAAGGCGGCGTGAAAACGCATCGCCTCGTCCACCGTCAGGTGCTTGTACAAGTGCGGCCGCTCGGGCACGAACCCCACCTGCGCCAGCATCGCCGGCGATTCCCTGGGGACGTCACGGCCGAGCACGGTGATGGTGCCGCGCAACGGGCGCAGCAATCCCATGACGAGCCGGATGGTCGTCGTCTTGCCGGCCCCGTTGGCGCCGAGGAAGCCATAGATGGCGCCGCGCGGCACCGTGAGGTCGAGGTCGCGAATCTCGAACGTCTTGCCGGCCCGGTAGCCGAGACCGCGGACTTCGATGGCCGCGCTCATTTGTCGTCTCCGGGAAACTCGTCGTCAAAGGCCGCGCGAAGGTCGTGGGCGCTCAGGCCGAGTGCGGCGGCGCGCCCGAGGAGTTCGCGCACGAGGCGCCGTGACTCGGAGCGTCGCTCGCTGGCGCGGCGCTCCGGCGCGACGCTGCGGACATAGGTGCCCGATCCCTGTCGCATGTCGATCATGCCCTCGGCTTCGAGTTCCCGGTACGCCTGCACCACCGTGGCGGGGTTGACCCGCAGCGAACTGCTGAGCTGCCGCACCGAGGGCAGGCCGTCGCCGGAGACCAGCTCGCCGGCGGCGACCGCCACCCGGACTCGGGCGGCGATCTGGGCGTAGATGGGGGTGGAACTGCGGGGGTCGATGTGTTCGAACACAGGAGTAAGTGTAGTAGTGTAGTGATACACTACGTGTGTTCGGGGATTCTGTCAATAGGCTTCCTTCTACTGCACACCACGGAAGCACGGAAGACACGGAAATCGCACGGATGAACGGCAACCACTTTGAAGGGGGCCTGGCGAACGGTCCTGTCTCGCCAAGCCCCCTTCAAAGTGGTGGCCGTTTCCGTGCAACCTCCGAGTCTCCGTGCTTCCGTAGGTAGGCAGTAACACTGGCCTAATGTCGAATCCGCTTCAGGTCCCTCGTCAACTCCGCCCGGAAATCCGGATGCGCAATGGAGATCAGCGCCGCCCCCCGCTCGCGCAACGTCGCGCCATGCAGGTTCACCGCGCCGTACTCGGTCACCACCCAGTGCACGTGGCCGCGCGTGGTGACCACGCCCGCGCCCGCGGCGAGTTCAGTGACGATGCGCGAGATGGTGCCGCCCCTCCCGGTGGACGGGAGGGCGATGATCGCCTTGCCGCCGCGCGAGAGGGCGGCGCCGCGAATGAAGTCCATCTGCCCGCCGATGCCCGAGTAGATGCGATGCCCGAACGAGTCGGCCACCACCTGGCCCGTGAGGTCCACCTCGATGGCCGAGTTGATGGCCACCACGCGCGGGTTGCGCCGGATGATCGCCGTGTCGTTGGTGCGGTCGCAGGGGTGAAACTCGACCGCCAGATTGTCGTGCACGAAGTCGAACAGCCGCCTGGAGCCGATCACGAAGCTCGTCGTCGTGCGTCCGGCGTGCACCTGCTTGTACTTGTTGGTGATCACGCCGCCCTCGACCAGGTCGATGAGGCGGTCGGAGAACATCTCGGTGTGCACGCCGAGGTCGTGCTTGTTGCCGAGACGCGAGAGCACCGCGTCGGGAATGGCGCCGATCCCCATCTGCAGGGTGGAGCGGTCCTCGATGAGCCCGGCCACGATTTCGCCGATACGTGCTTCGACGGCATTTTCCGGGCCTGTGATGTGCTCGTGCAGGGCACGGTCAGTCTGGATGAAAGCGTCGATACGGTCGAACGGAAGGGCGGTGTTGCCGTGCGTGCGCGGCATCTGCTGGTTGATTTCGGCCACGATGAAGCGCGCGCTGTCGACGGCGGCGCGCGCGGCGTCCACTGACGTGCCGAGCGAGCAGAGGCCGTGGGCGTCGGGGGGCGACAACTGCACGATGGCGACGTCGAGCGCCACGCGCCCCGACGTGAACAGCGCCGGAATGTCCGAGAGGAAGATCGGCACGAAGTCGGCGCGCCCGTCCTCGATGGGAGCGCGCAGATTCGGGCCGGTGAAGAGGGAAATCGAGTGGAAGCGCTTGGCCCGGCCTCGCTCCGTCCAGGGGGCATCGCCGGAGAGGTGCAGGTGGTAGAGGTGGACGTTCTCGAGGTCATTGCGCTTGGCAAGGGCTTCGAGGAGTGGCGTGGGCGTGGCGCTCGTGCCTTGGACGAAGACGCGATTTCCGCTGTGCACGAGGGCGACGGCGTCGGCGGGAGAGACGGCGCGGGTGCGCCAGTCGG
>JBBTFF010000125.1:0-1375 GCA_038041995.1 Gemmatimonadota bacterium | reverse complement strand
TCAGTTGCGGGCGTAATTCAGTTGGTAGAATGCCAGCTTCCCAAGCTGGACGTCGTGGGTTCGAGTCCCATCGCCCGCTCTTACGCAACTGACGGTTTCCTCAGCTCCTCCCGGCTCGTCGGCCGGGGGGAGTCTGCGTTTCTGGACAAATTCCACGTTCTACTCCTGGACCAAATCGGTCCGTTTGGGGTCTTCCCCGTCCTCACCGCGAAGCTGCCGGCGCACGCCGTCGCGAATGAGTTGGGCCTGCCGCAGGACACGGGGAGCCTGCTTCTTCTGGTAGCCCCGGCGTGAGCGGCTATCGGCGTGGCCAGTAATGGAGTTCAAGGCCTGGTCGTGGGGGCCGACCACGCTCGAGGCAGAAACACTGTGCAGGGACGCAGAGACGAGCGGGTCGTTGACGGTGCTATCCTCGGCCAAGTCCGAGGCAGTCCTCCGGAATCCATACCAGAGCCTCCCAACTTCGTGCGCGACCCCGGCGAGCCTTTCCAGGCGTCGGAACATCGAGGCGAGGCCCGATCTCGTCAGCGGCTTCTTGGCCCGCAGCGGATCGAGGCCATATCCGATCTTGCCTCCCGGGTACAGGGGGTAATTGGTGATCCTGCCATCACGGTGGGCGGCCTCGAGCGGCTGGAGGTAGCCGACCCGCATCATTCGGTCGACCAGGCGTCGCTGGTTCCTAGTGAACAGGATCTCCGTCCCGAGCTTCTTGCCGGATCCGGGAATCGTCAGCGACCCGAAGGGGTCTTTGTCCAGGTCGAGGTCAGAACGCCAAGCGTCTTTCACCTGTCCCAAGCGTGCTTCGAACGCGAGCTCAATCGCCAAGTGCAGTCGAGGGTCGGCCTGCTCAAGATGTTTGTAGAGCGCCTGCAGCTGCTCGAGGGTGTACCGGGGACCTTCCGTTTCGACCGGCTTCGAAAGCCTCTCACCCGTGATCTTCTCCCAGTCACGACAGAAGTCCTGGTGCCAGCGCGCGGGAAGAGCCGGGGCATGTGCGACAAAGCCGCGCTCCGCTCCAAGGCGAACGGCGTCGAGCAACAAGATCACGCACTGCTCCGCGTGCCGGGGGCCGCCCCAGCGGATGATCCGCGCGGCGCGCTTGGAGTCACTCGTGGTGGATTCACTCCGCTTCCGTCCGACCTGGATTTCGCGCGTTTCCTCCTGCTTGTACCGCTCCGCGAGAGCGCGCCAGAGGTCCCGGTAGACACCAGATTTCAGATTGCGGACTCCTGCTCCGGGGCCGAGGGACTTTACGATGTCAATTGCCTTCGACACGGCCTCGCCATGCGTGCGGTCCACCTCAACGAAACGCCCTGTGGGCACCGCGAGGTAGTCGACAAACAGGCCTTCCAGGGTGCACTCGTCACGCGCAGAA
>JBBTFF010000124.1:0-7318 GCA_038041995.1 Gemmatimonadota bacterium | reverse complement strand
GGTAGTTCGCAACTTTTCGCGAACTTTCTTGCCTGCCGACACGAACGGGCCCTCGCGGGCCCGGCGGCTCCACCCAACGGGAACCGTAGCTCCCGGGAGGATCGGAACAATAGCGCTTTACCACTCCTAAAGCAACCCCCGCATCCTCAAACAACGACCGCATCGGCAACGCCGATGCGGTCGACACATGCACCCAGTAGGAGTCGAACCTACAACCTGCAGATTAAGAGTCTGTTGCTCTGCCAGTTGAGCTATGGGTGCTATTTGTTCCCCGCCACTCACTCCCCTTCACCAACCACCCTCGCCAGGCGCGCCAGGAGGGAATCGAACCCCCGACCCACAGCTTAGAAGGCTGTTGCTCTATCCAACTGAGCTACTGGCGCTTCTTCAAGAAGTCCGGCATGCGACTCCTCGCTGCATCGCACCACATCGGAGCACGCAATCGGGGCGGCCGGATTCGAACCGGCGACCTCCTGCTCCCAAAGCAGGCGCGATACCGGGCTACGCTACGCCCCGCGAAGACTCGCAAAGTATCCAGACGACAGCGCAAGATCAACTCCCTGCACCAACAATTCGCAACAACGCCTGCACCGCGCGCGCGCGATGGCTCACGCGCGCCTTCTCCGCGGCACTGACCACGCCGAACGACGCCCCCAGATCGACGCTGAAGAACAACGGATCGTACCCGAATCCACCAGCACCCTCCGCCGCCTCGAGAATGCGCCCCGCCGTCTCTCCCAGCGCGACCGTCTCCCCCGACCCGTCAACCCACGCCGCCGCGCAGACGTAGCGCGCCGCGCGTGACGCGGCGCCGTCGAGCGCCGACAGCAGCCGGGCGTTGTTCGCCGCGTCCAGCGCGTCCCCGGTCAACTCGGGACGGTTGCTCCACCGCTTGCTGCGAACCCCCGGCTCGCCCCCCAGCGCCTCCACCTCGAGTCCGCTGTCGTCCGACAACGTCGGCAGGCCGCTGCGCGCGTGGAAATACCGCCCCTTCGCCAGCGCATTCTCGGCGAAGGTCGCCGCCACTTCGAGCGCATTCTCCTCGGCCGGACGCTCTTCGATGCCCGCCGTGTCGAGGTCAACGGCGTCCCACCCGTGCGCCGCGAGCATCGGCGCGAGCTCGCGAAGCTTGCCCGCACTCCGCGTCGCCACCAGCACGCGGCCGCGCCCGCTCACGCCAGGCCGAGGGCGCGCCGCTGGTGAGCGTCGAGCTCGACGATGGCCGAGCCGGCGAGCGCCAGCAAGGCGTCGAGTTGCGCGCGATCGAACGTGCCGCGCTCGCCGGTGCCCTGCACTTCCACGAACTGCCCGCCACTGCTCATCACCACGTTCATGTCCACTTCGGCCCGCACATCCTCCTCGTAGGCAAGGTCGGTGCACGCCACGCCATCAACGACACCAACGCTCACCGCGGCCACGCGGCGCTTCACCGGTGACGCGGCGAGGTGCCCCTCGCGCACCAGCCAGTCGAACGCATCCACCACGGCTACGCAGGCGCCGGTGATCGCGGCCGTGCGTGTGCCGCCATCGGCCTGCAGCACGTCGCAATCGACCTTGATGGTCCATTCGCCCCAGGCGAAGTCGTCGAGCATGGCGCGCACGGAGCGTCCGATGAGCCGCTGGATCTCCTGCGTGCGGCCGCCCAGCTGGCCCCGCTCGCGCGCCGAGCGCGTGTGCGTGGCCCGGGGAAGCATCGAGTACTCGGCGGTGATCCAGCCCTCGCCCCGACCCTTCTTCCAGCCGGGCACCCCTTTTTCCACCGACGCGGCGCAGATCACCCGCGTGTTGCCGAAGGCACTCAGGCAGCTCCCCTCGGCGTACGCCACGGCTTGCCGCTGCAATATCACGGGGCGCAACGCCGACAGCGCGCGCCCATCCTGTCGAGACTCAACCACCAGACCCCCGCAACTTGTTGATGATACCGGAGGTGGATTGCCCCGGCGTGAGTGGAATGATCACCACGCGCCCGCCGCGCGCCAACACGTCGCTGGCACCCACGACGTTTTCCGGCGTGTAGTCGCCGCCCTTCACGATGACGTCGGGCTCGAGGCGGCGCACGAGATCGCGCGGCGTGTCCTCGCCGAAGACCACCACGCCGTCGACGCACTCGAGGGCGGCCAGCACATACGCACGCTCGGCCTCGCTGGTCACCGGGCGGGTGGGTCCCTTGAGGCGACGCACCGACTCATCGCTGTTGAGACCGACCACGAGATGGGCGCCCTGCGCCCGAGCGCCCATCAGCACATCGACATGCCCGGCGTGCAGCAGGTCGAAGACGCCGTTGGTGAAGACGAGCGGACCGGCCAGCGTGCGCCGCCAGCGCACGGCATCGTCCCAGGTGCGGATCTTGTCCGCGGGCGGGCGCGGATTCAGTACGCCCACTCGACCCGCGGCGCGAGCAGGATTTCCCGTGTGTAGAACGGAAGCTCGATGTTCTCGTAGTACTCCGTCCAGATGTACACGTGCTTGGCGCGGCGCCGCACGCGAATCTGCTTGGCGCCCTCGGGCAGTCCGAGCGAATCGGCGAACAGGTAGAGACGCTTCTTGATCACGCCGTCCGTGCGGCTGGCGGCGAAGCGCGCCTCTTGCTGCATGCGATCACGGTACTGGTAGTAGTCCCAGTAGACCTGGCCGATTCCGACGGCAAAGTATCCGACCGCGGAAAACAGCAACAGCATCACCAGGCAGCCGATCTGCCCGACGCCCCGCCGTGTCCTTGTCACCATTGCGACTGCGCTCCCTCGATGACCTCGTTGACGATGCGGCTGATGGCCTGCTTGCGGCCATCGATTTCGGCCCGTTCGGAATACTCCCCCTCTCCCGTAATGCCCTTCTTCTGCCAGAGCGTCTTGCCGAGCACCTGATCATAGATCTCGATGTCGACCATGATCTGCAAGCGTCGTCGGGACGCGGTGGCCTGCTGCGGGTTGGCGCTGTAGGCCACCGGCACGTCGATTTCGTACTTGACGATGGTCCCTCGCACGATGACGCTGGCCTTCTCCTCGCTGGCGTCGCGGAGCCCGAGCCGTTTCTCCAGCCCTTCGCGCATGGCATCGGCGAATTCGCGCGTGATCTCGGGTGAGGCCGTCTCGTTGGAGAACGGAAGCACCGCGAGGGTGCGGACGTGCGAGGGTAGCCCGCCACCGCTGAATCCATAGGCGCAGCCGGTCACGATGAGGGCCGCGAATGCCAGCGCGCAACGCACGAATCGGGAGTGCAGAGGATGGGGCAGAGTCATTCTCTAAACGACGAACGGGCCGCGTTCCAGCAACGCGCGGATATCTGTGGGAAGCGCCACCGGGCGCCCCTCGGGCGAAACGGATACCAGGGTGGTGGCAACCGAGGCAATGCCGGCGCCGGTGTCCGATCGGGCAATCTCGTACGCGAACTCGACGGCACGCGACCGCACCGCCACCAGGCGGGTGGTGACGCGCACGAGGTCGTCGTAACGGGCGGAGGCGTGCAGGCGCATGGTGACGTCGGTGACGGCGAGCAGGAGTCCCTGTCGCTCCATGTCCGCGTAGGACAGGCCGCGGGAGCGGATGTAGTCGGTGCGCCCGATCTCGCACCACACCAGGTAGTTGGCATGATACACCACGCCCATCTGGTCGGTTTCCGCGTACCGCACCCGGATGTCCGAAACCGAATCCCGCTCCGCCATGTCATCCCCACGCGTGGTGTGCCGTCGTCGGGGAGAAGTCTCCCGGGCGGCGCGGTGTTTGTAAAGGCCGCGCACGCACGATACAATTTATCGATGCCCAAGCGCCTCGTCACTACGCTTCCCTCCCCCGCCTACGTCCTGGCCGACGCCCATCTTGGGGTGGCATCGGCCGAGCAGGAGCAACTGCTCTGGTCGTTCCTGCGGCACGTTGCGGCAGAGGGAAGGGGCACAGTCATACTGAATGGCGACATGTTCGAGTTCTGGTTCGAGTGGGGACACGTGGTGCCGCAGGTGGGGGTGCGACTGCTGTCCGCCGTGGCGGCCATAACCGAGCGTGGCATTCCGGTCGTCTGGCTGAAGGGCAACCACGATTGCTGGGGCGGCGACGTGCTGCGCACCCAGAGTGGCGCCGTGTACATCGACGGACCGTGGATCGGCGAGCTGGCGGGATGGCGCACGCACGTGGCGCACGGCGACGGGTTGCGACCGCGGCTCGATGCCGGGTACCGGAGGCTTCGTGCCGTGATTCGGCATCCGTGGTCCATCCGGGCCTTTCGCTGGCTGCACCCCAACTGGGGGGCGGCGCTTGCCCGCGCGATGTCGCACACCAGCCGCAACATGCGCCCGCGCGATGGGGGCGAGGGATTGCGCGCTGTGGCGCACGACACCCTGGGAGCAGACCCCACGCTGGAGCTGGTGATCTTCGGGCACACGCATCTCGCACAGTTGGAGCGCAAGTCGCGCGAAAGCGGCGTCTATGCAAATCCCGGCGCGTGGCTGGACGCGCCCACCTTCCTGAAGCTCGCGCCGGACCACGTTGCGTTGTGCCGCTGGGACGGCACGGCCGAGTTCGTGGACGTGTCGATCGACCGGGGCGCGATCTAGCGGACACGTCGGCTGGTCGGGGAAGGACCTAGCGGAAGCGAAGGGTCGCGACGACGGCCGCGCGCCCGTCGGGCGCGGTGCGCACCGCCACGCGCGCCGGCAGGTCCCACAGCTGCGCGGCCACGAACGCGTCGGCGCCGGAAAACAGGTGGTTGAATATGAGCACGGCGAGCCAGTCCTCGTAGTGCGTGCGCCTGGCGCGCACCCGGGCCGCCGAATACCTGCTGACGTTCCAGGTGGCCACGACGGGGCGACCGTCGGCTCCGACCACCGCCTGGCCCCCGGCGTCCACCTGGTACGTCGCGGGCAGCGAGTCGTTGCGGAACTGGCGCGCGAGCCGAAGGTCTTCGGCCGAGCGATGCACGAGCGCCAGTGACAGCCCTTCGGTCAGGAAGAACACCCCGCCAACGAACTGCCGGTCGAGCGCCGCCTGTCCAGCCCCCGGAACGAACAGCGAGTAGAGAAACGCGCGGCGCGGCGTGATGGGCGGCTTGAGCGCGGGTTGCGCGCCTGCGGGCGCGCCGATGGGCCCGCCGATGGGCGCGCCGGGCGCCTGCGCTCGAACGGACGCAGGGAACGGTGTCGCCAGCACGGCGAGCGGCAGCGCGAGAGCGTAGAAGCGACGGAGCACGGTGAGGGTGTACCCTGGAGACGGTTTCAGGTGCCGCGCCGAAAAGATAACAGCCGCACGGCCTGGCAGCGCCGGCGCCGCTGGAACGGCTGAAGGCTGCGCCGGCACTGCGTGTACTCAGCGCCGCGCCTTCCAGGCCTTGTACTCGTCAGGCATACACGTTGCGCACGGCCGATAGCCGGCGGCACGCGCCGTCGCTTCGTCCGTGAAGAAGACGCGCTGCTGCGCGTAGCTTCCACCGAGTGCGAGCGCGCGTCGCGCGGCCTTGCAGTCGAGGCGCCCGTAGACGCGCCGGCGTCGATGGCCACCGAAGGTCCCGGGCGCGGCGCTGGAAATGACCGAGCCGTCTGCGGCGATGAGGCGATAGCGAACAGGTTCGGTCATAGGTGCTGGACGGGAAGATGGGATGTGCCAATTCGTGCGCACCCGACGGTCGTAGCCTTTGCGAGCCCCGCTGGCGGGAGCGTGTGGGAATCGAACCCACCAAGCCCGACGAAGTCAGGCCGCACTGGTTTTGAAGACCAGGAGGACCACCAGGCCCCATCCACCCCCACGACGCGGCGCGGTCAGTCGACGACGAGGGCGGTATCCTGCGGTGGCAGCACTTCGCCAATGCGCGCCGCGCCGTCGACCCGGTCAAGATACTCGGCAACGCGGTCGAACGGGACGGCCACCAGCAGGCCCCCGGATGTCTGCGGGTCCACGGCAAGCACGCGCGCCATCCCGGTCACGCTGCTTCCCCAGCGCACGCGAGGTTCGACGTAGCGCGCGTTGCGCGCGGCGCCGCCGGTCGTGACGCCCTCGTCGATAGCCTGTCGGACCCCCGGAAGTTCGGGCAGTAGTGCGCTGTCGAAACGCAGCGTGACGTTGCTGGCACGCGCCACATGCGAGGCATGCCCGAGCAGCCCGAAGCCGGTGATGTCGGTGGCGCAGCGGGCGCCAACTTCCACGGCAACCTCGGCGGCAAGGGCGTTGAGTTGCACCATGCTGGCCACGAGCGACGCGGCGTGCCCGGTCGACAACGTTCCATTCTTCATCTTCGTGGCGAGCACGCCGGTGCCGAGCGCCTTCGTGAGCACCAGCACGTCGCCGGCGCGGGCACCGGCGTTCGACATTACCCGGCCGGGGTGCACGGTACCCGTCACCGACAGTCCGTACTTGACCTCGTCGTCGGAGATGGTGTGGCCACCGACGACGAATGCCCCGGCCGACCGCACCACGTCCTCCCCGCCCCGCAGGATGTCGGTGAGCACGCGCAGCGGCAGCTTGTCCTCGGGAAACGCGGCGAGCGCCAGGGCGGTCAGCGGCGTTCCACCCATGGCGTAGATGTCCGACAGCGCATTCGCGGCCGCGATGCGCCCGAAGTCGTAGGGATCGTCGACGATGGGCGCGAAGAAATCCACGGTCTGCACGAGCGCCAGATCGTCGTGCAGGCGAAAGACCGCGGCGTCATCGAACGTGTCAGGTCCGACGAGCAGCCGTGGGTCAGTATGACGCGAGAGCGGCGCCAGCGCTTCGGACAGGTCCTCCGGACCCATCTTCGACGCTCAGCCGGCGCAGCGGGCGTAGTGGGTGAGGCGGAAGATCTCAGCTTTGGTCATTTGATGAACCGGAATTCGGATGACGGAACTGGAATGCGATATCGGAATTCGAAACGGAATGCGGGACTGGAACCGGAACGCTTCCTACGGCAGCTGGGCAATCAGCTCGATCTCGACCTGCGCGTCCTTCGGCAGGCCGGCCACCGCGACCGTGGAGCGCGCGGGGCGGCAGTCGCCGAGCGTGGCGGCATACACCTCGTTCACCTTGGCGAAGTCGTTCATGGTGCGCAGGAAGATGGTGGTCTTCACCACGTCCTTCCACGTGCACCCGGCCGACTGCAGCACCGCATGGAGGTTCTTGAGCACCTGCGCCGCCTGCACGCCAACGTCACCCTCGACGAGCGTCATGGTGGCCGGATCGAGGGGCGTCTGTCCGGCGCAGAACAGGAACCCGCCCGCCGCGACTGCCTGCGAGTACGGACCGATGGCGGCGGGAGCGGACTCGCAATGATGGATCTTGAGCATTTGTGACCTGAGAAAAAAGTTGGTGGCTGGTGGCTGGTGGCTGGTGGCTGGTGGCTGGTGGCTGGTGGCTGGTGG
>JBBTFF010000123.1:0-8981 GCA_038041995.1 Gemmatimonadota bacterium | reverse complement strand
CGCTCGACGTCTCGTGGAACTGGGGCATGTTCTCGTTCGACGAGCCGAACTTCCTCGGGCGGTTCCTCAGCGGCAACTCGCGCTACTGGATGGAAGGGTTCCAGACCGAACCGCTGCTGGCGTACTACCGCGAGAACAACCGCAGCGCCGTCGAGCAGGTGCTCAACCTCAGCGCCACGCAGAAGGCCCAACTGCTGCAGTTCGTGCGCTGGAATGCGCTCGACGACAACAAGTACTACCGCTACGACTACTTCCGCGACAATTGCTCCACTCGCGTGCGTGATGCGCTCGACTCGGTGCTGGGCGGCTCGCTCGAGCGCGCCTGGGCCGACTCGATGGGCGATCACTCCTTCCGCAGCGAGGCATTGCGCCTCACCGAGGAGGCGGCGCTGAGCCGGCTGGGCATCGACGTTGCCCTGGGCCCGCGCTCCGACACGCGCATGACGGCGTGGGACGAGGCGTACGTGCCCATGCGCCTGCGCGACCGCCTGCGCGGCGTCGTGCTGCCCGGACCCGAAGGGGCCCCGGTAAGACTCGTGGCGAGCGAACGCCTGCTGTTCGATGCCACACGAACGGCCGAGGCGCCGCAGCCGCTGGCGTTTCCCGGACTGTACGTGGTGTTCGCGCTTGGTGCGCTGGTGCCGCTCGCGCTCTTCGGCGGCCTGGCCTTCATGAGCGCACTGCGCGGGCGCTGGCACCGGGCGCAGCGCGTGGCGCGCGGCGTCGTCGCCACGGTGTCGGCCGTCTGGTACGCCCTGACTGGCCTGCTGGGCACGCTGGTCCTCTTCATGGAACTCTTCTCGGCGCACGTCTTCTGGTACAACAACTGGAACGTGCTCCTGCTGTCGCCCGTGGCGCTGGCCGCGGCCTGGCTGGTGCCGCGCGCCGTGGTCACGGGACGCAGCGCCGGCGCGGCGCGCTGGGTGGCCGGGTTCTGCGCCCTGTGCGCGCTGGTGTCGCTGGCGCTGGCCGTCACCGGCGTCACGGGCCAGTCCAACGCTGCCGTCGCCGCTGCCTTCGCACCGACGATGATCTACCTGGGGATGCTGGTGCCGGCGCTGACGCTCATCGGCGGAAGGCGCGCGTGAACAACGCGGTCGGCATCGACGTCGGCGGGACGTTCACCGATCTTGCGGCGATCGAAGCGCTCGGCACGGTGGTCACTCGCAAGGTGCTCAGCACGCCCGCGGACCAGAGCGTGGGCGTGGCGGCCGCGCTCGACGCGTTCGGCGCCCTGCCGGGCTCCGTGGCCCGCATTGCGCACGGCACCACGGTGGTGACCAACCTGCTGCTCGAGCGGCGCGGCGCGCGCGTGGTGCTGTGCGCCACCTCCGGTGCCACCGACCTGCTCGAACTGCGACGGCAGGAGCGCGCATCGTTGTACGACCTGTCGGTGCATCACGCGGCTCCTCTGGTGGCGGTTGGAGACGTCGTAGCGGTCGGCGAGCGCATCGAACCGGAGGGCGTGCGCATTCCGCTCACCGAGGCCGAAATAGCGCGCGTCGTCGCCGAGGTGGTTGCGCGCAGTCCCGAAGTGGTGGTGGTGTCGCTGCTGCACGCGTACGCCGACGGCACACACGAGCAACGCCTCGCGCAGGCGCTCTTGCTTGCGCTGCCCGGCAGGCAGGTCGTCTGCGCGCATCAGGTGCTGCCGGAGATCCGCGAATACGAACGCACGGCGACGGCCGTCGCCGAAGGCTATGCGCGACCTGCCGTGGCCAGGTACCTCGCGCGCCTCGGCGAGACGGTGCAGGAGCGCGGGCATCCGGCGCCGAGCGTCATGACCTCCGGCGGCGGAATGCGCACGGCGGCCGAGGCGGCGCGCGAGGCTGCCGCACTGGCGCTTTCGGGGCCGGCCGGCGGCGTGGTGGGCGCGGCGGCCGTGCTGCGCGCAGCGGGTTACGATCGCGCGCTCACCATCGACATCGGCGGCACCAGCGCCGACGCCGGACTCATCCTCGATGGTGAGCCGCTGGTCGAGTCTGGTGGCGAGGTGGCAGGCGTTCCCATTGCCTTGCCCCGGGTACTCGTCGACACGGTCTCGGCCGGCGGTGGCTCCATTGGCTGGATTGATGACGGCGGCGCGCTGCGGGTGGGACCCCGCAGCGCCGGCGCCATGCCTGGCCCGGCGGCGTTTGGACGCGGCGGCACGCAGCCCACCGTGACCGACGCCAATCTTGTGCTCGGGCGCATCGTCGCGCATCGCATGAGCGGTGGCGTGGCGCTGGATGTCGATCGTGCGCGCCGAGCCATCGAGACGCTGGCGCAGGCGCTGGGCGCCTCGACGGAGCGCACGGCCGGGGCGATGCTGAACATCGCCGATGCCGAGATGGCGCGGGCGCTGCGCCGGGTGAGCGTGGACCGTGGCGTGGACCCGCGCAGCTGCGTGCTCATGGCCTTCGGCGGCGGCGGTCCGCTGCACGCCTGCGCCCTGGCCGACCTCATTGGCGCCACGCGTGTGCTGGTGCCGCCGCATGCGGGCGTGCTCAGCGCGCTGGGGCTGGCCATGGCGCCCGAGCGCCGGGAGGCGGCGGCCAGTGTCATGCAGCGCACCAGCGCGATCGACGCGGAGCGCGTGCACTCGCTCGCCGCCGCGCTGGCCGCGCAGGTGGAAGGCGCGGTGCGCGCCTGGACGGCGCGCACGCGCTATGTGGGGCAGGGGTACGAACTCGACGTGCCGTTCACGCCGGGCGAGGACGGCTCAGCCATCGCCGCGCACTTTGCCGAACGGCACCGGGTGCGCTATGGCTTCGTGCTCGAGCGCGAGGTCGAGGTGGTGGCCGTTCGCCACACAGCCAGCGCGCAGGCCGAGATCGTCCGGTTTGCGCGGCACGGCACGCCGACGTGGAACAGCCAAGCGCTGGTCGACGATGGGTCGCCCTGCAACGCCGAGGTGGCCGGCGAAGCGGTGATCACCCTCCCCGATGCCACGCTGTTCGTGGCCAGCGACTGGACGGCGCGCGCGATGGCGCTGGGCGGCTGGATGCTGGAGCGCGCGCCATGAGCGGCTTCGATCCCCTGGCCATCCGGGTGTTCGCCTCGAGCGTCGCCATGATCGCCGAAGAAATGGGCGCCGTGCTCACCCGGGGTTCGCTGTCGCCGAACATCCGGGAGCGGCGCGACGCTTCGTGCGCACTCTTTGATCCGGATGGACGGATGATTGCCCAGGCCGCGCACATTCCCGTGCACCTGGGCGCGATGCCCGAGGCAGTGCGCGCGGTGCGCACGCGCGGGCCGCGCCCCGGTGACGTGTTCCTGCTCAACGACCCGTATCACGGCGGCTCGCACCTTCCCGATCTCACGATGGTCGAGGCGATCGACGAAGGCGGGCTTATCGCCGGCTTCGCCGCCGTGCGCGCGCACCACGCCGACGTCGGCGGCATGAGCCCCGGATCCATGCCGTTTGGCGCTACCGAACTGGTGCAGGAAGGCCTCGTGCTCCCACCGGTCCGGCTGGTCGCCGGCGGTACGCTCGATGAGTCGCTCCTCGCCCTCGTGCTGGCCAACGTGCGGACACCGGACGAGCGTCGCGGCGACCTGGCGGCGCAGCAGTCGGCCTGCCACGCGGGTGCCGCCGGATGGCGCGCGCTGCGCGAGCGCGAGGGATCGGCGCGCGTGGAAGCCGGCGCGTCGGCGCTGCTCGACTACTCCGAGCGTCGCGCGGTGGCTCGCCTCCGTGAACTGGGTGATATCGAGGCCGACGCGGAGGATTTTCTCGAGGGTGATGGCGTCACCGACGCGCTGGTGCCGCTGCGGGTGCGCCTGCGGGTGCGGGACGGCCGTCTCACGCTCGACTTCGCCGGCACGAGCCCGCGGGTGCGTGGCAACGTGAATTGTCCGGTGGCCGTCGCGCGCGCCGCCGCGCTCTTCGTGCTGCGCTCGCTCCTCGACGACGACGTCCCGACCAATGACGGCATCGCGCGGCCCATCGAGATCCTGACGCCCGATGACTGCGTGATTGCCGCCAGGTGGCCGAGTGCCGTGGCCGCGGGCAACGTGGAGACGTCGCAGCGCATCACCGACCTGCTGTTTGCCGCGCTGGCCAATGCCGGGGTGGCCGCGCCGGCGCAGGGGCAGGGGACGATGAACAACGTCACCTTCGGCGGCGCCGGGTGGACCTTCTACGAAACGCTGGGAGGCGGGCAGGGGGCGAGCGCCAAGGGGCCCGGGCCGAGTGCCGTGCATGTGGGGATGAGCAATACGCGCAATACGCCCATCGAATCGCTGGAGCAGGCGTACCCTCTGCGCGTTGACGAATACTCCATCCGCAGAGGGTCGGGAGGCAGGGGCAGGGAAAACGGTGGAGACGGAGTGCTCCGCCGTTATCGCGTGCTCGAGCGCTGCACGGTGACCCTGCTCACCGAGCGTCGCGTGCGTGCGCCGCGCGGATCCCACGGCGGCGGCGACGGTGCGACGGGGCGCAACCTGCTCAACGGCGAGCCGCTGCCGTCGAAGTGTCGGGTGGAACTTCAGCCCGGGGACGTGCTGACCATCGAGACGCCGGGCGGCGGTGCGTATGGCGCCGTGGCCGAACCGGAATTCGGATGACGGGATTGGAATTCGAATTCGGAATTCGAAACGGATCGCGGAACACGAATACGGAAGTGCGGCGCCAGAACTGACTCGCGCCATTGGCGCCCGTGGTGCCTCCGTGCCACAATTGTCCCACCCTCTTCCCACACCATGAAGAAACTCCTTCTCGCCGTCTGTGGCCTCGCGGTCCTGCTTGTCCTCGCGCTGGTGGCCAACACCGCGCGTCTGTCCCGCACCGTCGCCTCCTCATCGGTGGCTCAAGTGGCCGTTTCCGTGGATTCGGCCGGAGCGATCGCGCGGTTTGCCGGTGCCGTCAGGTTCCCGACCGTCAGTTACGAGGAGGGGACCCAGACGACCGACAGTGCGGCCTTCCGCGCGCTGCACGAGCACCTGCGAACGAGCTTCCCGCTGGTGCACGCGCAGCTGACGCGAGAGACGGTGGCAGGGCTGTCGCTGCTCTACACGTGGCCGGGTACGGACACGGCGCTCGCGCCGGTCATCCTCATGGGCCACCTCGACGTCGTTCCGGTCATCCCGGGCACCGAGGCGAAGTGGACACAACCGCCCTTCGGCGGCGTCATAGCCGAGGGCTTTGTCTGGGGTCGCGGCACGCTGGACGACAAGGTGTCGGTGATGGCCGTTCTCGAGGCGGCGGAAGGCGCGCTGCGGGGCGGATTCCACCCGAGGCGCACCATCTACCTCGCCTTCGGCCACGACGAGGAAGTCGGTGGCAGCGGCGCGCGCGCGATCAAGGCGACACTGGTCCAGCGCGGCATCAAGGGGCCGGCGCTGGTCGTCGACGAAGGCGGCGCCATTGTCCCCGGCTCGCTGGTTGGCACCAACGGGACCGTTGCACTCGTCGGCGCGTCGGAGAAGGGATTCCTCTCGCTGCAGCTCAGCGTCAAGGCCGCCGGCGGGCACTCGTCCACCCCGCCTGCTCACACCGCCATCGGCCAACTGGCAACTGCCATCACGAAGCTCGAGGCGTCACCGTTTCCGCTGGTGCTCGATGGGCCCACCAGGGAAATGATGGTGCGCCTGCGTGGCGGCATGCCCTACGGCAAGCGGATGGCGCTCAGCAACCTCTGGTTCTTCGGCTCGCTGGTCAACAAGGGCATGGCCGGCAAGCCGTCGGGCGCGGCGATGCTGCGCACCACGACCGCCGTCACGATCATCAATGGCGGTGTGAAGACCAACGTGCTCCCCATCGACGCCAAGGCCACGGTGAACCTCCGTATTCGCCCGGGCGAGAGCATTGCGAGCGTCACCGAGCGCGTACGGCAGGTCATCGGTGACACCGCGGTGAAGATCGAGGCCGTGGGCTTCAGGACAGAGCCGTCAGCGGTCAGCGATCCGAAGGGCGCTGGATTCAAGGCGCTCGAGAAGTCGCTGCGCGAGATCTATCCCGACCCGAACCTCGTGGTCGCGCCTTACCTCGTGGTTGGCGGCACGGACGCGCGCATCTGGTCCGAACTCAGCAACCAGACCTTCCGCTTTCTGGCCGCTCCGGCGACCGCTGATGTGCTGACGCGCGCCCACGGCACCAACGAGCGCGTGGGGGTGGACGGCTTCATCATGGCGATCAGGTTCTTCGAGCGGCTGCTCAGGAACACCGACGGGATGTAGCGGGCAGCGCGGGCGGAACGACGACGGTCCCCGCCGCGGGTGCCGTCAGTGGCCGGACGGTGCGTTCGGTGTCGCCCGCCGCCGCGCTTCCGTCAGGTACCCCGGTTCCACGTCCAGCAGGCTGGCGACCTTGCGGAGCAGGACTGTCTCACGGTCTGCGAGGTGGCCATCCGCCAGGATCACGCCCCACATGACCTCGGCCAGCACCACGCGCTGGCCGGTATCGAGGTGCTCCTTGATGAGCCGCGTGAACTGGAACTGGTCGATGGCGCCGCGGCGTTCTTCATCGGCAAGGGCCAGAAGCGCCTGGATGTCGGCGAGCTCGAGGTTGAAATGACGGCTGAGCGCCGACTCGATGTGGGCGCGCTCGGGAGCGGTGAAATCCCCGTCGGCGTATGCCAGCTCAAGCAGCAACGCCGAGGCTGCGAGCTGAATCTCGTCGTGCGGCGATTCCTTGGGCGCAACCGAAATTTCCGCCGACCGTCGCTGGCGGATGAAATGGCGAAGAGTATCGAGCATCATTGAAATGACGATGCTGGGGGCGGAAAGTATCGAGGGGTTCTCCCGCCACTCCGCCCCCCCTTCGACCAGCCCCTACTTGTGGGTCAGCGTCCAGACGTAGGCGGCGACCGCGATCGCGCGCGGCAGGAGGGTGAGGAGGCGCATGGGGGCTCAGGGCTGGAGGCGTGACAGAGGGTCAGCCGACGGATGCTGCACCGAGGGATGGACCGAATTGCGATGACCGACCAGGCGTGCCGCCGTCATTCTTCGAGACTCACGATCGCGTCTCCCCGCTGTTGCGCGCGCCCTTCGTCTTGTACAACTCGGCGTCGGCACGCTCGATGGCCTCGGCGAGCGGGAGCGTCGGGTCGAGTGAACTGACGCCGACGCTGACCCGGACGGCATACGCAACACCCGGCGGACGCAACGCCGCGATGGCGCCACCAAGTCGCGCGCTCACATGAGCCGCCGCCGCCTCGCCGCCCTCGCCAATCAGCGCCACGAACTCGTCGCCGCCCCAGCGCGCCACGATGTCCGACTCGCGCAGGATGCCCTTGAACGCCTGCGCCACCAGCTTGATGGCCACGTCGCCGGCCGCGTGGCCATGCGCGTCGTTGATCTGCTTCAAGAGGTCGATGTCGGCAAAGACCACCACCGGGTTGCGCTGCTCGCGACGCGCCCGCGCCAGCTCGGCCTCGGCGAAGAACGCGAACCCGCGCCGGTTGGCCAGGCCGGTGAGCTCGTCCACCAGCGCCAGCGCGTGCAGGTCGCGCTCATAGCGAATTTGCTGCGTGATGTCACGCGCCAGCACCACGATGGCCGGGCGGTCGAGGTAGAAGCAGGGGCTGGCCGTCAGTTCGACGTCCACCAGCCGCCCGGAGCCGCTCCTGAGTTGACCGCGCACGCGGCGCGTCTTCGCGTCGCTGGTGACCGTCGGAGGTGCGTCGAGCACCTCACGAAACTCGGCAGGCACGAAGTCGTGCATCGTGCGGCCGCTGAGCGCCGCTTCGCTGGCGCACCCAAGCAGGTTGGCCGCCGCGAGGTTGGCAAAGCGCACCTTCCCCTCGGCATGGACGATGACCGCATCGGGCGACAGTGCCAGCAGCTGGCGGTAGCGCGCCTCGGTCTCGCGCAGGGCGCGCAGCTGCGCGTACGCCCGGTAGCGTCCCGAGTACAGCCAGGCCGCCGCCAGCAGCGAGACGGCCAGTGCGACGTACAGCCACTTCACGGGCAGGCCGCCACGGCGCTGCGGCACGCTCCGTCGTCGCGCGTGCGCGGCACGATCTGCCACACCAGCGGATCATCGGTGTTGTCGCGATACGACGAGATGATGCCCGCCACCGTGACGCTGTCCTCGTACTGCACGCGCGAGAGGTCGATCGGTTCGCCATGATTCGACGGCACCCAGATGGTGAGGGTCCCGGTCGCGTCGGGGTTCAGGTCGCGCAGTCGCAGGTACTGGCCGCCCTCGCTCTTGCCGAAGCCGGCCACGCGGCCGCGCACGCGCACCAGGCGGCCCGAGTACCTCGACAGCAGCTCGTGATCGACGGCGATCGGGGTCGGCGTCATGACCAGGCGTGCGCCGGGCACGACCGTCAACGACGTACCGATGATCTCCACGTTGCCGCGGTACGTCTTCACCACGCCCGTCGTCACGATGCTGTCGCCAACCCGCACGCTCGCTTCGAGCATTCGCGAGAAGACGCGAATGCCGCCGCTGGAATCCTCGAGGGCGATGTCGAACACGGTCGACTGGAGCTGTCCGGTGCCGGCCGTGGCGCGCCCGGCCACCGTCACGGTATCGCCGGAACCCAGGGTCCTGATGGCTGCGGCGATGGAAACCACCGGCTGCGGCTGCTGGGATGCGGCGGCCAGCGGCCACACGCCGAGGGCCAGGGCAAGGAGCGTGCTGCGCATGCGGGAAGGGGGCACGGGAAAGCTGGCGGGCCGCGCATTTCGCGGCCGCGCGAAATCTAGTGCAATGTGGCGCCGGCCACCACGCACACGGCACGATTCGAGATCGTCTCTCACGAAGACCGGAGCAAGACGAAGGACACGGAGAAGATAATTCCAAGGGGGTGTGGCGGGGAGTTCTGTCCGCCACACCCCCTTGGAATACTGCCTCCGTGACCTCCGTTTCCCTCAGGTCTTCGTGAGAGACCTTCAGCGCACGAGTGCCCCGTTACCGCTTGCCGGCGTCGAGGTCGTTCCAGTTCATGATCGCGTTGAAACCGAACGAATACGTGCCCTGCGTCTGCCACCGCCAGAACGTGCGGATGGCGAACATCACCACGTGTCCATTGCCGAGCTGTGCGTCGACG